>JAUNIE010000029.1:17509-19095 GCA_030523605.1 Clostridia bacterium | reverse complement strand
TTGGTGACTCGTATGGGAATCGAACCCATGTTACCGGCGTGAGAGGCCGGTGTCTTAACCGCTTGACCAACGAGCCATCTTCCAAAACCAATTATATCATATAATTTCGTGCAAGTCAATACCTTATTAAACGGATCAAGAAAAATATTTTTATTCGCATTATTTTGTGTTTTTTTGCGGGTATGATTGACAATCTCAAAACATAAAACTAATATAAATGTTGAAGATTTTTATGTGAGGTGATATTGTGAAATTCAAAAGCGAAACCATGGATTTGAATTTTAGCGGAGAAGTAGGATATTTAACTTTTAAAAAGTTCGGGGAATATCCAAATATAAGTCACGCCTTTTCCACACGGTACGGAGGAGTGAGCAAAAATGAATTTAGCTTTATGAATTTCTATCTTGCAGGCTCAGAAAGTGCTAAAAATGTTGAAGAAAATTATAGAATTTTTTGTAATGCGCTTGGCTATGATAGAAACAAGCTTGTTCTTGGCCTTCAAGTGCACGGCGATAAAATAAAAGTAATTTCAAACGAAGATATAAAAAATGGGGATCTGAATTTTTCGGGTGTAGACGGTTTTGTAACCGATGTTCCCGGAGTCGTTTTAAAGACATCGCATGCTGATTGTTGCCCTGTATATATGTTTGACCCTGTCAGAAAAGTGGTAGGGCTTGCGCACGCAGGTTGGAGAGGTACTGTTTTAAAAATCGCCGAAAATTTAGTTCGTAATTTTACGGAAAAATTTGGCAGCAGAGCAGAAAATCTTATTTGCGCTTTGGGACCGTGTATCGGGCGATGCTGCTTTGAAGTCGGTGAAGACGTTAAAAACGAGTTTGAAAATTTGAAACTTGGCATGACATTTGAAAAGAATAAAAACGGTAAATTTAATATAGATATCAAAGAAACGAATAAAAGGATTCTGGAAAATTGCGGTGTGCCTTCAGAAAACATCATCAAGTCCGACGTTTGTAGCTCCTGCAATAAAGATTGGCTGTTTTCGCACCGTGCAACTCAGGGCAAACGTGGCAACAACGGTGCATTTATAACGATCAAAAGTTAATAAATCAAACCTTCTTATCATAAAAATTTGATAAGGAGGATTTTTTATGTCTTTATCTAGTTTAGTGGTAGGGCGGGCGGTTATTTCTGAGAGCGATATTGTACCGCTGGCGGAATATTACGGCTTTAGTGATGCGCCGCTGGAGGTCATTGTGAAATATAACGGTGATATTCTGTCCGTAGGGCAGCGGCTTGGCGTAGAAACGGAAATACTCAGCGAAAATTTTGCAATTGTAACGCTTAGACTTGGTGAACTTTCACGTTTAGCGGAATTTACGGAGATAGAGGCGGTAGAAGCCCCAAAAATACTTACGCTAAGCTATCAGGAGAGTGTAAGGAGTTCGTGTGTACCCGAAGTGCAGAGAGAAGGACGATATAATCTTTCGGGCGAGGGTGTTGCGGTTGCGATAATAGATTCGGGTATAGAGTATATTCACCCCGACTTCATAAACGAGGACGGAACGAGTAGGATTCTTTGTATGTGGGACCAAACGGGCGATGGCACACCGCCGAAAGGGTTCACA
>JAUNIE010000029.1:0-17499 GCA_030523605.1 Clostridia bacterium | reverse complement strand
TCAGGAGCAGAATATACTAATGAACAGATTAACGAGGCTCTTTTATCAAGCGACCCATATTCAGTTGTGCCGGAAGTGGATATCATGGGGCATGGAACGGCTGTGGCAGGGATAGCTGCAGGAAACGGCAGAGCGTCTGACGGAGAGAATATGGGAGTTGCGCCAAAATCTTCACTCATAATTGTTAAGCTTGGCGAAAAAGGATATCCGTCTTTTGCGAGAACCACCGAACTTATGCGAGCTGTTAAGTATTCGCTGGATAAAGCCTTAGAGTTCGGCTTGCCGCTTGTGATTAACATAAGTTACGGTACGAACGACGGCGCACATAACGGGCAATCACTTTTTGAGCTTTACATAAACAGTATGGCTGAAAAATGGAAAACCTCGATAGTGGTCGCAGCAGGTAATGAAGGCTCAGCGGGGCATCATTATTCGGGTAGAATTTCAACTGGTGAAGTGCAAGATGTGGAATTCTTTTATTCGGGTAAAAATAATTCTTTTTTCCTTACGATGTGGAAAAATTTCGCAGATGATTTTTCGGTCGAGATTATTCTGCCGAGCGGACGTTCGACAGGCGAAGTATCGTATATTGATAGGGTCAGAAATTTCAGAACAGGGGGAACAAGGATAATAGTAAGCTATGGTCAGCCGAAGTTTTATACAACTTTTCAGGAGATATTTTTTCAAATAGACCCTCTGGAAGGGGAACTGCTTGTAGGGATATACAAAGTGCGTATACGGGCGAGAAAAATCGTCGAGGGGAGTTACGATATTTATCTGCCGACCGTAGAAGAAGTGGGAGCGGATACGTCATTTGTAAATGCGTCCATAGATGCAACTATTACAATACCAGCAACGGCGC
Organism: Clostridia bacterium; assembly: GCA_030523605.1. GTDB lineage: Bacteria > Bacillota > Clostridia > Oscillospirales > Acutalibacteraceae > UMGS1491. The sequence continues at coordinate 16,637 of JAUNIE010000029.1, read as the reverse complement.
AAAATGTGATTACAGTCGGGGGATATGATTCGTTACGAGGGATAATATCAGATTTTTCAGGTCGTGGGTACACGCTGAGCGTAGTTTATACAAAGCCTGATTTAGTGGCTCCTGCCGTAGATATACTTGCACCGTCAATGGGCGGGGGATATTCACTTTTTAGCGGTACGAGTATGGCGGCGCCGTTTGTTTCGGGTTCTGCGGCACTTCTTATGCAGTGGGGCATAGTACAAGGCCGAGACCCATTTTTGTACGGCGAACGATTAAAAGCTTATTTAAAAAAAGGTGCAAGAAGAACCGGCAGAATAAGTTATCCAAATAATAGCCTTGGCTATGGAACGCTCTGCGTTTATGACGCACTTGAAGAACTTTGGGTTTTTAATGGATATATTTAAGTTATTTTTGTTTTTGAGTTACCCTTTATATTTAAATTTTGTTTTCACGAAACTTTATAACCGCATTTACTTTGCGCGGTTTTTATAGTCTAGTTTTACGCCAAAACCAAGCCATCTGCCGTCAATATCTTCTAAAACCAATTCTTTGTTGTTGTAGTCGGTTACCGAGAGCCTTTTTACGATTTTAAGTTTTTTGCCATCAAATTCTTTTTGCATCTCTTCTTGATTATTTACGATGATATAAATATCATATCCGTAGCCATATAATTCACGGTTTGGAATAACTTTCTGGCCCTTTGAATCCGTGAGTATTATTTCGATATCGTCTTTGTATAAACATATATGAGGTTCTTTGGAGTCCAAATATTCTACCGCATTAAAACCTAGTTTTTGAATGTAAAAATCAGCAGTTTGTTTGGGGTTTGGCGTGGGGAAAACGGGGTGTGTCATGTACAGTTTTTGCATAAATTAAATCTTCCTTTTTGGTTTTAATTTTTATATCCGATATTATAACACGTTTAATTAAATGAGGTGATGATTTTTGGGGATCAGTTAATTTTACAAATACTAATATATGTCAGACTTTGTTTATTGAAAAAGTTGTTTGTATAAAATATTTCGGAATATTTTCATATTAGGGGGATTCACATGCCAAACTCAGAAAATATCTCGCTACCGCTTGATGAATTTATCGCTTTGCCGACGACCGTGCCGTTTTATGCGTGGTATACGCCGTCTTTTCAGTCGTACCTTGCCGATAAGCCATATATACGGCTTGTAAAGGTGCTGGCGAATGACCTTGCAATTTTGTGTACGAACGAAGAAAACATGGAAACTATTTTTGAAGAACTGGGTTCAGATTTTTTAAGTACATACCCCGAAGTTTATGGGCTTACATTCACTGAAGCTCTTCAAGCGAGTGGTATAGCGGCCGTACAGCAGCAGCCGTACTTAAATCTCACAGGTTCGGGCGTGATTGTAGGGCTGGTGGATACGGGAATAGATTATACAAATCCTGTTTTTCGCTATGAGGACGGCACGACAAAGATAAAGTATATTTGGGATCAAACCGCAGAAGGACCTCAAAATTATGGGGTAAATTTCGGCACGGTCTACACGTCAGAACAAATTAACGAGGCACTTGCAAGCGATGACCCGTACAGCATAGTCCCTCATAGCGATGAGAGCGGACACGGCACATATCTTGCGTCTTTGGCTGCGGGGCGACAAAGCGGAGAATTTATAGGAGCAGCGCCGGACGCCGATTTAATAGTTGTGAAACTGAAAAAGGCGGCACCATTTTATTTGAGAAAATTTTTGGTGCCTCCCGAACAAGAAAATGCGTATATTTCCATTGATATAATGCTGGGATTGTCATTCATATTCGAGCAAGCAGGAGCACTTGGCAGACCGTGTTCGATTTGCTTAGGGCTGGGTACAAATTTTGGCGGACATAACGGACAGAATCGTTTAGAAAACTATATATCCTTTTTATCAAATTCAGTAGGGACTGTTATATCCACGGCGGTGGGTAATGAAAGTAATGCCAAGCATCATACACAAGGAACCATAGAAAATCAGGGAGATGTTGTGCCCATATCGGTGCGTGTGGGGGAAAACGCAAGGACCTTGAGCGTTTATATATGGTACTCGGGCTGGGATAAGATTTCGTTTTCGCTAAAGTCCCCGACCGGTGAGGTAATAAATAAAATTCCGTTTTTTGTGGGTACGACGTATCAGAAAAAGCTGATATTCGAAAAATCTACTGTAAATATCGCATACCACCAAAACGAAAGCAGATTTGCGATAGTGCAAATCACGGACGTAGTTCCTGGAACGTGGGAGATAAATCTTCACGGAGATCTGATAATAAGCGGAGATTATCATGCTTGGTTGCCTATGACGGGTTTTGTGAGCCCTGATATAGAATTTGTTGCGCCTACTCCGAATTATACTACGGTAATTCCTTCGACGGCTATGGGAACTATAGCTGTCGGAGCGTACAATAGTGTAGAGAAAAGCCTTTATATAAATAGTTCATGGGGGCCCACAGTCGGAATGAAATTCTCGCCTGATTTTGTTGCGCCGGGAGTAAATGTTCAGGGAGTTTCTCGAAACGGTTTTACACAGATGAGTGGAACGAGCGTTTCTGCGGCGATTACGTCAGGGGCAGCTGCGCTTTTAATGCAGTGGGCGATAGTAGAAAAAAACTTTTTAGCGCTCACGGGCAATAGACTGAGGCTTATTTTAATACGGGGATGCGACCGAGATGCAAATAGAGATTATCCAAACCCGCAGTGGGGCTACGGTACGCTTAATTTGATAAGAGCGTTTAATATTTTTAGAGAAGAATAAAAACCCACCATTTGCTGGTGGGTAAATAAACTTTAGTTTACTTTGATTTTGGCATTTTGCGTATTAAATATTTACAGGTATTTTCTAGTTGCGTCTTTGATTGCTATAGCAGTTAGGGCTTGACCCGCAAGTGCAAGTCCTCCAAAAGCTGCAGTGGCTATTGCAGCTTTTTTTGTAACGCCGGCGTATTTTTTGGCGTTTTCTGTGTTGCCGTTTGCCATAGCTTTAGAAGCTTTCGAGCTATAAACAGCAGTTACGACCGAACTGATAAGTCCACCAAAAAGTCCGACGCCATTGAGGATCGGTCCTCCTTGATAAAGACATAAGTCTGCGCTGTCGGAAAGGCCTCCTGATATACAGCTGAGTGAAGTGTCTTCTAATTTTGTGATTTTTTCGAATGTTTTAACCTGTGATTGATTATTTTTCATAGAAATTTCTCCTTATAAAAATTTTTTGAATTTTACTACAATACTTTGATGTTTGGATTCATATCAGTGAGTTTGGATTAGCCCGAAGCCGCCTATTCCGGCTGTAAGCAGAGGCAATGCTAAAAGTTCACCTGATATTATCCCCAGAGTTTTTGCTGTGTCTTTATAATTTTTTGATGCTTCGCTGTCACCCCTTTTCTGTGCTTTTCTGGATTTTATGCTGTAGGCTATTGCTGCGGCCGAGGTCGCAAGCCCGGGGATGGCTGAAATTGCGCCCGCTTTGATGAATCCCATAGATATCGACTTGCCACGATTTGTATCTGTTGCTCCTCCCGAAATGTTTTCGAGCGTAATATCCTTAAGTTTTTCTATTTTGAAAACCTTGTCATTTGTCATTTTTTGTTTCCTCCTTCAAAAAAAATTAATTTCTTATCCTGCGTATTTAGGTCATAAAACAAATTCCTGTTCCGGCCAATAAAACCGGTACCGACAATAATCCTCCCGATACTATGCCCAGAGTTTTTGCGGTTTTTTTATAGGCGTTTGATTTTTTTTCATTCCCTTTTTGCTGCGTTCTTTTGGATCTTATGCTGCAAGCTATGGACGCCGCAGAAGTCACTACCCCGGGAATGACCGTAATACCTGCACCCATAAGGCATATACCGCTCGAAAAGTCACTAAAACTTCCTCCTAAAATGTTTTCCAGTGAAACATCATCTAGTTTTTCGATTTTAAAAGTCTTGTTATTTGTCACTTTCGGGCCCCTCCTTTAAAAATTTGTACTTCATGCTCTTTGTAATACATATTATACATCATTTTAAATGTTTTGTCAATATTTTTTAACAATAAAATTAATCTTTGGGAGGAGGTGTCGTATTTTAGTCGGAAATATGATAATAAGTGCTGAGTGCGACTGAATTCAGTGCGAGAAATCCGGTAAGTGATGCAGCGGATATGCCTAGCTTTTTAGCGGTTTTGTTATATTTTTCTTCTTCTTCGATATTTTTGTTTTTTTCGGCTGCAGAAGCTTTCGAATGGTATATCATACCGGCAATGGTGCATCCTAGTGCGCCCACCGCAGCTAGGGGGCTTATGTACATCGTGGAAGCTTCCAACAAAGTCGATATTTTGTCTGATGTTTCCGTTCCTCCTGATATATTTTCAAGAGCAGTGTCATCTAGTTTTTCAATTTGATTTATGGAAACTTCTTTATTTGTCATAAGTCGGCCACCTCCGATAAAACTTAACCTGTATTTTAATATTTCATAATATATTGTATATTGGTGTTGGTGATTTGTCAAGATTTCTGACGATTTTTACGTTTAATAAAATAAAAAACTGCACCCCTTTTTTAGAGGCGCAGAGAAAGATGTTTTCTTAACCTAGTCAATATTAACGATATTGCTTTTTGGCTCTTCATCGGGCTTATCTTTCGGGAAGGTAAGAGAAAGTGTACCATTTTCAAATTTTGCTTTTATGTCATCGGTTGTGATGTTTTCGCCGATGAAGAAACTTCTGGTATACTTACCGCTGTGACGCTCTTTGCGGATGTAATTTCTGGTATCGGATTGTTCTTCTGTGGATTTGCTTCCGCTTGTCGAGGCGCTTATAATAAGATTTCCTTCTTCGAGTTTAATTTCGATGTTTTCCTTCGAAACACCCGGTAGATCCATAATAAGTTCGATGTTGCCATCTTTTTCCATGACGTCCGTATTCATAACGTTTGGAACTCTGGGTAAAGAATCCAAAGTTTTGAACAGACCTTTGAAAGGATCGGACAGATCAAAATCTCCGAATAAATCATTTGAATGAAATGGAACCATACGCATAAATATCAAACCTCCAAAAAAATTTTTATAAGCAAAAATGCCTACAATGATGAGTATAACACCCGGTTTTAGCACTGTCAACCCTTGAGTGCTAATTTTTTTTGAATTTTTTCACCTCCTGAAATTTGTTTATAATATTTTACCACCACATTTGTGTCGATATATGTGGAAACTCTGAGTGAATTTTTAATTTGAAAGTATTGAAAACCGGAAATAAACTTGCTAGAATTTAATGGTATAATGATTAATGTTTTTTGAGGGGAGCGGTCAGTTATGTATTGGTACTATGGAGATCCGATCTATATTGTATTTATAGTGATTTCGTTAGCGGTTACACTTTTTGCACAGATAAAAGTGAAAAGTGCATTTAACAAGTATTCAAAAATTAGGTCATCGAATGGGCTTACAGGAGCAGAAGCGGCAAAAAATGTACTTGAGCATAATAAAGTTAGCGGTGTGAGTATAAATACTACGACGGGATATTTTGCGGATTATTATGATTCACGTACAAAAGGCGTGTATCTTTCCGAAAACGTTTATTCAGAGCCGACATTAGCGGCGGTAAGCGTAGCGGCACACGAATGCGGGCATGCCACACAAGATGAAGTTGGGTATTGGCCGATAAGATTACGGCAAATGCTTGTTCCGGTAACGACTACAAGTTCAAGACTTGCCATGCCGTTGGTTTTGTTGGGATTATTTTTACCTACAAAATACCAGTTTGTCATAAACTTGGGAATAATTTTATATTCGGTTGCAGTGCTTTTCGAATTGGTTACATTGCCTGTAGAATTTGATGCAAGCCGTAGAGCTTTGAAGGCACTTAGAGAAAGCGGAATGCTTGCTCCCGAAGAGATTAAAGGAGCAAAAAAAGTGCTCACAGCGGCGGCGATGACGTATTTGGCGGCGGCATTTACATCGCTTTTGTCGCTCATTAGATTGATATTAATTGCAAGAAGCCGCAGAGATTAAAAGTGTTTGATAGAATTTATAAATTACGCAGTTGTAAAGGATTTTGCAGCTGTGTATTTTTATTGCAAAAATATTGTGAAAATATTTTCAAAAACTGCTTGACAATTTTCAAAAATCATATATAATAATCATAAAAATATATTTAAGGGAGTTGATTATCATGTTACATCGTACAAAAGAAGAAATCGATAAAGAAGGTAACGTCATAGGAGGGGATTTAAAGAAAAAGTGTGATGAGTTTATTAAATGTCTTGATAAATTTAAAACACAATATCTTTCTGACAAATTTAATTCTTCCACTTTATCAGGAATGGATCAGGAAAAATCTGCAAAAGAATTTCAAAAATGGGTAAAAGCAAAAATAGCACAGTATAAAAGTGAAAACAGCGATAAAGAAAAATTTATTCAAGACTTAAAAGATCTAAAACCTAAGCTAGACAAGTGCTTGAAACTTGCTTTGGATCAAGATTTGGATGATGAAACCATTTTAAAATTTATGAGTATATTGTCTGCCGTATATGAAAGAAGGTGCAGAGAAGTTGACAAGCAGAATGCAAGAATTGCAAGCGAAAATGAGAAAAATGAGCTGATATTTAAGAGAGAATGGGATAAATATCAGAGCGACATTGAGGTGTTTAGAAAGGCGTGGGAGCAGTATCAATCGGATAAGGAACGATATGATCAAGAGTATGCCGAATATATCATCAGAAAGAAAGATGAATATGTTAGCTTTCCTCATCGCCCAAAACGGCCTATAAAGCCTACCCCACCTGTTTTGGTTCAAAAAAAATTCGTACCGCATCCAACAGATACTTTGAGGTTGCCGGATTGTATGACGTATGATTTGATGAAGACTATTCTAGTTGTTGTGAAAAATCGCAAAGTTAATGCTGTAAAAACCACGGATGCTAATAACATGAAGTGCTGTATAACGTATATATACCCTATGCTCGATATGGCGGTCAAATATTCCAGAGATAATGTGGCAGTTTCTTCGGTTAAGGGTGGAGCGCATGATATCAAAGACTGGTTTTTAAAACAAGCCGGCGATAATAGTGTGACTAAAAACTACCTTAACTATTTATGCACTTATAATGACGAGGGATTCCCGGACAAAGTCGAAAAATTAGGTGACATCTATTGGACCGCTTTGTATTTGATTTCGGCCAAGTCGCCAAATATATTTTCAAAATGCATGAATAATTTTAAACCCGATAAAAAGGGCAGCAGTTCTACTAAAAAGTGGATAGATAGAGTTTGTAGAGCGCTGGAAAAAACCACAAAATATGATGGAATTGCCGAGTATTTAGAAGCTAAGTTGGGATTTATGGTCAAAGCTTTCTCTACCAAAGTGCCGTTTACTCTTTCAAAACGTTCTACAGCAAAGCAAAAACCGGTACAAGGAAAAATAAAAGATATTGGTGGAACTATCAAAGAAGCAGCGCAAAATATCAAAGCGAAGCTAGGAAAAGAATATTTTTAGTAGAATTTATAAATTACGTAGCGATAGATATAATAATTACCACCGAGCTCAGGTCCTCGGTGGTATTGTTTTTTATAAATTATTAGTCATTTGCCGGTTGTGTTTTTAGTTTTTTAAGTTTATTATCTTATCTGCAATTTCCTTATAAAAATTCGCTTCATGAGAAACGAGTATTAAATTCCCTTCCCATTCTAAAAGTTGTTGTTTTAATACGTCTTTGGTTTGAGCATCCAAATGGTTTGTAGGCTCATCGAGTATTAAGAAATTTGATTTTGTGTTTGCGAGTATGCATAATTTAACCTTTGCTTGTTCGCCGCCGCTTAGTGTACTGATTTTTTGAGTAACATTTTTTGCCATAACAGAACAAGCGGCAAGTTTTTTGCGTACTTCTGTTATCGACATTTTTGGAAATTTTTCCGATATAATTTCCAGAGGAGTCATGTTTGGATCTTTCCAAGACAGATCCTGGTCAAAGTATGCTATTTTTACATAATCTGCGAATTTGAACGTACCTGATATAGCCGGTATTTTTTTCATAAGAGTTTTAATGAGAGTTGATTTTCCTATACCGTTAAACCCCGTTATGACAACTTTTTCAGCCATTTTTACTTCAAACGATATTTTAGGTAGTAGCACTTTGTCATATCCTATTTCCAGACTGTGTACTTTTAATGCCTTTTGGTGCGAAATCGGTAAAGAAACGAGTTTAAAAGTAGGTTTAGGTGGTGACTGAGGCGGTGGAATTTTGTCCATTTTCTCAAGTTTTTTGATTCTTGCTTGAGCTTGTTTGGCTGTTGATGCCCTGACTCTGTTTTTAGCTATAAATTCTTCTTGTTTTTTAATTTCTTTCTGTTGAGCCTGGAACTCCCGAATATAATTTTCACGCCTAAACCCTTTAACTTCCAGAAACTTGGAAAAATTCCCGTTATATTTGTTTACTTGCTGAAACTCAATGTCAAGTATGCAGTTTGTAACTTTGTCCAAAAAACTGAAATCATGGGAGATAAGCATAAAAGTACCCTTGAAAGACTTTAAAAATTCAGAAAGCCAATCAATATGTTCTTTGTCGAGAAAGTTCGTCGGTTCGTCAAGTAGTAAAACATCGGGATTTTCCAGTAGAAGCTTGGCAAGAATGACTTTTGCACGTTGCCCTCCGCTAAGATTTTTAATAGGAGTGTCCATACCGAGGGCATTTATACCGAGCCCTGCAGAAACTTTTAAAATAGTACTTTCAATTTCATAAAATCCTCTGTTTACGAGTAAGTTTTGGTAGTCTGAAGCTTTTTCATATAATTTTTCATCCGAAGACGATGCCATATCGTTGTATATCTTATTCAGTTCTTTTTCGACTTCGTATAGGTCACTGAATGCCGTTTTAAGATACTCAAAAATATGTAAATTTTGATTTATATTTGCCTGCTGGTCTAGGTAACCTATTTTGATACCTTTCTGCCAGCGTATATCTCCCGAATCTGGAGTCAGGTCGCCGATAATAGAGCGTAAAAGCGTAGTTTTACCCGTGCCGTTTTGCCCAGTTATGCCCATGTGTTCACCTTTAAAAAGCTCAAAGGTAGCGTTTTTGTATAAGATTTTATCTCCAAAAGAATGCGTTAAATTTTTAACTTCCAATATTCCCATTTTAATATCCTCCAAAATAATAAAAAACTGCCGAGAAACATCTTCAGCAGCTTTTAAAATAAAAAATCGGTCGACAAAAAGCACAGAATAATCCTATGCGCACGACCGATGAGATTTATAGATTAAGCTTTGCATGATGTCTCATCGATATTCAAAACACAAAGCATATTTAATTGTCATTTTCAATTTCATCACCAACACAATTGTATCAAATAAAGTATCGTTTGTCAAATTAGGTGAGTTTTGATAAAATTCAATTTAAAAAGCATATCTCGACTAAAAAATCGGGATATGCTTGCTTTTGTGTAGTTTTAATTTTAATATTTTTCGAATATTTCTTGAATTTCATTAAGGTTTTTTGTTTTTGTGAGCGCTAGAGATAGTAGTATCCTGGCTTTTTGGGGCGATAAACTTCCGGCAAATATACCTTTTTCGGTTATTTTATCTTTTCCGTAAGTCACAAGTCCGTTTCCGACTCTGGAGCTTCTGACGATAGGCTTACCCAAAGATAGAATTTCCGTAATTTTTTCGTTCCATTCAGTCTTGCTTCCACCGCATCCTGCTCCGGCGAGAATTATTCCTTCCGAGCGGTCTGCAAAGTAATCCAAAATGTCGGTCTGGGCATCTAAACAAAACGTAGCGATGTCGACTCTCGGAAGTTTGTTTATATTTTGAATATCGAATTCGCTTTTTGATGTATGTAACTTTGTTGATTCATTGAAGAAATACGCTTTGTCATCTCTCATGTATCCCAAACAGCCGAAATCTCTTTGATTAAAAGCATCTGTTCTGAATGTGTTTATTTTAGAGATATCTCTTGCGCCGAAAATCGAATCCGAAAACACGACCATAATACCTTTTCCTGCAGCTTCATCTTTTGTAGCCAAAGCCACGGCCTGATAAAGATTAAAAGGTCCGTCTGCACTTATTGCTGTGCTTGGCCTCATAGCGCCCGTAATTACAACAGGTTTTTCGGTTTTGACGGTTAAATTCAAAAAATATGCGGTTTCTTCGAGGGTATCTGTTCCGTGCGTTACGACAAAGCCGTCAAATTTGTTATCGGTTGCTTTTTCGTTTATGTACTTTGCAAGCTTTAGAAGTTTGTCGAAACTTACATCGCAACTGTCAACGCTAAAAAGCTCGGTGAAATCAAGATTTGCGAGTTCAGCCAGTTCGGGAATTTCAGAGGCCAAGTCATCAACTTGTATTTGCGCTGAGTCGTATGCTGCAGTTTCTCCTTTTTTACCTTTCCCTGCAATAGTTCCGCCGGTTCCGATTATGAGTATGTTTTTTTTCATCAAATCAACGCTCCCATATTTTTATTAATGCGATTTCGCATAAATATATATTACTCAACTTTGATAATTAAATCAATGTGTAAACTTGAAATAACTTTTTTGTCGAAAGACATACATTTTTGTGGCTGTGGACGATAGTCAATAAAAAATTTTTTTAATATAATCATTTTATTGTCAGCGGTGGTATAATATTTGTTGTATTATATAATTTGAAGGTGATTTTATGGATAAAATTAACGTCGGAATAGTGTTTGGAGGACAATCGTCCGAGCATGAAGTTTCCTTGGTATCGGCGACGGCCATAATAAAGAATATTTCAAAAGAAAAATATAATGTATACTTAATCGGCATTACAAAAGAGGGCAAATGGCAGCTTTTTTCGGGTGATGTTTCGGAAATACCGAACGGCAAATGGAAAGATAACGGCAAAAACAAAGATATATTAATTGCTCCGGACCCTGAAATTCATGGTATAATAGTTAAGGACGGGCATGAGCTTCAAACTTTAAGATTAGATGTTGCGGTACCGGTTTTGCATGGTAAAAACGGAGAAGACGGCGTAATTCAAGGTCTTTTTGAAACGGCGGGGATTCCGTACGTTGGTTGTAAGGTTCTTTCGTCGGCAATTTGTATGGATAAAATTTGTACCAATACTATGCTTGCTTATTTCGGAATTGATAAAGCAAAATTTCACTGGTTCAATAAGTATGATTTTGAAACAAATCCGGAAAAATGTGTTGATGATACGGAAAGTGTTATCGGTGGATACCCGATGTTCATAAAACCTGCGAATGCGGGTTCGTCTGTTGGTATTACCAAAGCCAAAAATCGTGAAGAACTAATTGAAGGCATAAAAAAGGCGATTAAAGAGGATAGCAGAATTCTGATTGAAGAGGGTATATCCGGTAAAGAAATAGAATGTGCGGTTCTCGGTAACGATGAGCTTATCGCATCGGTTGTGGGGGAGATAGTGCCTTACAATGAGTTTTACGATTATGACGCAAAATACGTAGATGATTCTAAGCTTTATATTCCCGGAAGAATTCCTGACGAAATAGCGGATAAAATTCGTGAGATTGCCAAAAGGGCGTATAAGATTCTTGACTGTAAGGGGCTTGCGAGAGTGGACTTTTTCGTTGAAAACGGAACGAATAAGATATATCTTAATGAACCCAATACATTTCCAGGTTTCACGTCGATTAGTATGTATCCGAAACTTATGGAAGCAACGGGAATTAAATTTGCGGATTTGATAGATAAACTTATCAAACTTGCGATAGAGAAGTAGTTTTTAAAGTTTTTGGAAAGGGAAGCCGTTTAAACAGGCTGTGACAAATGGATAACAGAGCGATAGGAATTTTCGATTCGGGTGCGGGCGGACTCACGGCGCTAAGATGTGTTCGAGAGATAATGCCGAATGAAGATATAGTGTATTTCGGTGATACTGTCAATGTACCGTACGGAGAAAAAAGTAGGGAAGATGTAATTAAGTGCGGGCGCCATAATATAGAGTTTTTAAAGTCCAAAAACGTAAAGGTTATTTTGGCAGCGTGTGGTACGGTCAGCTCGCAGCTTGGTTACATAAAATCAGATATCCCCGTTTTGGGAATAATAGAACCCGTTTGTAAAAAGGCGGCTATGAATACAAAAAACGGCAAGATAGGTGTTTTAGCCACGTCAGCCACGATAAAAAGCGGTATATATAAAAAAACATGCACTAAAATTTCTCCGGAACTTGAAATTTACGAACAACCTTGTCCGAGACTTGCGACTCTTATCGAAAATGGACATATTTCTACCGATGATGTAGAATTGTTGAGAGCTCTTTCCGAGTATCTTGAAAAAATCAATTCTTTAGACGTTGATACATTAATTTTAGGTTGTACTCATTATCCGATTGTAGAAAACGCAATAAGAAATTTGCTTGTTAATAAGAATATAATTATTTTGGACGCAGGGAGAGAGGCGGCAATAGTATTAAAAAGGTTTGTTTTTGAAAGTAATCTCCGATCCGAAAATACGAGCAAATCAGAAAATATAAAATATTTCATAAGCGGTAAGAAAGCAGTCTTTTCAAAAGTTGCCCACACTTTTTTGGGGTATAGTATAGAAGATTTAATTTTACCCGAAAAATAAAATAAAAAGGAGTGAGAAAAATAGAACAAGATTTTTTAATAGAGATTACTTCGGTTCAAAAAAACGGCGAAGATAAAGATGAGATAAAAGTAAAAACCCGCGGAACTGTCAAGAAAATCAATAATAAAATTTATGTTGCGTACCATGAATATGAAGGTAAATATCCTTGTAGCTGCGTGATAAAAACCGAAAGCGACGAAAAGCTCAGTATCATAAAAAATGGAAGTGTGCGTTCGAAATTAATTTTGGAAAAAGGCAAAAAACACTATTGCCCTTATAGCACAAAAGAAGGGACGTTCATTTTCGGAGTTTTTGCCGACGATATGAGCGTCAAGTATAATCAAGAAAGCTGTGAAATAAAGCTAAAGTATGCGCTTGATATAAATTCTCAGCTTGTGACTCGGAACGAGATTTCGATATCAGCGCAAAAAATAGAGAAAGAAGGGGAGAAGAGTATGTATATTTTAGATAAGACAATAGCGGAAATAAAAAATATAATTGCCGATAAAATTTTTGATTTATATAAAGAAAAAATTGAGAGTGTAGAGAATATTCCGCATTTTGATATGGAAATACCCGCAGATACAAATCATGGTAATCTGTCATCGAACGTTGCAATGGTAAGCGCAAGGGTTTTGAAAGAAGCGCCCAGAAAAATTGCCGAAAAACTGATGTCTGAGCTTGAAAACGCAGGGATTAAATATGTTCAAAAAATAGAGGTTGCAGGGCCCGGATTCATAAATTTCTTTTTGAATTCCGAATTCTTTTCAGATGCGCTCAAAGAGATAGGTGAATGCGGAGAAGATTACGGAAACCTAAACTACGGTCAAAACAAAAAAATAATGGTCGAGTTTGTATCTGCAAATCCCACGGGCCCGATGCACCTGGGTAATGCCAGAGGCGGAGCGTTAGGTGACTGTCTGGCAGCTATACTTTCAAAAGCCGGATACCAGGCGTATAAAGAGTTTTACGTAAATGATGCGGGAAATCAGATAGAAAAATTCGGTAAGTCGCTCGATGTAAGGTATCGCCAGATATGTAACGAGAATGAAGACATCGAAATGCCGGAAGACTGCTATCAGGGGCAAGATATAACCGATTTGGCAAGAGAATTTTTTGATATAAATGGCGATAAATATATCATCGAGGATTTTGAAACTCGTAAAAAAGCGCTGGTTGATTTTGCACTGCCTAAGAATATCGCTCGTATGAAAAGCGATATGGAAAAATATAAAATATTTTACGATAAATGGTTTTACGAGAGCGAACTGCATAACTCCGGAGAAGTCAAAAGGATAATCAATTTGCTTAAAGAAAAGGGTTATACTTACGAAAAAGACGGCTGCACATGGTACAAAGCCACTGAATTCGGCAGTGAAAAAGATGAAGTTTTAGTTCGTACAAACGGCATTCCTACGTATTTTGCGGCGGATATTGCATATCACTACAACAAATTTATAACTCGAGGCTTTGACGCTTGTATCGACGTCTGGGGTGCGGATCATCATGGGCACGTTGAGCGTATGAAAGGCGCAATGGAGGCGCTCGGAATTGATAGAAATCGTTTGGAAGTTATACTTATTCAGCTTGTAAGGCTCATGAAAAACGGTGAAATTGTGCGTATGAGCAAGAGAACGGGTAAAGCGATTCAGCTTTCGGATTTGATTGAAGAAGTGGGCGCAGAACCCGCAAGGTTTATTTTTAACACTCAAGAGCCGAATTCCGGTATGGATTTCGACCTCGATTTAGCGGTAAAACAAGACGCACAAAACCCTGTTTATTATGTTCAATATGCTCATGCACGGATTTGTAACGTATTCAAGCAGCTCTCAAAAGAAAAATTAGCTTATTATGAAAGTAAAGAGACAAATCTCAGTTTGCTTGACTCAGAGCATGAAAGAAACATTATCTACTTTATGGCAAATTATCCGGCGGAAATACTGAGAGCCGCACAAAAATACGACCCGACAAAAATTACTCGTTATGTTGTAACTCTGGCAACGCTTTTCCATAAATTTTATTCGTCATCGAAGATTATTTCGGAAAATGAAGAGTTAACATGCGCACGTTTATACCTGTGCAAATGTGTAAAAACAATAATAAAGAACATTTTGGATATGTTCAAAGTAAACGCCCCTGAAAATATGATTCAGGAAGCAAATTAAAAAAATATAAAAATAGTCGAGCTTTAGCTCGGCTTTTTTTCTTTGTGCATAAAATTATAGGTTGATTAAGCTTTTGTTATTTTTTATAAAAATCTTGACACTTCGCATATATGTATGTATATAATTAATAATAGCAACAGGATATAGCGTAGACCAATAATATTATTTTAAGGAGATGTATTAACTATGGCAGTTTTTAAATACGCTGACGCACAATCGGTCAAACCTGCACTTGATACGCCGTTTATGACTATTCTAAGTAGGAAGCTGATTAAAGCGGCATGGTTAGGAAAACTGGACGAATTTGCTGAACGTCTGGCCAAGTATAAGTGGAGTGGTACCCGTGACTATACTATGGCACTGATAATACTTTCTATTATAGTTGCTGCTGGCAAAGATTATGATTTGAAAGATGAGTGCAGAGCAATTAAAAGTACTGATCTTGTGCAATTGTTTCAAAAGATAGGTAAAGGTGATGGTGTTGTATTAAAAAGTTTTTTAGATTCGTCCGGAGGTAAGTGGTTTAAAAACATTTTTACGGGACTGCTAGGGCATTCACGTTCACTGGCAGACGATAAAAACGATGTAAAGAAAGGCTATGTGTGGGACAAATTTTTAAAACAAGTCGGTAAGATGAAAAAGTGGAAAATAAATGGTGATTATATTAGAGGCAGCTATTGCAAAACACTGGCACATGCACTTGGCAGGAAGCATGCGTTAGTGGTGTTACACCAACTTCCGAAAGATGTAGAGAAAGAGTTTAAAACAAAACCTGAACTTAAATTCATTGTTCCTAAGAATCTTGTTTCTAAGGATCTTGAATCTATGATGGACCTGTGGGTGCAACTTTTTGATAAGGAAGGAGACCGTTTGACCTATTATGTAGAATACAACGGAAATAACTATTTTGTACCATTGTTGACTCTGAAAAATGAAGAAGATAAAGAAATTACTAAATTTAAAAATAACGATTGTTCTTTTAATAATGAGGAATTAGAAATATTGCACCGTGTTTTTGATAATGAATCAATACAGCGACCAGCTGGGTGGAAGATAGTCCGTATACCTGATTTAGCTGATAATATGGCTCGCATAGAAACAAAAATAAACCTGAACGAATATGTGAAAATAATTAAACAATGCGCAAAAGATATTGAAGAATACCAAAAAAATCATCCAATGCCGGAGTACAAGGTAAGCAAAGGTTCAGGCACGGGTTCAAGTACAAGCTCAAACCCGTTACCAAAAGCGGTATCGGCTATAATCCCAAAAGGGTTGGCCAGTAAACCAGATTTATGGCAACCTCTTTTTGGGAACGCAAATACAGGTTTTAAGTTAAAACATAATGACGCTGAGTATGGTGTACCATATTTGTATTCAAAAAATGCTAGTGGGACAAAATTTAATAACTATAATTATGGTTATACGGATGATCAACTCCAGGAATTATATCAAATTTTTAAGGATTATGAAAAATACAAAGATATTTCAAATTGGCAGGAAGTCAGATTAGCCGTGGATTATGATAAGGGTTACGGTGATAACCCGCCGGATTTGAATAAATACGCAGGGTGGCTTGGAAACTGTGCGAGGGATATACAAAATTACTTGAATGGCAAGGTATCGGTTATAATCCCAAAAGGATTGGCCAATAAGCCAGATTTATGGCAACATCTTTTTGGAAACGCAAACACAGGCTTTAAATTAAAAAAGCATAATGGTACTGAGTACGGTGTACCGTATTTGTATTCCAATAGTGGGAGTGGCACAAAATTTAATAACTATAATTATAGTTATACGGATGATCAACTCCAGGAATTATATCAAGTTTTTAAGGATTATGAAAAATACAAAGATATTTCAAACTGGCAGGAAGTCAGTTTAGCAGTGGGTTATGATAAGGTTTACGGCGATAACCCACCGGATTTGAATGAATAC
>JAUNIE010000028.1 GCA_030523605.1 Clostridia bacterium | reverse complement strand
ATATAATTAATCTGTATATCTATTTTACTTTTTGAAAGGTAGGGAAAAACGCAAGAATATTTGTGTTTGAATTGTGGTAATTTTCAACAAAGAATACAGATTAGGGTTAAGAGCCTTAAAAACGGCCATTGCCGTAGGTATTTGCGCACTTATATCGATGTTTTTCAACCATGAGGACATCTTTTGTGCTTGTATCGCTTCGGTAATATGCATGGAACAGACTTGCGAACAAACTCTCGATACCGGTATCAACAGGTTCATTGGCACGATGATTGGCGGTACTGTGGGTTACTTTGCTCTTGAATCTATTTGTTCGCTCGACTACTACGAATGGATAAGAATTTTAGTTCTTCCGCTCGGTATTTTGATGGTAGTTTACCTTTGCAACATTATAAATCACAAGTCCGCAGTTTCAATTGGGTGCGTCGTTATAATAGTAATACTTTCACGTTCAGGCTCGATAACAAGCAGCACTTTAACGTACGTTCTACAAAGAATTTGCGACACTCTCCTTGGCATAATGGTCGCTATGATTGTCAATAGATTTGTTTTCCCTGTAAAAAGCGAAAATTAATAGTTTTTAAAGGTAGGTGTTTTGTATGAAGCGAAATGAAAAATTACTGATACTATCAATACTTGGCATCATGGTTTCTGCAGTTGCGATTTATTGTTACGACAAACTTGATGAAAACGGATATTCTGTAAGCGATGTAGGCGATATGGTTATGGAACAAGTAAAAAATTTTAACAGCGATAGAAGCGATATTTACGACGATAACAAGATTATCGAAAACACAACTTCATCTAAATACCAAAAAAGCGGAAGCTTCAAAGTTACCGCAGGATACAAATCTCTTGGAAATCAAGCAGAAAGGCTCTGCTACAAATATATAATTCAGAGCGCAGAAAAAATTTCCGATAATGTAAATGATTCGGGGCTTTACGACATAGACCCGGTAACCGTAAAAAATTACGTTATGGATTCATACCAAATAAAAAAAGTTTTGTATGCCGTGCAGCATGACCACCCGGAAATATTCTGGATTTCAAGTGCGTTCAGCTACTACACCGATAAAAATTCAACCACACTTAAATTAAGTTCCACATTTTCCAAAAGCGACTGGCAATCCGCCGCAAATGAACTTAATAAAAAGGTTTTTAATATTTTGGCTAAAATACCTTCAGGATACACAGAATACGAAAAAGAAATGTTTATTCACAACTATGTTGTGGAGAATTGCGCCTATGCAAGCAGACAAACAAAAGACCCAAAAGTTTTCACTTCATATGGCTGCCTAGTGGAAAATCAAGCGGTTTGTGAAGGCTACTCAAAAGCCGTACAACTTCTCATGTGCGCCGCCGGCATTGAATGCCGTACCATACAGGGTTCACGAGGGAATGAAACTCATATGTGGAATTTAGCAAGGATTAATGGCGAATGGTATCACGTAGACGCCACATGGAATGGAAAAGAACAAGTAAACAGATACAGTTATTTTAATATCAGTGACGAAACCGTAAAAAAAGACCACAAAATTGCGATTTCAGCCTCAGAGAACCCAGATGGTTATTTCAAAAACCAATATTATAATTTTGCACTTCCTGCGTGCACGTCCTTGAAAGACAATTATTTTGAGCAAAATGCTGTGAAAATTAATAAATCAGATGATTTGAAAAATGACACTATAGTAAGGAAACTGTCCGAAATCAAAACCAAGCGAGAAAATATAATTTATATAAAAATTGCAGATAATATCGGACTTGAAAAAGCTAAAAGCATCTTGTTTTCCAACAATTCAAATGTATTTTTCGATCATATTAAAAATGCCAACAAATCTACAAAGTCAGGCAATCCGCTAAACACTTCACAAATTGAGTACACGGAATGCAAACCGCAAAATGTACTTGCTGTGAAACTATTTTAAAATAAAGGTATCAGAGGAATTTTAATGTTAGACAAGGAAAAAATCAAAAAGCTTACTCATGAATTTTTGGTTGCCATAGGCGAAAACCCCGAGCGTGAAGGACTAAAAAATACACCTGAAAGAGTTGCAAATATGTGTGAAGAGATGTTTTCGGGACTAGGTTGCGCCGAAGACAATCTTATAACTACTTTTTCGGAACCAAACAGTAGTGGTAACACTGTTGAGATAACTAAAATACCGCTCCGCTCGATTTGTGAACATCATTTGCTTCCATTTTTTGGGTTTGCAAATATAAAATATATCCCTAAAAACGGTAAAATTTTAGGTCTATCAAAATTTGCCAGAATTGTAGATTTTCTCGCTAAAAAGCCCCACGTTCAGGAAAATCTCACGTCTGAAATCACTGATTATTTATGGGAAGTATTGGAACCTATCGGTGTAGAAGTGAGTTTGGAATGCACTCATACTTGCATGACCATCCGGGGAGTAAAGGCTGAAAATTCCACAACAAAAACTACCGTCAAAAGAGGAGACATTTAAAAATTGAGCGTCTTTAAAACAAATAAAACAAGTTTTGACCTTTCAAAAAAGACCTACATAATGGGGATTTTGAATATAACTCCCGATTCATTTTCTGACGGCGGAAAGTATATTTCAGCTGAAAAAGCCCTAAAAAAAGCTTTAGAAATAGAAACTTTGGGCGCAGATATAATCGACATTGGCGCACAATCAACAAGGCCCGGCTACACAAAAATATCCGCACAAGAAGAATGGGACAGGCTCTCCCCTGTCCTAGGCGAAATATGTAAATCAGTGAAAATACCCGTATCAATTGATACGTTTTACCCTGAAGTGGCAAAAAAAGCGCTGAATTTGGGCACTGAAATTATAAACGATGTATCAGGGTTTGAATCACCGGAAATGCTCAAACTGGCCGCAGATTATTCTTGTGGCGCCATTATTATGCACAGCGGTGACAACATACGTAACATAAAAAATTTCTTTAATTACAAGCTGAGAGAAGCAATCCAAAACGGAATAAATGCCGAAAACATATGCTTTGACCCGGGTATTGGATTTGGAAAAAACAGGGAGCAAGATTTATGGGTTTTGCAAAACATTAAAAGCATTAAGCCTGAAAATAATGCTTTATTGGTAGGCGCTTCCAAAAAAAGAATTATAGGATACTTATCGGAAAACGAGCAAATTTCAGACCGCACATTTGGTACGATTGCCGTAGATTTATACGCACAAATCAGCGGCTCAAATATTTTAAGAGTGCATGACGTTAAAGAAACCGTAGAAACTTCAAAATGCACCGACAAACTCATGGGAAAAGGAAACTAAAATATGAAAAATAATTTAATAGTAAAAAATCTTAAAGTTTTCGCTTATCACGGCGTAAACAAAGAAGAAAAAGTTAACGGGCAAAATTTTTTAATTGATATGCTGATAACAACCGGCAAACTTGACGGCTACGAGAATGATAAGCTTGAAAATGTTTTAAACTATTCCAAGCTAATAAAAGAAACCTCTGCTTTTTTTAAAAAGCAATCCTATAATTTGATTGAAAAAGCTGCCGAAGCTACCACCAAACACCTGTTCCAAAATTTCCCACAAATAAACGAAATGGAATTCACTCTCAAAAAACCTGAAGCACCCGTTTGTGCGGACTTTGAATACGTTGCAATTAAAATATCAAGAAAAAGAAGTGATTACACTGGCTGAAGCTATTATTTCGCTCGGCAGCAATTTGGCGGAAAAAGAACAAAACATAAAACATGCGCTTGAATCTATAAACTTGATTCCCGAAACAAAAGTTATTAGGGTTTCCAAATTATATGAAACTCTACCATTTGGGGTACCTAACGAACAGCCTAATTATTTGAACTGCTGTGCAATAATTTCAACCGAGCTGAGCCCTCAAATACTATTGGGGGCCTTATTGGGAATAGAAGCTGCCATGGGGCGAGAACGAAAATTTAGATTTTGCGAGCGAATCATCGATATTGATTTGATATTTTATGAAAATGAAAAAATAAACCAAAAAAATCTCACTCTCCCCCACCCTAGAGCATTTGAAAGGGCGTTTGTATTAGTACCTCTTGCAGATATATGTAAAAACATGCAGTTTAAAAATATAAATTTTCGTGAAGATTACGAAAGATGCGATAAATCAATACTAATAGAAAAAAATAAATAAATTTGACATATTACAAGTTATATTATATAATTTGTACTATAATTTTGTTTTGTGAAAGGTTGTGGGAGCGATGAGCGCAGAATATGAGAGAATAAGCCTCAAAAGAGACTTGGGACCTAATTATAATGAGTTAAAAAATGTTGCTATCCCCGATAAAGTAGCGGATACCATTGAAGGCAAAATGAGCATTTATGAACGTGACATGAAAAAATATGAACACGCAACGGTCGGAGGCAAATTGATATCCACTCTTTCAAAAATAAGTGATAAAGCCAAAGAAAGTGATACTTATGCAAACGAGATAAAGCGGAGAGAAAAGCTTAAAGATGTAGTTCTGCCTATCTATAAATACCTATGCGAAGCGGAAAAATATTTTGAAGGTTGTAAAAATTCGGATACGATTACAAAGAACAACAAAAAAGTTAAATCGACTTGCCAAAAATTAAAGAAAAAGGGTTATTTGGACGTAGATGCAATAAATGAAAAAGAGTTCAAGCATTTTGATGCGTCAAAGTACGACTTTAGTTTTGCAAAAGAATCAATAACACTTCCAAATAACAAAACGATTCAGCTATCCTCAACGGCTAAGAATTATAAAGCAAAATGCATGGAAATTTTTACAAATATCAGAATGGCTTTTTCCATGTTATTGACCCATATAAATGAATTTTACAAAGACAAATACAAAACAATTCCGCACATCCCAACCGGTACAATAAACCAATTTATAAACAGCAGAAATGCACTAAACAGAACGTTGCCCGACTATGAAAAATGCGTAAAAATCATAAACGATGAAATTTCAAAGCATAAAATATATTTCACCAAAATTGAAAATAAAAATAAGTTGGATGAAATAAACAGAAACGTCGAAGAAACCAGAAACAAACTTAAAACCATGGTTCACCAAGGAAAGAAAATAAACTTAGATGCCGAATTTATACCGATCACTATCGGCAATGACAAGCAAAAATACACCGGATTAATAGATATGCTTGAAAGCACAAATGATAATATAAACGAACTTGCCAAATATATGTCGGAAGGCAGCTACGAAAATTTTGAACATATTTATAAATCTATCATTGGGTCTTTCAATGACCTGCCAAATCTTATCAACGATTTTAAAAATGCGACATACTCTTCGCAAGTTGATTTTAGCAATATTCTTGAATCATATAAAAAATCTATTGAGAAACTTACAGAACGTATTAATGAAATTCAAAGCGCAATGAAAAAATTCACTGACGATTTCAAAAAAGCTTACGGAGAATTTGAAAAATCTTTATCTAAGACCTCGGCGAAAATTTCCATAAAAACGTTATTATTGGTTTTATCAATCGTAGTTCCATTTGCAAGGCAATTATCTGAGATATTCGACACATGGACTAAAGAAATTGAAAATCTGAGAGAAAACAGCCATCTGCCTACTTTGAAAAGCTAACTCCAAAAATTATATAAATAATAAAAATTATTGTTGACATACTCTGTTATTAGTGTTAGTATATAATATATATTTTTAAAACGATCGGAGAGATATTTATGGCAAACGTTATCAATAACTTGGAAAGCTCTAAATTTTTTGGTATTAGTATTTCAGCTGACCGAATAAATCGTAACAAAATCTGTATGCCTCAGGAAGCATTGAAGCAACGTAAAAAAAAGATGGACGAATATAAAACCATCATCAAAAAAAATCGTCACGCTTCTCCAAAAGATAAAGTGAAAAATGCAATAAACAAAGGTGCTTTAAGCAAGGGAGAAGGCGAAAGAAGAGAGAGTTTAAAGAATGCCTTCATAGAAACTAAAAAATGGATGGAAGATTTTCATGACTTCTTCTGGGTTTGTGTTGGCAATAACGTTACAAAAAACTATATCAAAGAAATAGATAAAGATTTTAAAGAATTAAAAAAGAAGGGATACGTAGAAGAAATACCTGAAAAAGATTTTAAAAGGCTTTCTGCAGACAATAAAAAAGAATTTTGTTTAGACATTAAATATGAAAACAAGCGCTACCCCTCACAAATTACGTCCGCATACCAAGACTTGTATGACAAATTGTATAATTCTTTAAGTCAACAAGATGAGAAATTTAAAACCTTAAAGAGAGATGCGGAGGATCATAACAAAATAGTATCAAAAAAATTTGATAATGTTTCAAAATATGCTTCTGAAGTGTATAGCAAGTATACTGAAACCTACAAAAAACTTAATGAAATCATTGAAACATACAATATCCGACACAATCCTATACTGAAAGCCAAAAAAGAAAAGCTGGTAAGCGAATACAACAAAGACGTTAAAGGACTACATCAAAGGGTCAAATCTTTGGCGAGGCATCGTTCCAATGCTACATTTACAGGTATGGTTGCCTATAGTTTAAGTACAAGTGCTCAGACCGCACTGGATGCTTATGATGACGATCTAAACAAATTTTGCGAAGATGTTACAAATACCGGATATCATATCAGCACTTTACGAGAAGATTATGAAGCCACCCAAAGGAGTCACACCAGACTAAACAACGAATTGGACAAATTGGTAAACCAAGTAAGTGGGTCAAGTGAAACCGATGATGAAATTGCGTCACGTATAAACGCCTCGTTAGATAGGGTTGAGAAAATATATCAAAATATATGCGCTGCATACTCAGATTTTAATGACCATGTCACGAAGTTTGATGGCGAATATGAGGCTTGGAAAAAAGAACAAAAGGCGAGAAGGATCAAGGTATCAATATATGCAGTTTTAGCAGTTTTTGGTGTGCTATGTACTATAGTAAAAGCTTTCTTCCCGCTGATAGACGCAGCGATTAGCCCGGTTGACCCAAATACGGTTATTGAGCCATACAAACCGCAATCATAATTTTAATGCTTTTATTTGCCACTCCCCACTCAAATATGCTATAATTAAAATATGAGTAGATTAAGTAATCGCATACAAATTCATTTTGTATGAGGAAAGTCCGAGCTCCACAGAGCAAACTAACGGTTAACGACCGCCGAGGGCGACCTCAGGGAAAGTGCAACAGAGATATACCGCTCGGGTGACCGAGTAAGGGTGGAAAGGCGAGGTAAGAGCTCACCGGTGTATGGGAGACCATGCAGCCATGCAAACCCTAGTTGGAGCAACACCGTTTGGTAAAAATATACGCTTGCTCGGCGTTAAATATAGGTGGCACCGAACTACTGCGGCAACGCTTAGTCCAGATAGATGATTACTCACGACAGAATTCGGCTTATCGATCTACTCTTTCATAAAAATATAACTACCATACGAATTTATTTCATATGGTAGATTTTTATTTACATTTAAGTTTTAACGATTCTCCGGTGTAAAATATGATTTATTTTCTTTACTCAAATTTCTGAGGTCAAGCTCACCTTTTTCAAACTGATTAATTTTATTTGAAATAATCTCTTTTGCAGTGACCACTTTATAATGCAGGTCTTCCCCGCTGCCAATTATAATACTAATTCTATCATCATAGTTTACAGATATATTCGATTTGTTTGTAATATCGATTATTTTTATACTGCCGATGCCGCTATTTAAAAATTCATTTCTTATCCCTAAAATAAGCTCTTCAATATCCTCGTCTTTATAATTAATTTTGCTGTTCTCATCTATATCAAATTCCGGAACTCTCAGCTCAATGGTTTCCGAAGGCATTTCAGATGCTTTTTCGAGAAGTTTTCCTTTTGCGCTGAAAACGTAATAAACATCATCCTTAAATATACTGAAAGTACGTTCTGCTGTCTCAATTTTTATATTAATCTTATTAGGAAATTGTTTATGTATACTGACGCTATCTATATATGGGAAAGATTTATAAAGCTGCTTTTCTGATTTCGAAGTATTCAAAAATAGCATTCCTTGACCCTGATGAATTTCCGAAATGTCCAAAATTTCGGTATCGCTATAAAGGCTATTGCCCTCTGTTGTGATTTCTTTTACGCAAAATACGCTCCCTATCAGGAATATCAGCCCATAAACTATAGCTCCCACTACAGATAAAAACATCACGCTAATAAAACATCTTTTGAAAAAAAGTTTTCGCTTTTGGATTTTTCTAAAATTTTTTCTCTTCGAAACCGATTTATTTGATATTTTTCTTCTTCTTATTTTTTTTCTTTCCATATTTCCACCTACACCCTCTTTATTGATGCACCGACTAATCCAAGATTATTCTCTAAATTTTCATATCCTCTGTCGATATGGCTAAGACCTGAAATTTTAGTTATACCCTCTGCGCCGAGTCCCGCTACAACCAAAGCCGCTGCTCCACGCAAATCCATAGCTGTTACTTCTGCTCCAAAAAGCCTCTTAACACCCTCTACAATTGCCACTCTGCCCTCTACTTTTATATCTGCCCCGAGCCTCAAAAGTTCTCCAACGTGTTTATACCTATTCGTAAAAATATTCTCAACAAAAACGCTTGTTCCGTCGGCCAGGCACGACATCGCCATTACAGGTGCCTGGGCATCCGTAGGGAACCCCGGATACGGCATGGTCCTTATCATACGATTAAAATACGGCCTCGTAGGAGCTGTAATTCTAAGTGAATTTTTCGAATTAGTCTGAACCGTGCAACCCGCCTCCTCAAAAACGGGTATAACCGCACCGATATGCTCTTTTATAACATTTTTCAAAAGCAAATCTCCCACTGTAACCGCCGCGGCGGACATATACGTGACGGCCGCAATTCTATCTGGAATAATGGTATATTCTGCACCATGAAGTTTTTGCACTCCCTCAATCACCAGCGTGCCTTCTCCTCGGCATTCAATCTTTGCACCGCAACTGTTTAAAAATGCTACCAAATCCATTATTTCAGGTTCCTTGGCAATATTGCTGATTACAGTCGTCCCATGCGCTTTTACCGAAGCGATTATCAGGTTTTCCGTAGCCCCGACGCTGGGAAATGAAAGCGTAATATTGCATCCTTCCAAGCCGCCTTCATTACTGCACCTTAGGGCTCCATAGCCTTCATCAACTCTAAGACCCAGCTGTCTTAATCCTTCTATGTGCATATCTATGGGCCTGGGACCTAATTCGCAGCCGCCCGGAAGTGAAATCTCCGCACTGCCTACTGCCGAAATTAATGCTCCCAAAAATATTATAGATGATCTCATCTTGCGCATCAATAAGTTTGGAATATTATTTTTAATAATATTTTCAGAATTTACAATTACCGTATTTTTTTCAAAATTTACCTTGCTCCCCAAATGCTCAAGTATCTTAAGTGTTATATCGACATCTGAAATTCTTGGGCAATTGTGTATAACACATTCATCACCTGCCACCAAAGATGCTGCAAGAATAGGAAGTATGCTGTTTTTTGACCCTTGAATATTTATTTCGCCTTTAAGACGTCTTGCTCCTTCTATGATGAGTTTTGACATTTACATCTCACGCCCTAACCAAATAAAATTCAATCCATATTTGACATACTATTCATGTGGGCGATTTTTTGACAATTTAGCGAATATATATATGCTTTTTTGACTTGACTTTATTACGAATATAAGTATGCTATACTTTAGGGACTATTTTATTAAAAATGAGATTTCGTATAACTGCGGAGGGTAAAATATTGGCAAAAAAATTAAGCGGAAAAGCCATATTTAACATAGTATCGTTGACTGTTCCAATAGGATTTATAATATATTTTTTCATGTCCGAAAATGGGCTAATAGATTTGTCGGAAAAACTGACTTCATTCAATTGGATCTGGATTTTGATTGGTGTGTTGTGCCAATTTGGAAACGTTGCCATTGATTCATATGTTCTGTTCAGATTTACAAACAATTATGACAAAAATTACACACTTGCAAAAGCCATAAAAGCTACTGTTGTAGGGCAATTTTACAGTGTAATAACGCCGGGGGCCGTAGGCGGACAGCCCATGCAAATATACTGCATGAGAAAGCAAAATGTTGATATGGGAGTCGCTTCGTCATCGCTTGTTCAAAAATTTTTAGTATATCAAACTACAATTACCCTATACAGTTTAATAGCATCACTCTGCAATTTTGATTTATTTCAGGGAAATATGAGCGAAATTATGTTGACATTGGCCGTTTTCGGATTTGTTTCACATGCCGTTGTCATTGTCATACTTTACATGTTTTCATTTAATCGAAAATGGACTAAATCGGTAATCGGAGGCATATTTAACTTCTTATCAAAAATAAAAATAATTAAAAACCCCGAAGAGAAATCCGAAAATATAACGAACCAGCTTGAGTTTTTCCACCAAAGCAATACAAACTTATATAAAAACAAAAAAATGCTCGTAATCACCTGCCTACTCACAATAATGCAGCTAACGCTTATCTTCTTTATACCTTATGCAATATACAGAGCCTTCAACTTCCAAGGCGCAAAGCCGTTTGACATGATAACAGGTCAAGCATTCGTTACGATGGTTTCCTCATTCATGCCCTTACCCGGTGGTTCGGGAGCCGCTGAAGGAAGTTTTTATATATTCTTCAGTATGTTTTTCACACAAGATACAATAAAATCTGCAATACTAATATGGAGAATAATAACATATTTCTTGAATATAATTGTATTTGCGCCATTCTCAAGAATCGGAAACAAATATGAAATAAAAGAGTCTTTAGAAACTATAAAACATTCGGAGGAGTAAAAATGTCAAGTCCCGCCATCAGCTTAATTATACCTATATATAATGTAGAAAAGTTTTTAGTCAGAGCGCTCGATTCTGTCAAAAACCAAACGTTTAAAGACTTTGAAGTAATCATGGTCGATGATGGCTCGACAGATAGAAGCTTGGAAATAAGTGAAAAATATTGTAGCGAAAACAGTAATTTTAAACTAATAAAACAAAAAAATAAAGGTCCAGGCGCTGCAAGGAATGCGGCCATAAAAATAAGCAGCGGCGAGTATATAGCATTTATGGACAGTGATGATTATCTCGAACCCGAATTCTT
This sequence comes from Clostridia bacterium, assembly GCA_030523605.1. Classification (GTDB taxonomy): domain Bacteria; phylum Bacillota; class Clostridia; order Oscillospirales; family Acutalibacteraceae; genus UMGS1491. The sequence continues at coordinate 8,098 of JAUNIE010000028.1, read as the reverse complement.
AGAAAGTTTGTATAATGCCGCTATCACATCGGGCGCAGATATTGCTTGCTGTAATTTTAATATGTACTACCCGGAGAAAAATCTAAAAATCTATATGCCCTTCAATTCTCTTCCGGGTGTCTACTCAAAAACAAAGGCACTACGAAAGCTTATCTTAGACATGGGCATACACTACTTTGTGTGGAATAAGCTATCAAAACGCAAAATATTTTTTGAAAACAACCTACAATTTGACGATATGTATTTTGAGGATATTGCTACATCTCCAAAAATTTTCTACTATGCGAATAAGATAGTCTTAATCGGGAAATCGCTCTATAACTATACAAGTCGTGATACGAGTATTTTACATTCGATGAATGTCAACAAAATAAATGACTTTATTCGTTCGCTCGGTGTAATCAGAAATTTTCTTGAAAGCGAAAATGCATTCGGCGATTACAGTAGCCACATTTGGGTTTATTCACAAAAAGTGAAATTAGTTAGCTATTATTATATTCTAATGCTACACGCCAGAGCTATAAATTTTTCGGGGATGATGGAAAATATTAACAATGCCACAAAATCAATAGATTACTTTGCAGGCAAGAATTTTAAATGTATTCCTGACGGAAAACCACCTGAATTACCATTCCCCATAAAACAGCCAATTAAAAAATCTAAAATTAAAAAATCGAAGAAAGATAAAATTTAACGTAATATCTTAAGCTTTTCTGTAAACAATAAGCATTATGGAAAAGCTTTTTTTAAATATCAAAAATAAATTTCAAAAAAACAAAAACTTCATAAAAAAAATTTCGAATATCATACTTTCAATTATCTCATTTGGTATTTTACTGTATTTTTGTGCGGAAAACGATAATTGGAATAAATTAATTATTAGTCTACCAAAGCTTAATTTAATTTGGATTGCAACTGCTGTTTTGGCAATTCTGCTATCATGGTATTTTGACAGCTTAATCATTTTGGAAATAATAAATTTTTTTGAAAACACATATATGAAAAAATCCAAAATTTATAAAATAACTCTAATAGGACAGTATTTCACGTCCATAACACCTATGGGAATCGGTTCGCCACCCGCCCAAACTTCCGAATTAATCAAAATAAACGTAAAAAAAAATAATGCTACAACTATAATTGGAGCAAAATTTATAATATATCAAATCAGCCTAGCTATATATTCATTATTATGCGCCATAACCTACTGCGCTTTCTACCATTTGAAAAGCCGCATAATACTTGTATATTTAACAGTAGGTTTGGGGATTCAGATGTTTACTGTATGCCTTGTATTAGCTTTTTTAGTAAACAAAAACTTTTTTATTAAAATGGGGAATCTCTCAAAGCGAATACCCATTATTTTAAAATATAAAAAATACTTCAAAAGGCTTAGGTGCTCAGTCGCTTTTTTTGTGGGAGCACTAAAAAATATTTTACAAGACAAACTATTAACCGCCAAACTATTTCTATACAGCTTCATTCAAATATCGCTCATTTTTTCAGTACCATTTTTCATATTCAAAGCATTCCACCACAGCGGCTCGCCGGCTCTCGAAATCATAGAAACCCAGTGCGTAGCTAATACTGTATGCTCATTCACGCCCCTACCCGGGAACGCAGGGGCTTCCGAAAAAATATTCTTGGATTTATTCAGAAATTTCTTTCTGGAAAATGAACTCATAATTGCTATGATTATCCACAGAATTATTACGTTCTATTTGTCCATAATCATAGGTTCAACCGTATATTTTTTTAGTAAGAGGCGCAGCAAAGAATAACTAATCAATCAACCCTATTACCTTACTATTTATCTTTGGCGCAACAAACAAATTAAAATCAACGTTTTCCTTCATCGAATTCTTTTCAAAACTATAAAGCGCTGTTTGACGTGCAAGTTCCGGTATGTTATTTTTTTCACTAAGATGTGAAAGAACAATATTTTTGGTACCGTTATTTACTAAATACGGCAAAAGTTCTGCGCAGGAATCGTTGGAAAGATGTCCGACATTTGAAAGTATTCTGCGCTTTAAATAATATGGGTATGGTCCGTTTTGCAGCATCATCACATCATGATTTGATTCAATTACAACCGATTTGCACCCACAAAGTGCCTGTTTCACTTCATCAGAAACATACCCTAAATCCGTACAAACCGCAACGCTTTCGCCGTCTTCCCCACTAATAACATAGCCTGTACCTTGACTGCAGTCATGCGATGTAAAAAAAGGTCGCACTTCGGCAAAACCTAAATTTTTCTCCTTTGAGGTCAAAATCTCAAACTCGTGCTTATCAGTTATTATTCCTTTTTCACGAAGTGATGTGATTGTGCCTTCAGAAGCATAAATTTTAATTCCATATTTTTTTGCAAAAACCTTAACCCCCGCCACATGGTCAATGTGCTCATGGGTTATAAGTATAGCTTTTATATTATGAATGTCTATATTATTTTCATTTAATAAAAGTTCAATTCTTTTAGTGTTTATACCTACATCTACCAGCAATCCACTATATTCCGATACACCTACGTATACGGAATTTCCGCTACTTCCACTGCAAAGTGGGCATAATTTCATCATTTTAGTAAAGTTACCACCTTTTAGCCCACAGATTCACCGGATTTATCATCTTCACAGCTTATCTTTTTTATATCTGCACCAATATTTTGCAATTTTTCAATTATATTTTCGTATCCACGTTCAATATGATGTATGGATTCAATTGTTGTAGTGCCTTCGGCGCATAGTCCTGCAAGGACCAAAGCAGCACCCGCTCTGAGGTCTACCGCCTTTACCGGTGCCCCTATGAGCTTATCTACGCCCTCTATAACCGCTACTCGGCCGTCAACGGAAATATTTGCGCCCATTCTTCGAAGTTCATCGATATACCTGAACCTATTATCCCAAACTGCTTCATTTACCATACTTGTACCATCTGCAGTCGAAAGAAGTGCCGTGATTTGAGGCTGCATATCCGTAGGGAATCCAGGATGCGGCATAGTTTTGATGTTACACTTTTTTATTCTGCCACTACACGATACTCTTATCGCATCATCGTCAATGGTAAGATCTATACCCATTTCTTCGAGCTTTGCCGTGATTGATTCCAAATGTTTAGGGATAACGTTTTCTATTATTACGTCGCCTTTCGTCGCCGCAGCTATGGCCATATACGTCCCGGCTTCTATTTGGTCGGGGATTATCGAGTACGTAGTGCCCTTTAGCCTTTTTACACCACGAATTTTTATAACGTCAGTTCCTGCACCCGAAATATCTGCTCCCATACAGTTCAGGAAGTTCGCTAAATCAACTATATGAGGCTCTTTTGCGGCATTTTCAAGAACAGTCAAGCCCTCGGCTCTAACAGCTGCAAGCATTATATTCATGGTAGCTCCGACCGACACAACATCAAGGTAGATATGGGCTCCAACAAGCTTATCCGCACGTACGTTTATAATTCCGCCGTTGAGATTACACTCCGCACCAAGCGCACTGAATCCCTTCAAATGCTGATCAATCGGGCGCACACCAAAATCACACCCGCCAGGCAAACAAACATTCGCCTCGCCGAATTTCCCCAAAAGCACTCCCAACAAATACGACGATGCACGCATATTTTTCATCAAATCATGTGGCGCAGAATTGGAAATCATATGCGTGGGATCTATTTCTATTGTGTTATTGTTTATCATCTTTACGTTTGCGCCCATATCACTCAGAATTCGGCACATAAGATTGATATCGCTTATGTTCGGAATGTTCTCGATTCTACAAACTTCGTCGCAAAGCGCAGCGGCCGGTAAAATTGCTACCGCTGCATTTTTCGCACCGCTTATGGATACTCTTCCTTTTAACTTTTTACCTCCGGATATTACCAATTTATCCACAAGGCATACACCTCTTCTTTTTTATACTGCTTTTATTTTCAAACTGTCTATTTTACAAAATTTATATACGATTACTATTATACACGAAAGAGTATCTATTTTACAATAAGCAATTTTATCAGCACATCTTAATATACTTTTGACTCATCTGCAGCTTTTTCTTTTTTGTCCGATTTTGGTTTATAATCATAGGATTTTATTTTTCTCACGTTATTCGATGATGCATCAAAATCCACTTCGTAAACTCTATATTGCTGACCGTCAAGGTCGACATTAACGGTCTTTTTACCGCTGTTGCCTTTTAAGTATACAGAATAGGTTCCTCTGTATGATGGGTTTACTTTGCTCGTACTGTCAAGTCTGCCGTCAACATAAACTTTTACGGTTACATCTTGATTGACGCTTGCCGGCAAATCTACTGATACTTCAAAATTTTTCTCTTTCTTAACGCCGTTGCTCACCGTAAGTTTGACAGGAGTATCTTTACCCACAGAAACTCCAGGAAGTGGATCCATAGAAATTACTGTATCTTTAGGAGAGTCGCTACCTTCATATACTATATTTTCGGAAACTTTCAGTCCCGCAGAAATTAGTTCATTCTTCGCTACCGACAATGACTTATTCAGCACGTCCGGCACAACAACTTTTTCTTCAGACGGACCTTTGCTCACATAAATCTTAACGGTTGAATCTGCCGTAACTTTTGTACCCTCTTGAGGGTCAGAACCACATACTATTCCTTCAGGCGTATCATTATCTACTATCATCAGAGTTTCGCTTTTGAGTCCCGCATTGGCAAGTTTCGCTTTTGCGACGTCTTCCGAAAGACCTTTTACAATCGGCACCGTTACCAAAACTCCCGAACTATTTACCTTAAGCATGATTGTAGCGCCTTCTTTGACCTTTTTCGAGCCGGGAAGCGGATCTTGGTCAATTATGATTCCCTCAGGTTTCGACGGGTCATATACAGGCTCGACCTTCCATACGAAATTATAATTATCATTATTTTGAACATCGGAAAATTTCATACCTCTGAAATCAGGCACGTCTACGTCTTTGGCACCTCCGCCGCACGCATGAAAAACCGTCATAAATACGAATATTAGCGCAAAAAGTCCTACGGCCGCAGCTATACCGGCTGCTATAACTTCAAATTTGGATTTCTTTTTCTTTTCGTCTTTGCGATTGAATTTATCGCCATAATTGGATTTCTTATCTTTTTCGTCGCCTATATATCTGGTCGGATCATCGTCCGTAAACGTGGCGTAGTTAAAGTGTATATCGGGATCTTTCTCAAATTTTTCTATATCTTCCAGCATTTCTTCCGCTGAAGCATATCTGTTCTCGGGGAGCTTTTGCATTGCGTGCAAAGTGATTTCTTCAAGCCCTTCGGGGATATCGGGGTTTATCTCACGAAGACTTTTTGGGCTAGACTGCATTTGCATAATCGCCACGGAAACAGCATTATCCGCCTCAAACGGCAGTTGTCCCGTAAGCATCTCATATAAAACTACGCCCACGGAATAAATGTCGGCTTTTTCATCTATTATGCTGCCTTTGGCTTGCTCCGGCGAAATATAATGTACAGAACCGATTGCTCTGTCTGTCATGGTTTGGGTTTCATTCCTCGAAAAACGTGCAATACCAAAGTCTGTGACTTTTATCGTTCCGTCTTTCAGGAGCATGATATTTTGCGGTTTTATATCACGATGCACAACGCCTTTCTTATGCGCATGCTGCAGCGCCGACAAAATTTGCTTTGTAAAATAAACCGCATCTTTACAGGAAATCTTCTTTTGCTGAGAGATAAACTCTTTCATCGTTATGCCGTTTATATACTCCATAACTATATACTGAATTTTAGTTCCGAAACTCACATCATAAACCTTGACTATATTCGGGTGCGACAATACTGAAATCGCTTTCGACTCGTTCTTAAATCTTCTTATGAATTCTTTATTGCCCAAAAACTCATCTTTAAGAATTTTTATGGCAACTATTTTATCTTCTATGATATCGTAAGCACGGTATACTACCGCCATTCCTCCGACTCCGATAAGCTCTTGAATTTCATATCTTGCGTCTAAACGTTTTCCGGTATATTTATCCATGTTTTTATCTCCTATCTAAATAGTTTTGATTTTTTGGAAACATTCAAAAATTTACGTCTCTATAATCGATACTGTGATATTATCCTTACCGCCGCGGTTGTTACTTTCCTCAATCAGTTTCTCGGCGGCAGACTCTCCGCTATATCTTTTTAAAATATCCAGTATTTCAAGAGAGTCCAGATAATTCGTAAGTCCGTCCGTACACAAAAGCATTCTGCCTTTCGGAGGAATATTCACTTCTTTATAATCAAGCGAAATTGTCGGGTCTATGCCCAGCGCACGAGTGATTATATTCTTTTGCGGATGGTTTTTTGCCTGTTCGGGTGTTATCTCGCCGCTTTCAAGCATCTGCTGAACCACGGAGTGGTCAACGCTTATTTGACTTATCGATTCATCTGTCAAGAGATACGCCCTACTGTCACCTAGGTACGCCACTCCCGCAAAATCGTCTTTTACAATACACATCACAAGCGTAGTACCCATTTTGCCAAGTTCCGGATTTTCTTTTGTGGCTTTATAAATTACTTCATTGGCAAGCCTCGCGGCCTCAAACATATACTTTTTTATGTCTTCTTTGCTACTGCTTTCGCTCAGATGAGTTTTAAAAAAATCACTTATCGATTTCACCGCTTTACCACTCGCAAGTTCGCCCGCACTAAGGCCTCCCATACCGTCGCAAACGATAGACCATGACATGCTTTCCGATAAAACTTTATGCGCAAAACTATCTTGATTTATGGTTCTTTTTTTGCCTATATCGCTTTTACTGAATATCTTCAAGGTAAATCCTCCGTTTCTTTCTGCGCCCTACTTTTTAGCAGTCCGCATGCAGCTTCGATGTCTTCGCCGAGTGTTCGCCTTATTGTTGCGTTTATTCCCTTCTTCTCAAGTATCTTTTTAAATGTATATACCTTATTTATATTACTCTTTATCATTCCGTTTTCATCGGATTCATTAAGCGGTATCAAATTAACGTGGCAAAGCATTCCTTTTAGCAGCTCTGCGAGTTCGAGTGCGCACTCCTTTGTATCGTTGACGTTTTCCACCATCGTATACTCAAACGATATTCGTCTATTCGTCTTTAAAATGTAATATTTACACGCATCTATTAAATCTTTTATGCCCCATCGTTTATTTATTTTCATCATCGAACTTCTGAGTTTATCGTTTGGTGCATGAAGTGAAACCGAAAGCGTAAATTGCATCTTCTTCTCCGCCAAATCGTAAATCTTATCAACAATCCCGCACGTCGAAAGCGAAATATGCCGCATACCTATACCTAGGCCGCTTGAATCCGAAACAAGTTCCAGAAATCTTAAAACATTTTCGTAATTATCGAGAGGCTCGCCCATTCCCATAAGAACTATATTCGAAATCCTTATATTATTATCCTTTTGCGCCTTTTCGATTTGTAAAAGCATCTCCGAAGCGCGAAGATTTCTTACAAAACCACTCTTACCCGTCACGCAGAACGAACAACCCATTTTACAGCCGACCTGCGTGGAAATACACATAGAATAACCGTGCTTATATTTCATCAAAACGGCTTCAATTAAATTACCGTCAAACATCTTAAAAAGATATTTAACTGTCCCGTCTTTTGATATGCTCTTTCTTTCTATTGAAACAGTTGGTATAAAATATTTTTCGCTCAGATTTGTTCGCATGGACTTGGAAATATTGGTCATGGCGTCAAAACTCTCGGCACCTTCCATAATCCACTTATAAACCTGTTTCGCTCGGTAAGGCTCGATTCCAAAACTTTTGAAATCGTTTTCTATCTCACCGAGAGTCATTGATTTTATATCGATAAACTCCAAAATTCGGCTATCCTCCTCCCGAAACACATAGTGCGCTACTGATAAAACCATTATATACCAATAGAAAACTCTGTCAAGATATGGCAGAGTTCTACTCGGATGATGTTAATTTTCTCAGTATTTCACTATAGATTTCGCCGGGGTTTTTATAAAAATTATTCTTTATCATTGTCGCCGAAAGCATATCCGGAGCATAAAGCTTTAATTTCATCATCTCAAAACTGCCGTCCAGTACACTGCACGTCACTTCATAGCCTTTTTCACATTTACGTATCGTAGCT
>JAUNIE010000067.1:665-3125 GCA_030523605.1 Clostridia bacterium | reverse complement strand
GTTTTCATCAGGTGGACATACATATTTATCATATTCGATATTATTTTCATTTTCTACATAGGTTACATATTCGTATAATTGTGCATCGCTTAAAAGTCTTGGTATATGGATTGTGTTCGCAAACAATGTAACCACGGCAGTTATTAAAATTGCTAACAATGCTGATACGGCAGTAAAAAATTTTTTCTCCCTTTCAGATTTTTTTAGCCTAAAAATCAAAAAAATAGCGAAGCATAAAGTCAATATAATTAAAGTTATTAGCACTGCTAACAAAATAGTTCCTCATTTCTTTAACCTTATTCCAAATTGGAACAAGGTCTGTTATATATCCGCAACATTAAGTTGTTATTTTCATTTTTAAGTTATAATCTTCTCCGGCTTTTTCATAAGATGCAAAGCCTTTGTATGTATCAGTATATAAAATCCCTTTTATGTCATTATACATAATAATAAATGAATTTTGGGGTTCTTTGCTTTGAAACAAACTTTTATACTGTTTTTTTGATATTTCCAAAGACATTTTTATAATTATATAATCATTTGCCGGAATATAATTGATAATTTTATCAGGGGCATAAACAACACCGTTTATAACTGCTCCTATTTTTAAATTGATTGCAGCATATCCTACATTTCTTATTACATATTCAGAATATTCAACTCTTTGCTTATCCTCTGTATAAGCTCCGTATTCGGACAAGCGAATCTGATATGTATTATTTAGGTTTTCTTCTTCATTTTGTCTGCCTGTGAATAATATGATTGGCTTTATTTTTTCTTTATCTTCTTTTTCAGTTTTCTTTCTCTCAAAACGGATTGTAATGTAAACACCGATTATAGCAACAATACTACCCATAACATTACCAAAAAAGCCAAGCCAAGCATCTTCGCTAAATAAGCAAATAAAAGATGTCAATATTGTAGCAATTTTAGCAACTACATCAGTTGACATTCCTATGCTGCCAAGTAAAACAAAAATTAGTGATATTATAAATCCACTAATATAAATTTTGTTTCTGAATTTTCCATACTCATCTTTTGCACATTTCTGTATATCTTCTACTGTATAAGAAAACTTTGCGTCTTCAAACTTTCTTTTATACTTTTCAAAGAAAAAATCAAAATTTTTAAATCCTTTTATGTAAAAAATTCGTTTTATATATAAAGAAAATTTCGTCCATAGTTTTCTCATGCCTATTCCTCATATTGTATGATGACCTTATTCCAAATTGGAACAAGGTTAATTTATATCAAAAACGGGGTAAAAATTCCGTCTGTTATTTTCAAAGTCATGTTATTTAATTTTTGTTACGCAACCGCCCATGAAACCCCGTAAAATGGCTTGTAAAGCCCTATTTTTCGGGGGGGGTGGGTAACGCTTCGCTTATTTTTAATAGCGTTAAAAACGCCTTTTTTAGAGCCTGTTTTAATAGGTTCATAGAAGTGACATTTACCGTCTTTCAGACAGCCGATATATGGGCAAATGTCTGAATGTTTATCAAGCTCATAGCTTCTTTGCCCTACTGCGCATTTGGGGCATAACTGTTTCTTAAAAAACATATCGTCATCTCCTCCGTTGTTATTATCCTTGTTGTTATATTCTTCGTCAGAGCGACCAGCGACAATTATCGCACAATACATTGCGACAACGCAAAATGCTAATATTAAAATTGCCAATATTCCAAGTAGAAGTTTCATAGTTCTTTTGCCTCATTTCGCCGGGGGATTAAAACAAACAACGGAGATACGGCAAGCCGTACCTCCGCCGAATGTGTTTAGCCTGATAAAATCAAGCTGTTTTCAAAATATTAGTTACCGTAGGATACCTGAACATAAGCGATGTCAGTAAGATCAATCTTGCCATTTCTGTTAAGGTCATAAGGAATGTATTTGTTGTATGTGTCGCTACCAGCTGCTCCAACAGTCTTGTTAAAGTAAGATGTTACAGCTGAAAGGTCATATACATCTACAATACCATCCATATAAATGTCACCAACAAGGAATGTGATAGCCTTTGCGGTATCGTTATCGTCAGCAATAACATTTATTTTTTTGCTTGTAAGAGCATTGTTCCAAAGATTAACTTTTTTTGCTCTGTCGAGATGTACCATATCCCAATAAGTTCTATAACCCTTACCTTCAACAACGAAAGTATAGTTGTCCATAGGAAGTGTTACTTTGCCTGAAGCTGTAGCAGTTTTATTGTTGTTATCAAGTGTTACAACAATTTCTTCACCAATTTTCAGAACCTTCTCTGTATCGGTGTTTTCTCCGTTAAGAGTAATGGTCATACCGAGATAATCAGCTTCAGTCTTTTCTATTCTGTTAAGTCCAAAGTCAACAAAAAATTCAAGTTCATATTCAGGTAATTTAATTTTAAATTCCTTCGGTGATGAATATGTACTGTTTACAGTCAAAGGATATATCTCATTATCCTCTTTTGTTTCGCAGTATGCAACT
>JAUNIE010000067.1:0-655 GCA_030523605.1 Clostridia bacterium | reverse complement strand
TTCTCAGATTCAAAGCTATCAGTCGCAACTTTGAATTTTCCTGTACCTGTGATATAAAGGTCAGCAATTTTGATAGGTTTACCAATCTCACCTGTCAAGAGATTTTCGCCATCTGTTGCTGTTGCGATAAAGCTGAAGCAAGCTATGCTACTATCTTTATTACTATTTTCACTTGTAATCGGATATATCTCAATACCGTCAACAGCATCCCAAGTGTATGTAAGACTCTTCATTGCATCATCTTCTGAAATACCATCATTAAGGAAATCAAACTTCATAGCAGCAGCGGCAAATTTAATAATCTGTGTATCAATCATATTACCTACACTATCTTCTTTTTGCAAAGGTTTTATAACAAGTGAAAATTTATTTTTGTTTACTTCGTCCTGAATAATATCATACTTAACTTTTTCAGCACGAACATCTTCTGTTGCTGTAGTCTTTGTTCCTGCGAAAGTAAATGTGCTGAACGAATCAGCATAAATTATCATTTTATTTTCAACAACTTCAACATCTTTCCAATCAGTTTCATCAGCGTGTTTATACACTACACCTTCAGAACTCCAACCGTTAGGAAGATCTACAATAACCTTCTGCATAAATGTAGGCTTTGAAATCGCTATTCCATCAACCTTGATTGTAATGTCATAAGCAA
>JAUNIE010000066.1 GCA_030523605.1 Clostridia bacterium | reverse complement strand
GGCACCTTGGTAGATGTGCTTGCCGTCGTAGGAGAGCAGAATGCTGTTGTAGTAGGTGTTGGCTCCTTGATAGAGTTTCTTTCCGTCCCAAGTGTAGAGAATGTTGTTGTGGTAGGTGTTGGCGCCTTCATACACGTGCTTGCCGTCGTAGGTGAGCAGGATGTTGTTGTAATAGGTGTTGGCGCCTTGATAGAGGTGCTTGCCGTCCCAAGTGTAGAGAATGTTGTTGTAGTAGGCGTTAGCACCTTGGTAGATATGTGTTGCCGCCATGCTTACGGTGGCCATTATCAGAAATATGGAAAGGGTAATGATTTTTTTCATGTGATGATGTGTTTTGAAATTTTCGGTAAATATAGTGCTTTTTTCTGAGTTAATGAAGGGCAATCGCATCAAAACTGGCTAACCCCCACAAGCCGTCGGCGACGGCGTATGATGCGAACCGAGCCTATAGCGAGCTCAGCAAAGCATCAACACCGCCAAGGCACTGCGAAGAAAGCCTGCCGAGTGCGTCATAATCGTTGCAGCAGAGCTGCTGTTCCGCATTACCGTCGCGCGTCAAATATGTAGCCGTCAGCCGTTACATGTTGTCATTTGACCAAAATCAATAATTTAACCCATTCTTCTTCTGGTTCTTCTTCATCTGTTAAGAGTTTTTGTTTTCTTTCTTTAAAATGTTTGAGAATATCCGCACTGTATTCTTGGCTTAACAAACTCTTAATGCATGCTGTTGAATCTGTATATAAACTATACCCAGTAATTAGTTTGATAAAACAGTTTGTCTCTTCATTCAGAATGAATGATTGATTTTGATTTCCGCCTTTTTTTTCGCAATAAGAGTTCTTGACATTAAAAAAAAAGTTGCAAGTATCTAATTCGACATAGATGTCGGGGGTTATATTTTTCTTATTGCAAGAATTTTGTTCCGATTCTGTTAATAAGCGCATGAATTCTTGATAACATTCTTTTTTAATAATAATAGTGTCGGTGTAATCTAAAACGAGACAATCATGTTTCATGTCTTGTAGGGTATATTCATTTTGAAAGTTCACTTCTCCAGGAAAATAAAAAGCAGTCATTGAAATATCATGTGATGGATTACAAGACAAGGATGCAAATCCAAAAATCATCGTAATGAATATAAATGTATATTGTTTCATAATGTAGAATTTGTATTTCTTAAACTTACCACATAGGCGTAGTTGATATTGGACTAATAGCTTGATATTTTTTCCCTTTATGATCAGTCCTTACGCCCTCTCCATTTGCTTTTGCCGTTTTTGCTTCACTTCCTTGCGCATGATAGACGAGATTTTTCCGTTCAGGTCGTATGCGTAACTGCATGAATAGTCACGTTCGTTCGCCAAAGCCAGTGCCCCCAATATCTCGTCCTCCGAATCGGTGCCGTAGTTGGCGGAGGTCAATCGGTTCAGGTTGTCATAGGTATAATTGTACCACTGACTGATGGGGGTGTATTTGCTATAGTGTATCAAGAGACTTTTTTATTTCGAAATAATCTTTGGAATTTATATCACAGCAAACAAATGGCATAGGATTCTGCTCAATTGTTCGCAACAATGCTGCTGAATTACTATAATCTCCAATGTTGTAGTAGCAATAACACATATACCCTTTTGAGTCGCGTATAATACGTTTTGCATCGTTCATTCCTGTACCGAATGGACCATATGCAATAAAAAAACTATCAATGTCAACAATTTTCCTAAAAATATAAAGAGCACGGTCATAGTTCTCGGTAACAAAAAATGCTTTGCCCAAAAGAAACAACATGACATGATTATACGGGTCAAGTTTTGCACATGTTTCACCCAACTCTATCAATTGCTGATACTTTTCAATTTCAAAATACAAAGTGGCCAATTCGTTTTTGAGAAACATTTCATTTGGCCATTCTAGTATCAACGATTGTATATATCTTTCCTTTCGCTTCCGTGAGATATAGCTATCTAATTTCTTTTCAATATCCCTGTGCTCTAAAACACTAATTGAACTCACAAAAGAATACTCTCTGCAATTGTACTTATGATTAAGTTCTGCTAATTTCAAAGCTCTCTCCACATCATTAACGCTGAAGTCTGCTTGAATTCCACGGGTTCTTTGAGATATATGTTCTCTTATCAGTTCAACTTCTTTTGTAGTATTTCGTTGAAAGCGATAGCAAAGCGAATTGTAGAAATAGCTGTCAATATGAATTGACCTATTTTTTTTGCAACCATATGATTTCAAGTCAGATAATCGTTCCCAGAGACATGAAGCTTCTGAGTATTTTTTAAGCCCCATCAAAATCCGAGCCTTAGTATATAAAGCTAATGGCAACACGTCCTCATTCCAAGATTCAATTTCATTGATTGCAGATAGAGCGTCACGGTCCAAGTTCAGATTGTAAAGAACATTCGCATAGTTGACAATAACAAACTGGTCTTTCTTTACTTCTTCATCAAGTGACTCTATAAAATTTTTCACTTGCATAAATCGCTTATTCTCTATTAATCGATATATATATGTAGTAATTTCAGAATACAACATGTTTTATCAAATTTAATTTATTACAAAAGTACGAAATATTCTCAAATTATCAGATTCCATTGATATGTTATCATTATTGTATTCCTTAATTTTTCCTTTATATATTTTCATGTTCATTTTTTTAATGATTTAATAACCGAATTTATAGAATGAAGCTGTAATGATTTTTCTGTGATATTTTGTGCAGTCATTGTTTTTGTTTGACCATTCACACGAAGTTCTGACGATTGCAACACTACATGCAACAACTCAAATCATTATAATCTACCTTTTCATCTTTTAAAATTACATTTTATAAAGAACTGAATCTTAACATTTTCATTACTCTCTGATTCATTGTAATACCCTGCATACCATCCGGAGCTAATAGGAACACATGTGCCCCAACCTGGAATGCTATGATATTTTTTAAACTTTTCTTTTGATATTTCATCTCCTACTTTCAGTTTTCCAACAGTAAAGGATGAATCACGGGTTGATACAAATATTATTCTATTTTGATTAGAAACAGCAACACTATACTCAACATTGTTCATCGTTACGCTATAACTTTTATGAAAACTCACATCAGGACCTAACATATAGTAATTCGTATTATTGTTTTCTGGCATGAATATTGAATTGAGTTCCAGTGTCTGTTTTGAACAAGAAAAACAAACGAACAACAGACAACAAATAAACATTTTTTT
>JAUNIE010000065.1 GCA_030523605.1 Clostridia bacterium | reverse complement strand
ACCTTACTTTTGCACACATACACCCCACATATAGAGTGTATATTAAATATTTAGTTGTTTTGTTTTTAATATAAATAAAACTCCATGCGTAGTGTACATTCTTTTTAGAGGTTAAAGAGGTTATATATATGGCATAAATGGCTTTAGTTAGGGCTTTATTGGATTAACCTCTTCAAAAAAATAGGAGGTTAATGGAGGTTAAAGAGGTTAAGATGAAAGAAAAAACAATAACAAATCAAATATTGAAATATCTAAAAAGCCTTCCCGAATGCTTCGCATTTAAGGAGCATGGCGGACTTTATGGCACATCGGGAATTCCCGACATTATTGTTTGCTACAAAGGAAAATTCATGGCTTTTGAAGTAAAGACCGAAAAAGGAAAGCTCTCAAAACTGCAGGAAATCACCATTGCGAAGATACAAAAAGCAAGAGGCATGGCATTTAAAGTGACAAGCCTTGAAGAAGTCAAAGAAATTTTGAAGGAGGTGGTGCCGGAATAAAAACATTTCAAAGATTGAAGACGCAAAGTGCAAAGTTACAAGAATCAAAGTTACAAAGTACAAATTACAAAGCTGCAAGAAACAAAGAAAATTTTAAAATTGTAATTTTTACGGAGGATAACTTTATGAATATAAAAAAGTCAAAAGAGCTTATCAGGTGCAAATACTGTGGCTTTGTCAGAGAAAACAAAATTATGAGTAATAGGTTTTGTACTGCGTATGAGTGTGGAAATTTTGAAAGTCCATATTATAAATCACTTTTGAATGTCGATCCTATGGGAAATAAATTACACAGAATATCATGGCAAGGATGCATTTATGGGGAAAGGAGACTTGTAAAATGAATGCAAAGGAGTACCTTTCTCAAGCGTATCATCTAGACAGAAAAATTAGTTATAAATTGGACCAAGTGAAATTATTAAGAGATTTTGCTTCAAAAGCCAATAATGTTTTATCAGACATGCCAAAAGGAAGCGATAATTATAAGCTCATGGAACGAAATATAGCAGCAATGGTAGATTTAGAACGAGAAATAGACGATGATGTAAAAAATTTACTTTATCTAAAAAAATCGATTCTAATGGTGATTAAAAACATTTACAATCCTGAATACAGAACATTGCTAGAACTCAGATATTTACAATCGAAGAAATGGAGTGAGATATCCACGATAATGGGATGTAGTTTGGATAATGTCTATAAGATTCACAGAAATGCTTTGAAAGCGTGTCATGTACCGAAACAAATTACAGTTAATTACAGTAAATTCTAAAAAGTTTACAGTTAATTCCTAAATATTCCACTTGCGGTACAGTATGACCCCGTGATATATTTATACTAGCGAAGAATATTTAAATGCTCTTGGAGAGAAATCCAAGGGCGTTTTTTATACCCAAAAATGAGGAGTAGATAATATGCCAAAGAAACCAAAAAGTCCGTGTAGATTCAGCGGATGCCCGGAACTTACGGAAAGCCCTTACTGTGAGAAACATGGCAAAGTGGTAACCAAGCATTACAACAAGTACCAGCGTGATCCGAACACCTACAAAAGATACAGTAACAGATGGCGAAGGATACGACAGCTTTATATCAAAGAGCACCCTATATGCGAGCTCTGTGAGCGAAAAAATATCATAAAAGCCGTAGAGGAAGTACACCACATAATTCCCCTATCGAAAGGCGGTACGCACCATGAAGATAATTTGATGAGCCTTTGCAAAAGTTGTCACTCAAAAATCACAGCTTCTGAAGGTGGTCGTTGGGGTTGATTTAGTTTGTGTATTAATGCCTTAAAGTGCAGTAAATATGCAAGTTTATTCTACCCCAAAAAGTACAGTATTAACTTGCTAGTGTACCTTTTCAGAGTTAATATATGACTACCGAAAAAGATATAAAACCAAATAAAGGAGTTTTTGTATGGTAGGATTTTTTTCAAGAAAAGCCACAAGCAGAGCAGAACTTTTGGAGAACGAATCAAGAAGACTTGGAGAAGAAAGAAAATTCAAGGTGGTTGGCAAGAAGACTTTGAGCCACGAGGCATACGAACACTTGATTCAAAACTTGCTTGAGGATAACGAACTTATAAAAAGAATTAGTAACAAATGTGGCACAGAGAAAAATGGGACTGCAAGATGCTTTTTATTCTATGACAAGACAAATAACAATGAAGCATTAGCGGTAAACTCTGAAGGTTATGACTACGCAAGGTACACAGCGTTGATTAGAATTGATAAACTTTAAGGAGTGAAACTGTTGAGACGTTCTGATGAAATTAAAAGATTAAGAAACATTTACAAACCAGGAATCAAAGTACGACTGATACACATGAAAGGCGAACCACAAATGGCTGAGGGTTTGGAATGAACGATTGATTATGTAGATGATGCCCCGCAGATACACGTAAACTGGGGAAACGGAAGTTCATTGGCATTGATTCCCGAAGTAGACAAATTTGAAATAATAAAAAAATAAAAAATTTTAACTCCTAAGAAAAAATTAGGAGTTTTTCTCTTGTGGGGGGAGTTCGAATCCCCACAGATGAAGCGAACCGCAACGGGCGTGGGGCGACACACGAAAAAAGTTCAATTCAAACGGGGTATTAACCCCCTAGAATTAAAAGGAGGCAAAAATAGTGGCAAAAGACGGAACAAATCGAGGTGGTAGAAGAGTTAAAGCAGGAAGTAAGCCAGATTCACTTACAGACAAAATGAAACTGGGAAGGTCTGCAAGAGTATTTGAACCATTTGACTTTGATGTTGATGGTAATTTTGAGCCTGATGACTTTGTGAATATGCCAGAATTAGAAGGCGAGAATATTCCAAAGCCGAGCGAATATTTAAGTGCAGAGCAAAAGGACGGAACGCACCTTAAGGCAGATAAAATTTTCGAAGAAACGTGGATATGGCTTAAAAAACGAAAGTGTGAAAGTTTTGTAAATCCAAGGTTGGTTGAGGCATACTCTCAGGCGTTTGCGAGATATGTCCAGTGTGAAGAGGCAATCAGTAAGTTTGGTTTTTTGGGTAAACACCCGACAACAGGTGCAGCGATAGCAAATCCATTCGTACAGATGAGCGTTTCTTTCGGCAAGCAAGCGAATTTACTGTGGTATGAGATTTTTGATATAGTTAAGCAAAACTGTACCACGGAATTTACCGACACTCCACAAGATAATGTTATGGAGTTACTATTAACCGCGAGGAGGAAAAAATAAGAAAGTGAATATGGATGTAACGTGGTTTCTGACGGCGATT
>JAUNIE010000027.1 GCA_030523605.1 Clostridia bacterium | reverse complement strand
CCAGGCGCCAAGCTGAAAAAGTGGCCAGGCGTAAAAAAGAAGATGCGATAAGGCGCCAAATAGAGCAAGATATACTCCAGGGAGAACAAGATAGCCTCCAAGAAGGAGCTGAAGCATTATTATTGCCAGAACTATCGCCAAATTGTAAATTCACACCAGCACAATGTCAATTTATCAAAGATAGACGAGCACTGGCGGATGATGTAACATATAACGGTGAAAAGATTACGTCTTTACCACATATCATATTGACCTCTGAAGACATGCGGGAATACTTTAGCCTATTTGGTAATGCCAAAATTCTGTTTCGTGGCGTACACGTAGATGATGCGGATCAGTACTATGGGGAATTCTTGAAGAAAGGGCTTAACATATCTTCTACCGGTAAGGCCATAGGGGGTAATGCATACAAGGAATCAGACGATGAGGGCAGACGTGTTTATTTCTCGCCCGACCCAAGCATGTCCTTTGAATATTCGTTAGCAAATGCTGGGTTTGCCAGATGGGGAATTACGAATGATACGCACTGTATGTATTTGGCATCAGTTTTACCTACTTACTATAACAAGAAAGACACCACTGATGTCTGCTCCCCTCTACCCAAACATAACAAACACTTCGTTTTATGTATGTCATATTACAGTTTTGAACTCCCCGAGGGCACAAAATATTCGGATAGTGACAAAAGATTCCTAAGTAATTACGACCCACTTTCCCGTGATGCTTCCCCAATTCAAGAAGCAATACGTGGCTTACAACTGTGGTTGCTTGAAACTGGAATAATAATAAAAAAAGCCAACGACTGGGGCGACTTAAAAGCCGAATATAATCCAACTGAGGCCGACATATATTTACAACGATTAAAACCTCAAGCAGCCTAATGTTTAGGCTGCTTTTAAATTTAGCAAGTAAATCCCCCACAAATTGTAATTTTAAACATTGAATTTCGATTCAAACTACGTTATAATCAGATTCAAACTTGACTCAGGAGAATAATATGAAAAAGTTTTTATCAATTTTACTTTCGTGTTCATTAATTTGTAGCAATGCCTTTGCGGCAGACACTACTAAAAGCAAAAGTAAAGCACGTGAGGTAAACATACCACTCGTGTGTGGTCTATCAGCTCTTTTCGGCATAACGGGGGTTACGGGAATCACAGTTCCGATATTGCTTAAAAAACACCACGACAAAAATAAAAAGCAAAATCAACCGAAAAACATCACAAAAGATCAGAATACAAATAGCTCACACACCCCAAAAGATGACATCACGGAAGAAGAGAAAAAGCTCCAAGAAAAGTTCACACACCAGGAAGAGAAAAAACGCCAAGAAGAGGTCAAGCGCCAAGCAGAGGAAGCCAGGCATTTTCTCGATTCACATCGTGCCGCACCTGCTCCACGTGAGTATAGAAATCTTAAACCTCATGTGGTATTGAATCGTGAAGAATTCAAAGAATACCTTAGCAGATTTTCAAACTCACCTATACTGTTTCGTAGTGTAAGCTTCGGAACCAAATCTGAAATTTCAGAGTACATGGACAAATTTTCAAAATATGGCACATATATTTATTCCACCAATTGTTTTACGTCAGATATTAATGATGCTATACAATCCATGAGTAAAGATTTTGATTGGGAACCGTGGAAATGTGGATACCTAGTTCTGGGATCATGTCTTAAACCAGAACCAAAAGAAAAAGCATCGCTGTCTAGAGGTAAGTGGGCATTGTCATACAGTGAAAATGAAGATTTCGTTGCATGCAGCGAATGCATACCGATACATCACAAAATTTATCTTGAATATTGGTATAACTATATGGATGACTATTCTTTTAAAATACCGCATGCCCCAGCTTCAACATATGAGGAAAACACATTAATTCAAATACGTGAAATTCAAGTATGGCTTTTACATGCGGGAATAGTCATAGAAAAAAAGTACCCAGATTCTCGTAGCAAATTTATAGGAAGATTTAACCCTGATAAAGCCGAAAGATTGCTTAGAAGGTTAGAATCATCTACTAAACCGGCAGCCTAGTATTTGGGCTGTTTTTTATTTTGCGTAAAATAAAAAAATTTGGCGCAACACCGGGGGGTGTTCATAAATGCGCCAAACACATAATTATATTTTCGATTTATTATAAACTTTCGTAATTGGGGGTTAAGCTTGTTCGGTTGTAACCTGCATCTCTATCTCAAGAAATTCATCATCCCCATCTTGCCAAGTATCCTCATCACCTATAAAATCTAAAACTTGTGTAATACAATTATTCAAATCGCCTAGGCTCATGGTATAAATACCACTATTGCAATTTCTATAGCCTTCCAAAATAAAATTAGTCAAAAACTTACTTATCTCATAATTATAAAACCTGTTTATATATTCAATCGACATAAACGTCCAGACGTCTTCAAAAGACACTTTTGTGTCACAACCACGAGATAAAACAGCACCCGAAAAAATCTCTTTCAAACCCATCAAAGCCTCTTTTAATCTTTTTATCTCTTTAGGTGTTTCATATCTGACTAAGCAAATATTATTATCAGAATTTCTCTTAACTACAACTTTTGCCTTCACATTAAAAAATAAACCGGGAAACATAAAAATAAAAACCGAAAACACATACGCTGTTTTTTTAAATAAACTTCTCATTAAATTAAAACTCTCATTTCTACTTAAAATTATTGATATACATACTAAATCACGCTGGGGGGCAATGTCATTTTTATGTGGAAAATACCGAGCTGACCTTCTTTAATCATTTCTTCAGCCTCTTCAAAATTATACATTATAATCTTTTGAAGATTTTCTTTTACAGTGCCATAGTTTAAAGAAATCAATTCCCCCTCCGCACCACGAATAAATTCCGGGACACCAACTGCTATTTTTGCAAAAGTTTCACACATATTTTTCACAAGCCCCATATCATTCCCAATGCAAGGTTTCAGAATATTACTATAAAAAAGGCCCTCGAGCTCTGAAATCAAAAGTTTATAAACAAAAATTTGCCTGATACCTACAAATTTTTTTGCTCTACTATCAAGCTCAGTTTGCACAATCCGCATTTTTTTATAAAACTTTTCAAAATCGGCCACTCCCTCAAAAGTTATAACAATTTCTTCATTGCCATAAGCATCAAGTGTTTTTTCTATTTGCACAGCAGCAACAGCTTGCTCTGTAGAAAAAAACAGCCCAATAAACACAGTCACCAATACCAGTAAAACACTTACAGCTTTTCTCATTTTGCTCATAAAATCCGCTCCTAAAACTAGAATTTATGTAAAATATTGATATGCTACTGAACATTCTACCTTCTTTTTCTGCATTTTGCAAGCAAAATCATACGGGCTCATAATATCGCCACAGTTAAAATAATTCTTTGCCGTACATCCCCCGCTGCAATAAAACTTTGCCCAGCAATCACGGCATTTTTCTTTGTGATATATCGTTGTATGCAAAAACAGCTTTTTAAGTTTTTCATCAAACGTACCCTCGTTGATGTTCCCCATTTTGAACTTCTCTTCGCCCACCACCTGGTGGCACGAATATATATCACCACTAGGCGTAACTGCGACATAATCATTTCCGCATCCACAGCCTCTGAGACGTTTTAAAATACAGGGGCCCTCGTTAATATCGATATTGAAATTGAAAAAATCTATATTTTTACCGCTAAGTTTCATATCGATAAGCTTATTACAAAGATTTTCCTGCTCTTTTAAAACTTCATCCAGCCACTCTTCATTTATCGAACTCTCAAATTTATCTCCACAAAGCGCCGGTTCCATTGAAACATGTTTAAATCCGAGCTCATACATATGAAGTACGTCATCGCTGAAATTGATATTATCTTTTGTATATGTACCTCGTGCATAGTAGCTTTTATCGCCTCTCTCAGAGACTAATTTTTGAAATTTCGGAACTACCGTATCGTATGTTCCTACGCCCGCACGAGTTACACGGTGTCTATCGTTTATTTCTTTGCGCCCATCAAGAGAAAGTACTACGTCAAACATCTCTTTATTGATAAAATCGATTTTATCATCGTCAAGTAAAATCCCGTTGGTTGTAATCGTAAATCTGAAATTTTTACCATACTTCTTTTCAAGGCTTCTTGCGTACTTTACCGTTTCTTTGACAACTTCGAAATTCATAAGAGGTTCTCCGCCAAAGAAATCCATTTCCAAGTTATGAATATCACCCGAATTTTTAACCACAAAGTCGACCGCTTTTTTTGCAGTTTCAAGAGGCATTAACTCCCGACCGCAACCAAAATCTCCTTTTGACGCAAAGCAGTATTTACACTGCATATTGCAGTCGTGAGCAACGTTCAGACAAAGCGCTTTAATCGGTGAACTTAAATTTTCTTCTGTTGCCAAATTTTCATGAATATCCTGTGAAAAAAGCTTGCCGGATTTATACATCTTAAAAATCTCGCCATATGCCTCTTTGATTTTTTCTTCGCTGTATCTATCGGATAATTTCTTTACTATATAGTTTTCGGTATAATCAAAAAAATTACCATCTAAATAATCTAAAATATCATAGCTAATATCATCGACAACATGAATTGCACCGCTGTTTCCGTCAATTACGAAATTAGTATCTCTGAATTTATATTTATGTACCATACATACCTCATATTTTTAACTTACATCAAAACGTTATCTTCCGGAAAAACCAAAAGATAACGCTATTTTACGTTAATTTTTAATTTATTGCTATTTTCCGGACTTCTCGCATTTTTGATTGATTACGGTATTATCAACCTTTGACGCCGTCTGGCAAGAAACCTGACATTCTCCGCAGCCTGTACCCGTAACGCTCTTTTTGAAGTCCACACTGTTAATTGTCTTGATGTGTTCCATTGTTAAAATCTCCTATCTGATTTAATTTTTACCAGTATATTCTATCATATAACAAACTTTTTTTAAAGGCCTTAATTAAGAATATATAAAAAATTTTTCATATATATTTATAAGAGACTACAAAAATCGGAGATGAATAAATGCATTGGCATACATTAAGCGCAAAAGAAATTTTAAAAAAGCAAAACGTAAATCCCCAAATCGGACTCAGTAGCGCCGAAGCAAAATTAAGACTGATTAAATACGGTGAAAATATTATTTCTCAGACTAAAAAAAGAAGTTTTTTTAAAAAATTACTCGCTCAATTTTCTGATTTCATGGTAATTACTCTGATAGCTGCAGCAATAATTTCTCTGATCACATCGTTTTTAAGACACGATGTTAATTATTCAGACTCGCTAATAATAATTTCTATTGTGATTATAAATACTTTTATCGGTGTTATGCAGGAAAACAAAGCCGAAAAAGAAATCGAATCGCTTAAAAAAATCGCTACGCCGCTAAGTAAAGTAGTCCGCGGTGGAAAACTCAAAAGAATTCCGTCAAAAAACGTCGTGCCGGGAGATATTCTAATGCTCCACACGGGCGATTTGGTCTGCGCAGATGCGAGAGTACTTGAATCTTCAAATTTGGCCGCCGAAGAATCTGCAATGACAGGTGAGGCGTTTTCTGTTGATAAATCCTCACAAGATTACGATAAAAACAGCTCCGGTCATAATGAAAAAGAAAACATGCTTTTTGCCGGGAGTATAATTACGCGCGGGAACGCAAAAGCTATAGCCGTTGCTACGGGTATGAATACTGAAATCGGTGAAATAGCCTCAATGGTCAGCAGCGAAAAAAACTCCCCTACCCCGCTCCAGCAAAAGCTTACAGATACGGGTAAAAAACTTGGAATATGTATTATGATAATAAGCGTTATCGTGTTCTTTTTGGGAGTCATGCAAAACGCAGATATATTCGAAATGCTTATGATTTCAATAAGCCTTGCCGTCGCTGCAATACCCGAAGGATTGCCCGCCGTTGTAACTATCGTTCTTGCCGGCGGAGTACGAAAAATGGCACAAGAAAAAACTATCGTAAGGAAACTCCATGCCGTTGAAACTCTCGGCCATGCAACAGTTATTTGCTCCGACAAAACAGGCACTCTCACTGCCAATAAAATGACCGTAACGGAGATAAAAACAGCTACTAAAAACGAAATTATTTCAAATTCCAAAATTAAAGAAATCTTTTCACTGTGTACGCTTTGCAATAACTCCACGCTATCAAAAACAAACGGAAAAATCACCGCTGTAGGCGAACCTACAGAAACCGCTCTAATGAATTATGCCATCAAATTAGGTATAAATACCGCCATTTTAAATTCCGATTTTAAAAGGATATCCGAAATCCCTTTTGATTCAGCCCGTAAACTCATGACAACCGTACATGACAAAAATAAGAATACATACAAAATTATCACCAAAGGTGCGCCAGATGTACTCCTTAAGATATGTACGCATTATGTATGCGAAAACGGCAAAACCAAGCCCATTGACGATACCGTTCGAAAAGACATACAAAATGCGGTAAAAAATATGGCTTCAAAAGCGCTCCGAGTTATATCTGTAGCACACAAAGAAGTTCCGAAAGAAAATTTTGATATCAAAAACGCAGAAAAAGATTTAATTTTTTGCGCTATAATAGGCGTCATGGACCCCCCCAGGCCTGAAGTTAAACATGCTATAAAAGAATGTAAAAACGCAGGCATAAGAACAATTATGATTACGGGCGACCACATAGAAACCGCCAAATCTATAGCAAAAAGCGTAGGGATTAATTCAAATAATGCACTCACGGGCAGTGAAATCGAAAAGCTGAGCGATAAAAATCTAAAAGACAAAGTTAAAAATTGTTCGGTATTTGCGAGGGTTTCCCCAAAACATAAAGTTAGAATCGTTAAGGCCTTACAGTCAAACGGCGAGGTCGTCGCAATGACGGGCGACGGAGTAAATGACGCACCGGCTCTAAAAGCTGCGGACGTAGGTTGTGCTATGGGGAAATCGGGTACCGACGCCGCAAAATCCGCTTCAGATTTGATTTTGGCCGACGATAATTTTACCGCCGTTGTTGAAGCCGTTCGTCAGGGGCGTGGAATATATAGCAATATCAAAAAAACAATACATTTTCTGCTTTCTACAAACATAAGCGAAGTCATGGTTGTACTTCTTGCATTTTTAATCGGTATCCCCTCCCCTCTGCTCGCCATACACTTGCTTTGGCTGAACCTGGTTACAGACGCATTTCCGGCGCTTGCTCTCGGATGCGAACCGACTCCGAAAAATATAATGAGAACACCTCCGGAAAACTCCAAAAAAAGCCTATTTTCAGGAGGCATGGGATACAATATATTTGTAGAAGGCACATTCATTGCAGCAATCGGAATACTGTCATATAGCATCGGAAAAGTGTTTTACGATATAAATCCGCTAAACCCGATTGTAGGCCGTACAATGGCTTTTTTAACGCTGGGGATCAGCCAAATTATTCACGCATTCAACGTGCGCAGTAAAGAGTCGCTCATAAAAACAGGTATATTTGGAAACATGAAACTTATATACTCTACAATACTTTGTATATTCATGCAAATAATAGTTGTAACCGTGCCGAATTTGATAGTACTATTCAAAACAACACCTCTTAATTTTGCCCAGTGGATGACGGTACTTATGCTCTCCATGATGCCTATAATAGTATCTGAAATAGAAAAATATTTTATTAATCATAAAATTAAAATTCAAAATTAAAAGTTTATGTTAAAATATTATAATTGAAAATTAATCAAAATTTTAGGATTTTTTTCATAAAAAAGCTTGACTTTCTCGTTCTGATTAATTACTATGTAATAGTAATCTTGGATCCAAGATTAACATTATAGTTAAAGGAGACGTTTAAAATGGGCAAACAAGAAGAACTCAAACAAGCAGTTGAAGCGTTGACCGATGAGGACATCGCAGAACTCGCAGGAGGAAAACTCAGCGCAAAAGGCGAAAAAATCGCAAAAATCGCCGGTATGGTAGGCGGCGGATTAGTGGGCGCAGCAGGTCTGGCAGCAGGTGTTGTGGCTATTGCCGGAGAGGTGAAGCACAAGGATGGTGCGTACTACTTCAAAGAGATGTTTGGTAAGAAAAAAACACCTTGGGATAAAGATTATAAGGAATGGGGCAAATCAAATGACAAATACGTTAGCCCGGTAGATTCTGGCGCAGCATATGGTGGCGAGGACTAAAAAAATAAGACTATTCCACATAATCTGATTCTCCTTCGCATGTAACAGCGCAAGGGGAATTTTTTATTTGCAAAAACATAAATAAAGTCCTATTTTGTTCTCAAAATACACAAAAACTTGACAAGACAATTTTATATTAATTAAAATATAATAGTAATCTTAATTATATAAAAGGAGTTGCTTGGTATGGATAAACAAGAAGAACTCAAACAAGCGGTTGAAGCTTTAAGCGATGACGACATAGAAAAACTTTCAGGAGGCATGCTAGTGCCCGGTGGTCTAAAAATCGCTAAAATCGTCGGTATGACGTGGGCCGGTTTAATCGGTGCGTCAGCTGTTGCAGCAAGCGTTGTGGGCATAGTCGGAGCGGTAAAACATGGCGACGGCGGGTATTATTTCAAAGAGGGCGCAAACAAACTTAGTGAGAAAAGCAAAGAAATAAAAAGTAAAATACACTCAAAAAATATTTGACAATAATAATATTACCGTTCCTCTTCGCATATAGATTGTGCGAGGAGGAATTTTAATATGAAAGTTTTTATTATTAATCGTAAACGTTTGATGATTATTGCAGGGGTTCTTATCACGGGTATTGCTTCGCTAGCGCTGACTCTATCACCCATGAATGCTCTTCGTGCTCATGAACGTAAACTACCTATCTACTGCGTGGACAAAAGCGACAAAGTTGTAAGCATTTCTTTCGACGCTGCTTGGGGCAACGAACAAACTCCCACTTTGCTCGATATACTCAAAAACAAGGGCGTTAAGGCCACGTTCTTTTTAGTCGGGTTTTGGGCAGAAAAATATCCCGAATCCGTTAAGCAAATTGCCGATGCAGGTCATGACGTGGGAAACCATTCCGACACTCACCCACATTTACCTAAACTTGAAAAATCCAAAATTACCGCTCAAATCGAAGATTGCAACAAGAAAATCGAAGCTGCCGGTGCGCCTCGCCCTACCTTATTTCGTCCGCCATACGGCGATTACAACAATAATGTGGTAGAAGCCACAAATGAACTTAATATGCACTGCATCCAATGGGACGTAGACAGCCTTGATTGGAAAGACCCTACCCCCGATGATATGGTCAAAAGAATTAAATCCAAAATTAAACCTGGTTCGATTATACTAATGCATAATGGCGCAAAAAACACTCCCGAAGCTCTCCCTAAAATTATTGACGAAATTAAATCGGAAGGTTATCAAATCGTACCTATTTCGGAAATAATCATGAAAGAAAACTACTGCGTTGATACTCAAGGTAAACAATGCGCAAAAAATTAATTTTCAAAACTTGTCATAAAAACATATCTACCAACATAAAAATTAGTATCAACACACATACAAGGAGAGTTTCAAAATGAATTATGACGTCAGTAAAGAAAACTTGTCAACCTTAAATATCGCTTTCGACAGCTGCAAAGAAGTACCGCTCGACATAGATTTTACACTACCGGATTACTGCCCCGATATACAAAAAATACTTAAGTGTAGCGTTAAACCTCATATCACTTCCAGAAACATTTCGGGCGGACAGATTTCAATCGAGGGGAACGCCGAAATTAAAATAATTTACATTGATTCTTCGTCAACAACAATACGTTGCTGTGAAAATTCCACCGTGTTTTCCACTTCTTTAGATATGAAAAGCACTCCCGAAAACGCTCTACCTTTGACTTCCGCCAAAACCGAATACATTAATTGCCGTGCCGTAAGTCCCAGAAAAATTGATCTACATGGTGCACTCTCAGTGTGCGCAAAAGTATTTGAAAAACATAATACCGAAATTTCGTCTTCGGTTAATGGTCAGGATATAGAACAAAAAATTTCTAAAATTTCTCTCAGCAATTTAATCGGTATGGGCGGACAACAATTTTCCATAAACGAAACACTGGAAGTAAGTGAAAATCAACCTTCCCCCGAAATGATTGTAAACTCCGAAGTTATTTTTTTAAGCGACAAACCTAAAATTATGCAAAACAAAATAGTCATAAAAGGTACTTTGATAATCAAAATCTTCTACATTTCCGATATGGAAGCGGGCTCTACCGAAAAAATCGAATACAAAATACCTGTAAGTCAAATCGTAGATGTGACAGGCATTCATGATGAATGCGAATGTATCACAAAAGTTGAAATACTAGAACACAAAATCAGTATTCCGAACGATTCGGAAAATAATCAAAATCTTATCTCCGTGAACATTCGGTGCGCCGCAACAGCGCTTGCCTTTTGCCCAAAAGAAATTAACACCGTCACCGATGTTTATTCAAGAAAATATGAAACACAAAATACCTACGTACCTCTTGAAATACAAAAAATTTTAAAAAATTTCAGCGAAACTTTAAATATTCAAGAATCTACTGAAATCCCAAACACTGATATTAAAGAAATCATAAATATTACTCCCTCAATATCAAACGTAAAAACATCTCTGTCGGACGAAAACATTTCAGTAAAAGGCACCCTAAAACTTGATATATTGGGGATAAACTCCGAGGATATCCCTTTTTACTCGGAACGGACTGTCAACTTTGAAAAAAAACTATCCGAAATATTAGATGGTGAAAATATTCAGTTTGAAACCGAACTTATCCCGACTGAATTTAAAATAATTTCTCAAAACGGAAATCAAATTAATTTCTCGGTAAATTTAATTGCTGCTATTACCGCTTACAGCACACGAAAAATAAATATGGTTACAGACGTAAATGCTGATGAAAATTTACCGACAGAATACTGCCATTCCCCTTCCGTAACAGTATATTTTGCCAACAAAAATGAATCTGTTTGGAATATCGCAAGAAAGTATCGTTCCTCAGTAGGCTCAATAAAAGAAGAAAACAATCTTCCCGCAGATGTATTGGAAGACGCTCAAATGATACTGGTGCCCGCAAAATAATAATCATTTATCCCTTAAACCACAATATGATATCTTTGGAGGAAAAAAAGTGGAAGAACGTAATGTTTATCAAGATATGGCTAAAAGAACTAATGGCGATATTTATATCGGCGTGGTCGGCCCCGTCAGAACCGGGAAATCTACATTTATTAAAAAGTTTATGGATACTTTGGTAATACCTAATATATCTAACCCCGACACGAAAAGCCGCACTGTAGACGAATTGCCCCAATCTTCGGCTGGCAAAACCATTATGACTACCGAACCTAAGTTTATACCAGAAAATGCAGTTGAGGTGAAAATAGGTGACTCTGCAAAATTTAATGCTCGGATGGTAGATTGCGTAGGATATATAGTCCCCAGTGCACTCGGATACATAGAAAGTGACAACCCAAGAATGGTTATGACTCCTTGGTTCGAAGAAGAAATTCCGTTCGGCATGGCTGCAGAAATAGGTACCAAAAAAGTTATTACAGACCACTCTACTATCGGCATTTTAGTCACAACAGACGGCACCATAAGCGATATTGACCGTTCTGAGTATGAAGAAGCCGAGGAAAAAACCGTTAATGAACTTAAAAAAATTAATAAACCCTTTGTGATACTGCTTAACAGCATAGACAAAGATGACTCTGAAACAATTACTCTTGCGAATTCTATCGCAAAAAAATATAACGTCCCGACAATTCCTGTAAACTGCACCGAACTTACCGAAAATGAAATTAAACGCATTTTGGCAGAGATACTTTTTGAGTTTCCCGTGCGTGAAATTAAAATAGATATCCCCGCTTGGATATCTTCCCTTGAGCCTTCACATTGGTTACGCAGTTCTATCTATGGCTGTATTAAAGACTTCGCTAAGAATATATCTAAAATAAATGAGATTGAAACTCTTTCCGATGGCTTAAACAACTGTGAATTCGTAAGCAGTTCCGAAATAGCATCCGTTGACCTGGGAACAGGTTCCGCAACACTTAAGGTTACTCTAAATCCCGATTTGTTTTTTAAAGTCCTTAGCGAAAAAACAGGCATGAATATCGCAAATGAATGCGAAATGATGGACTCCATGATGGAACTTACACAGCTCAAAGAAAAATACGGAAAAATTGCTGCAGCTTATGAAGAAGTAGAAGAATCCGGATACGGAATAGTAATGCCCACAATGCAGGAACTTAAACTCGATGAACCCGAAATAATAAAGCAAAACGGAAAATACGGAATACGATTACGTGCCTCTGCTCCGTCGGTACATATGCTTAAAACGCAAATACAAACCGAAGTCACGCCGATCGTCGGCTCCGAACAGCAATCCGAAGAACTTGTAATGTACCTACTCAAGGAATTCGAAGAAAATCCAACCAAAATTTGGGAATCCAATATATTTGGAAAATCACTTCATGAACTCGTAAACGAAGGTCTACACAATAAACTCTACCGCATGCCCACAGATGCACGGTCAAAAATTAAAGAAACTATCGAACGAATAATTAATGAAGGTTGCAACGGCCTTGTTTGCATAATACTTTAAAATTTAAACGATTCCGAAGTCTGAAATAAGATTTCGGGGTTATTTTATGTTTTTACAAAAATCACTTGACAAATATTTTGCAAATAGTATAATTATAGTATATTTTAGATGCGAATTCGTACGCAACATAAACTAATTAATTGGATGGAGGTAATGACTATGCCAAACACAATTGAAACGTTTAATACCAAAAAATTAGAAGCATTTTCGAAAACGCTGGAAGGTGCCGCAGTAGGAAGTGACACCAAAAAAGTAGTAAATGCGGCATCAGAAGGCAATTTGACAGAATATAAAAAAGCTATTGCCTCGTACAGCTGGCCTTTTACAAGAGATTACAGTATGGCTCTATTGATTTTTTCTCCAATAGTTGCAGCCATGCAAGCGGTTATTAAGTCCAAAAAACAAAGCGATGAAAATCCAAATGACAAAACTGATGATAAAGAATTCGAAAATTTAGTCAATAAAATAAATGACGTTTTATACACTAAAATATTATATTCCAACAAACTCGATGAATTATGTAAGTGCATTGGATCGGGAGACGGTGAAGCAATAAGCGAAAACCTAAACAGTTTTAATGAATACAAAGAACTGTTAAAAATGCTTTCCGGAAACAAATATGGTAATGGCGGAGAATCTGATAAATTTATAAAAAGGACGAGCAAAATGACCTCCTGGATAACTAATAAAAAATTTATAAAAAATTTATTGATTCCGTTCGTACAAGGTATCTTAGGCGCCAAGTATGCATCTAAGATCACAAAAGGTTTGAGTTTAAAAGATACTCACGACATTGACTCTGTAAAGATTATGCCACGAGTAGGCGAAAAACAGCCAATGGTGTCCATACACAGCACGGTCAGAAATGAAAAAGGTGAAAAAACAGGTGGCGCTGTAATGGGAATTCCGGCAATTAAAATAACCGAATCTCTACGAGAAAACTGCAAGAAAATAGGAATAGCACTTAAACAATATGAACTTTACATCATGGAATATTATGTTATAAATGGAATTTTTAAATACATTAACAACAAAAAAACACTGACCTTCGAGAGCTTGGACGCTATAGGTAATATTTGCCGGTCATGTCCGAATTTTGACTTTGATAACCCACGCCCCATCGTGGCTCTACTAAAAAAACTATTGTATGTAAATTGCATTACAAGCCAAACAACTGGGGTTAATCAAAAAGATGTATCCGTAGACAAGCTTGACGAGATAATAAGCAACACAAATAAACAAATTTCGGAAAAGGCAAAAAAAGATTGCAAAAAACTATACGGGAATAGTTTCAAAATCTAAAATATGGCATCAAACTATTTTATATTTTTTATAAAAACGCTTGACATTCAACATATATATATGATGGGTACAGTACTTGCACCGTGGCAAGCTTTTTAGAGAAAAGATACTTAATTTTACGTAATGATACTTTTCATATATTCGTGACAAGTGAATACAACAGATTGCACAGCGTTTTCTTTTGCGTAACTTTGCAAGAATCTAATCGTATTTTTTAGCCTCTCGTCATCGTACTGCATAAGTGTATCGTCAAAAATGAGCGGAACTTTTGCACTCGAAACAAGCTCCGAAATGGCAATCCTGGCCGCAAGATAAGCTTGGTCAATTGTGCCGCTGCTGAAATAATGCGAATATCTGTCCATTACCTCTCCGCCTATTATAAAATCGTAATTTTTTTGAACATACACGTTATTATACTTGCCGCCCGTCAGCTCTTTGAAAATTTCCGACGCTCTATCATTAAGTTTCGGGTTAAAGTTTTTACGAAGCTCATCTGAAACTTCCTCGAAAGCCTCTAAAGATATTTTTAAACACTCATAGTACTTTTCCATCTTAGCTTTTTGAGATCTCAGTTTTTCAGCATATGCTTTAATCTTTTCGGGGTCTTCCGATATGTTTATAATCTTTTTCTGCGTTTCTATGTAGGCAGTATGCAAATTCATTTTACACAGCTCGTCAAATCTTGAACGCAAAGAATCCATATCCACGCTATCAAATTCACGCTCAAAACAAGTATGTTTCTTAGAAATACTTTTTAAACTTTCTAAATCGGTTGTTTTGAGGTTTATTGCGCTCGCTTTATATTTTATCTGACTATTTATACCGACGTACTTGGAATTAAGCTCCTTCAAGTAACTGAGCTCTTCATAAAAATTATCCACATTTATTTTTACGCCTGTTAAATCAAGAAACTTCTTCAAATCATCTAAAATTTCTCTATGCCTATTTTCGCTGTTTTGCAAAGCGACATCAAAATCTTTAAATTCCTGAGATTTAGCATAGCTTTGATAAAAATCCATTCGGTTACGACACATTTTTTCGGAAAGTAAAGCTCTAATCTCTTTTTCGGCGCTCTTTAGACTATTTTCCGCTTCCGATTTTGAATTTTCTATTGCCGCCTTAAATCCGGATTTTAAACTTTCGATTTCAAAATCTTTTTCGGATATCTCATTTTCTAAAAATTCTGTTTCTTTCTTGCTTTTGTAAAAAAAGTACAAATGCCCTATCGCCGTACAAAAAAAGAGTCCAAAAACAAACGGAAACAAATTTAACAGATTTGCAAATGTACAAATAACCGAACACATCAAAAGTATTCCGTCGGCAAAAATAAAACCGCTATTAATTTTCTTCGCTTTGATCTGCGACTTCTCAAGTTCAGTTGTTTTCGATGCTTTTAACCGCTCTGTGTCTTTCAGCTTGGAACCGATATTCTTCAAAATTTCACCAAAATCGAACCGCTCCGATTTATAATCCGACAAATTATCCAAAGCAACATATTTTAAAATTTCGCCTTTCTTTTTTTCGCTCTCAAACTTCCCGAGCAGCGTTTCAAAGCGATTCTTCTCTTCTTCGGAAATTCTCGTGAAATTTTTACCGCGACTTTCCGATAAATTTTTTATATTTTCAATTTTAATATTTATTTCATTCAAATCTTTTTCGTACTTTTCAAGCGTATCAAAGATTTCTTCCGCAGCATCAAGATTGACACCAAAATTCATAACTTCTGCGCGTATTTTCTCTTTTGCGGAAACCATTTCGATTAATTTTTGGGTTTCTTCTATGTGCCTATACTCTTCGAATTTCTTTATTTTTGTTTCGAGCGCTTTTTGCTCATTGATTAAAGCGCCCAGACTTTCAAGCTCTTTTTTTACATCTTCTTGACCTTGCTCGAAATTATTTATGTCATTTATTTTTAGCTCTAATTCAGAAATTTTGTCGTCTAATTTGCGTATTTCTCCTTTGCCTGTCGGGGTTTTGAGTGCTCGCATGGCCTCCTTCACTTTTGCAATCACGCCGCTTTGAGAAACTTCTTCTTCCCCGACTTCAAGAAGATTTGAAAACATTTTATCGGCCAGCGTATCCTTAGAACTCTTTAAAGATTTAGGCTTTTCAAAATCCGCTCCACCTAAATTTTTTATATACGAACTGCGCTCAAAACTTTTGACATCTATTCCAAAAAAGTATTCTCCCACTTCCTCATCTTTACCGAGTTTGATTACTTCTCCCACAGACATATTTTGAACCACGGTTTTATCGTTTCGGGCATACTTATCGCTAATCTCTTTCTGCACTTTATAAATCTGACCGCCATGCTCGAAAATTATCGAACCGCTCATTTTGGATTCATTCCAAGGATTATATTTTTCACGTATAAGTTTATCTGTTGCGGTTTTTTCGTTCCGACTGTAAAACATAAGTTTTATAAACTCCATAATTGTCGTTTTACCGTATTCATTCGGGCCATAAACAACGTTCAAACCGTCGCTTAAATCAAGAGAATAGTTACTTAATTTTCCGAAAGAATTTATCGTTATATTCTTAATCACCAATGTATTTTACATCTCCTTCAAACGCTTTAAGTCCGATTTTAAGCGCATTTTCATTCATATTTTTATCCTCTTCAGATGTAGAATTTTCTATTTTTTCAAGCATTTTTTTAATAAACAAACTTTTAAAATCGGTTTTAAATTTCAGCTTTTCAATATCTATCTTAGGATGCGTATTATCAACAATCTGAACATAAAAAACTTTTTCGCACAGCTTTGAGGCTATCAAGACCGTATCAAAAGAGGCACTTTCGGGGACGCTCCCTTCAAAAATAACTTTATATAAATTTTTATCGTAATCCTCGCCGTATTTTTCAAATAAATTTTCTACCACTTTACTTACGAAATCATCTACGAAAACACAATCCGAAACATCAATATGTATCTCTTCGAAACGTCTTTTGCAGGCTCTGCGGAATTTTAAATCGCACGTCCCTTTCGAAACCGTACCTATGTAAAAACCCTTTTCTCCCAGCTCGTCAAAGCCCGTTCCTTGCGCACCCCCTGAGTATGCGTAATATGTATTTGCCGATTTTTGTATTTTGGTACGCTTATGAATATGCCCCAGAGCAATGTAATCCATACCGCTAAGTTTAATATCGGCACGACTTATTAAGTTATACCTACTCTCCTCTGCGCTGTTTAAGTCGCCATGCATCAGACAGATATTCAGCATTTTTTCATCACTTGTTTTAATATCTCTCATTAAATGCGCCCACTCATATCGGCCTTCAAACGCACTGCCCCATATAACCGCATTTTTTTCTTCAATCAGAATTTTTTCTGGCTTCTTACTCTTAAAAATAAAAACATTTTTTGGCCATTCAAACTTTACATATGGTGAATCGGACGTAAAAGGGTCGTGGTTGCCAGGAGAAATAAAAATTCTATACTTACACCGACTCATCTTGGAAATAATTTCACGAACATCGGCTGAATTTACATTTGTATCGTCAAAAAAATCCCCCGCTATCAGCAAAACATCTATATTTTCTTCCTCACAAACGTCCAAAATCCCGAAAAAAACCTCTTTTACTTCACTTCCCAAAATTCTACTTTTTTCGCCGTCTATACCCGAAATTTTTGCTCCTATATGTAAATCGCTACAATGCGCTATTTTAAGTCCCAAAATGTTCACCTACAAATTCTCAAAAATTTATTGTTGTTTTTTTTCTGATAATATTATATAATTAAGCGTACGTGATATAATTTTATAATTAAAATGCGTGTAATTCAACATACAGTTGGATGGGTGCTATGCGGCGAATGGTTGTGAACCATGTCAGGCGGGGAACCGAGCAGCATTAAGCAATACGTTTCGTGCGATTTAGTTAATTCGTTCGGCTGTATGTTCAATTACACGATAATTTTTGTAAGCGAGGTAATGAAATTTGTACCAAGCACTATACAGAAAATGGCGTCCGCAAACTTTTGATGATGTCGTCGGACAAGAACATGTTACCAAAACTTTGAAAAATGAAATCGAATCCGGTAAAATTTCTCATGCGTATTTATTTATCGGGTCAAGAGGCACAGGTAAAACAAGCTGTGCGAAAATCTTTGCAAAAGCCGTTAACTGCTTATCTCCAAAGGGCGGTAATCCTTGCGGCGAGTGCGATATTTGCAAAGAAATACAAAGTGAAAGTGCTCTTGATATTGTCGAGATAGACGCAGCCAGTAACAACGGCGTTGAAAATATACGTTCCATGCGTGAAGAAGTCGTTTTTTCTCCCACAAAATGTAAGTACAGAGTCTATATCGTCGATGAAGTTCATATGCTCTCAGCAGGTGCTTTTAATGCGTTCCTGAAAATCTTGGAAGAACCTCCTAAGCATGTTATATTCATACTCGCAACAACCGAACTTCACAAAATCCCCGCAACAATAATTTCAAGATGTCAGAGGTTTGGCTTTAAAAGGATTTCTACCGCAGACATAATCGAAAGAATAAAACTTGTCTGCAGAAAAGAAAATATAAAAATAGAACCGGAGGCTACGGAGCTCATCGCAAAATCTGCCGACGGTGGTATGCGTGATGCACTTTCGATTTTGGATCAGTGCGCAAATTCGTGCGAAAACAATGTGACATTCGAAAATGCAAAAAGAATTCTCGGTATTTCTTCGGGTAATCAGACAGAAAAATTTGCCGAAAATATCCTCGGTAGCAACTCACTCGGTTGCCTTGAGATAATTGATGAAATCCATCGTGAATCCGTGAATATCTTGAAATTCTGCGAAAGTGTTATGGAGCATTTCAGAAACATCATGGTTGAGGCCGTGAATAAATCTCGAAAAGATATTCCGCTCGATAAAATCCTTAAAATACTTGATGTTTTACAAACTTCATATAGAAATATAGCTTCAGGCTCAAACGCAAAGCTCGAAATGGAAATGGCCGCAGTCAAATTATGTGAAAGCGTAAACACATCTGCACCTACATCTAAAGCAGCGGATACTCCAAAAGAAGAAAAAACAATAAAAAAAGAAGTCCAAAAAATCATTACCACCCCACCGCCTGAAATTAAAAATCCGCCCGTGCAGAAAATCGAAATAAAAGCAGAGGACGGGACGTTTGAACCTTGGGGTAGAATACTTGATGAGCTCAAAAACACAAAAACTTTAAAATCGCTTTATATATCCCTCAGGGATTCGGACGCATACAAAAGCGGAAATTACATTCTTATCGATTCGAAAAATTCGCTGGCATTTGAACTTCTGCGCAACAACAACGAGTACAGGATTGCCATAAAAAATATAATCAAAAACATAACAGGACATCAGTACAGTCTGGGGCCGTACAAAC
This sequence comes from Clostridia bacterium, assembly GCA_030523605.1. Taxonomy (GTDB): domain Bacteria; phylum Bacillota; class Clostridia; order Oscillospirales; family Acutalibacteraceae; genus UMGS1491. The sequence continues at coordinate 1,653 of JAUNIE010000027.1, read as the reverse complement.
CTGAAAACAAAGAGAAACTTACAGAAACAAACTCAAAAGAAGACCCACTTGATGCACTCATAGACAAAGCGCAAAAAAGCGGAATAGACGTAACTTTAAATTAGGAGGAAAATAATAATGAAAGTAAGATTACCCGGTCAAGGAATGGGCGGAATGAATATTCAAAAACTCGCTCAGCAGGCGCAACAAGCACAAAAGGAAGTAGAAAAGGTTTCGGCCGAGCTCGACGAAAAAGAGTATACAGCCACAGCGGGCGGTGAAGCCGTAAAGGTAACGATTATCGGCAAGCCCGAAGTCAAAAAAATTGAGGTCAATTCCGAACTCGTAGACGTCGCAGAAGACATGGATTTACTTTGCGATATGATAGTCGCCGCAACAAATGAAGCTATCAAAAAAGCGACAAACGAAAAAGATACCGCACTGAACTCAATAACGGGCGGAATGAATTTGCAGGGGTTGTTCTGATGTCAAAAAACGATTTTTTGGCGCTGACTCAGCTTGAAGATTGTTTTGCAAGTTTACCCGGCATCGGCCGCAAAAGTGCAGGAAGGCTCGCATATCACGTCCTTAAAATGCCGGACGAAAAAGCGGAACTTTTCGCCAAATCAATAACAGAAGCTAAGAAAAATATCCATTACTGCGAAAAATGCTGCAATTTCACCGATAAAAAAATCTGCAATATATGTGAAGATAAAGCGCGTGACCATTCCACGATTTGCGTGGTCGAAGACCCCAGAGACGTAGGTGCGATAGAGCGCACAGGCGAATATTCGGGGAAATATCATGTTCTGCATGGTAGTATATCGCCTTTAAACGGCGTCGGACCAGATGATATTCACATCAAAGAGCTGATTACAAGGGTGCCGAAAGAAAATGTAAAAGAAGTAATTATCGCAACCAACCCGACGGTCGAAGGCGAAGCCACGGCGATGTATATATCTAAGCTTTTGAAACCTTTAGGAGTAAAAATAACACGTTTGGCGTATGGAATCCCCGTCGGTGCATCACTTGAGTACGCAGATGAAGTCACGCTCTCAAGAGCAATTCAAGGAAGAAGCGAAATATAAGCAAACGGCAAATTTGTTTATATTTTATAATTTTAAATCGGCGTTTAGTTAATTATAATATAATTCGCAGATTTGTTTAAATTTTGATTGACACCCGATGTAAAGCATGATACAATTTAGGGGAATTAGCTTAATAAGTGATTAACAGCGAATTAAGCTAAAATAAATTTTTAAATGTTTAAGGAGAAATGAACATGAACACAAAAAACGTAGTAGTAGCAGTAGCGGCAGGCGTCGTAGCAGCAGTATTAGCAGGGGGCGTAGCAGCAGAGATAGCAGCAGGCACTCTCACACACAGCGCAAATCCTCTCAACCTCAAAGTTCTTGCAGACTTTAACAAATTTGCAACAGTTGAAAAATCAACCGAGCTCAAAGGTAACCCAAACTTTGAAGCAGTTAAGGCATTTGTAGTAGCTAAAGGCGCAGGCACATTAACAGCAACAAAAGAAGGCGAAGTATGGACATACAAATATGAGCCAGCTGCCAAGAAAGAAGAAAAAGCTGATGAAAAGAAAGAAGAAGCTAAAGTTGAAGTAAAACCTGAAGAGAAGAAAGACGACAGCAAAAAAGAAGAAAAGAAAGAAGA
>JAUNIE010000064.1 GCA_030523605.1 Clostridia bacterium | reverse complement strand
CATAGCTATGTCATAAATCTTCGAATTTCCGAAATTAGGATTTCCTTGATTTGCCCGTTTCAAAATATCGCTATGATTGCTATAATCGGTAATCAAATGTGCTTGACCGTAACAACAAAAATTTGAAGTAAACGCTAGTGCTAAAAGCGAAGAAACTATTTTTTTGAACCTGTTTTTTAACATAATATAACAACTCCTATAAAACTATAATTTAGAAATTCTCGCTAAGTACCTAAAATTATAACCTTAATAGGAGTTTTGTAAACTAAAACAATTATATCAATTACTTATAAATATAGAATAAATGATTTTTAATTATATAGTGTGATTATATATTTAATATCAGTAGTTTATTTCAATTCGAACAAAATCATTTCAAAAATAAAAAATCGCACTGCAGCCAATAAAACTGCAATGCGAATATTCAATTAAAAAATACGCCGCCGACTGTAATTGTTTGAATTATCACCTTTTTGCCTCATCTCATAGTAAGAGTTGGTTCTCCTAAAGTAGTACCGTTCACAACTCCTACCCTCTTTCCACATATCTACTATTTCAGGAGCTGCAGTATAATCTGGGAAAACATAAGTATTAAAGTCGCCACCATCATCTGCTCCATGTTTGTCTACAAAGAATCTTTCATATGCAGTATAAAACTGGGCAAGCAATCCTTCTATGTTCCTCGTCCAATGAATCGGATGTACCTCTAGCTCTCCCCATTTAATGGTGTATTTAGAGGCAAAGCTCTTATAGTCCTCGAGTCCTAGTATTTTTAAAATACCGGAAGCCAATAATTCTCTAAAATCATATGGGCGAAGAGTACTATCCACTTCTATACCTTCCATCAATTCACACAACGCTTCGTAAAGTGCCATATCAGAATCGTCCGCTTCCTCTGAGTTAACCATTATACCACGCATACCTTTCAAATCATCCGAAAGATAACGCTTCTCTGATTGTGGAGCCACTGTGCTATCCCACATCATTGCGTTTACTCCTGATAAAACAGGTGATGACACTAACACTGATGATAATAAAAAAACCGGTAATATTTTTTTGCTAAATTTCATAATAGAAAATCCTTTCATTATTTGATTCACTTTGAAGTACTAATATCAGCGTAACACATTCTTTAAATAACATCAATACTAATTTTATTTTTTAATCCGATAAAATAAAAACCGCACTGCAGCCAATAAAGCCGCAATGCAAATATTTAAAAATAACTATTAAAGAGATTCAAAATAGTCTTTATATCTTTCTTTCAAAAGCGGTATACCTGTTTCTTTCCACCAATCTAGACTCACCCAACCGCTTGACATACCGGAGCCGTCATCGCATTTTTCTACATAAACATTGTCCAGTTTCGAGAAATCTTCATAGGAAATGCCACATATATTGCAAATTTTATCTTTTAAAAAACGTTCAAAATTTTTAGGGCTAAGAGTTATATTCATCACGTCAGAATCATATTTATTGTTAAAAGTTTGTCCCATTTCCGGATCAAGATTTACAATAAAGAGGGTAGATTTTTCAACATTTTCTACTTTGATATTAATCGATCTATTATCTTGGCTCGTAGATATCTGCGGAACCATACGCTTCTCGTTTACCAGTAACTGTTGCCAACTGAATTCCTTTTTCAATAATTTCCAAAGTAACGGGTCACCTCTGAGACCCCATTGGTCAGGTTCTTTTTCAAAAATTTCCGATACTTTGTGCTCCGCTTGTTTACCGGACACAACTTTACTGTCATTTTTGATTGCTCCCACGTTAATCGGAGATGAGAAACCCAAAATTAAAGCCGATAAAAAAACTGATAATGATTTCTTACTGAATTTCATAACTACGTACTCCTTTTAAAACTATTTTATGGTTATATTATAACATATTCCCAAAGAAAAGTCAATTAAAAGTTACGGTGCGCTTAGTCTCTAGCAAACGTTTGTGCCGGATTCGGTAGCATTTTTATGGGTTTTACCAAGGTAAAGCGCAACGAAAAACCATGCGGCCACAAACACATAACCTATGCAACTGCTAAGAAGTCGATAGCTCGCCATTCCTATAACTCTATTTAGGAGATTTAGGGTTGAACCGCTCTGCTTTGAAAATCTTGCGCCAAACGTTTCAATCCAAGCCTGAGTTTTAGAGCGAACATCTGCGCTTGTCGGGATATAAAGCTGTTTGAGCGAAGGGCCGTTTATTGAGTAGTGAATCGCTTTGGAAGAAACCATAAGCCAGAAAAGGAAATCCAAACTATAAGAATTGAGCGTACCGAAAAGTGTCAAACTCAAGAAACCTGTTATTGCAATTCCGAAAAACACCGGTATACACGCAAGAGATTTTTTCAGACCCAATTTTTTCGTTATCCTACTTACTCCCAAAAGCAAGAACGCCAGTGCAACTGCACCCAAAACTGCATTATATGTAGAGTAGTATTCTGTAAGTTTTGCGCCGGAGTATACTTTTGAAGCCTCACTTTTGAAATTGAAGTCAAATACTATTGCGATAAACTCGAAAAAGAAGTTAACCGCCAATATTCCGATTAAATATTTATGGGAAAAGAGTAATCTCAAACCTTCAATAAAACCTGTTTTCTTCTTTTTTTCAGATGGTTCAACCGCCACTTTCGAGGGAGATTGTGATTCCATTAGATCTGACGGAGTTTTATTGTATAAATGATTTACGAGCGGTGCAATCAAAAACGTAAAAATTCCGACCAACGCCATCGAAATCGCATCTGATCCAAATCCCAAACTCATTGGCAGATTTATGAAAAGAATCGGAGTAAAAACTGTGCCAAGCTGACCTATCATATAAACCAGCGGGAAGCCAGTTTTTGCAGCTTCGGATTTTGTGATATCAGTTGAAAAAGACCAGAAAAGTGCCACAACAATCGAACCAAAACTTTCCACAACGCAGTAAAATAAATACCCCATAATTACGGTGAGTAAGCTTTCTTTAATAATTCCGCCCTGATATGCCCAAATAAACGCCGCATAAGAAAGCGTTATGGTTCCGTAAAAAAGCGGAGGTAAAACGCATAAAAGCTTGTGTTTTGGGAAATAGTCGAGTAATTTGGTATAGACTGCAACCACCACGCCTATGAAGAGCACCGAGAGAAATTTGGCATAAGGCTGATATTCGGCGCCAACAAGCTGAGCAAAAAGCGAATCCTTGAGAGGGCGCATCATATAGTAAATTCCTAGTATCACTGTGAGTATCGAGCCCATTCGAAGAAACTTTCTAAACTCTTTTTCTTCAAATTCGCCGAAATTGAATTTACATAGGGACATCAAAAATTTTACCATTAAAAGTACCTCCTTTTAGTATTCTGTTCTTGATGTACATCATAATAT
>JAUNIE010000026.1:16253-21633 GCA_030523605.1 Clostridia bacterium | reverse complement strand
TTTTTCGGTTGATGTTTCATTTATTTCGCTTTGTTTGGTGCTGCCTGTGGTGCGTGATATCATAGAAAGCGGTGCGTTGGGAGTATGCCTTATAAAACCTCAATTTGAGGCAGGCCGTGAAAAGGTTGGTAAAAAAGGCGTTGTCAGAGAAAAAGAAGTGCATGTTGAAGTAATAGAAAAAATTTGTAACTTCTGCGCTGAAAACGGTTTTTCGGTTCTGGATCTCGACTATTCACCGATAAAAGGGCCTGAAGGTAATATCGAGTATCTGGTGTTGGTGAAAAAGTCGGATAATACTTATATCGATGAACCTGTGGATATTGAAGGTACGGTTGAGCTTTCACACGAAAAGTTATAGATGTTTGGAATGATGTAATTGAATATAGCGCTTCTTAGCAAACATTTTAAATTTGAAATCTGTAATGTAATACAAAAGATTATTTCGGAACTCGAAAAGTACGAATGCAATATTTTTATGCATTCATCTGCAGACGAATATTTTTCAGGTCCTCGGGTAGTTTGCTTAGATAATACCGATGATATTATCAAAAAAAGTGATGTTATTTTCGTGGTAGGCGGAGACGGAACGATAATACACTACGCTAAAGAAGCGGCAAAATTTGATAAAGCTATATTTGGTATAAACGGCGGAAATCTTGGCTTTTTATCGGTATGTGATAAAGATGAGTTATCAAAAGTAAATCAAATTATTGCAGGAGATTATTTGATAAGTGAGCGCTTGATGCTTGAGATAGAATTTGAAAATAAACATTTTACTGTGCTCAATGACGTTGTTATAAATAGAAATGCAGACGCATCGGTTCTGAAGTATAGCGTTTCAAAAGGCGGAAAATTGATATGTAATTATTCGGCCGACGGAATAATTTTCGCTACTCCCACAGGCTCCACGGCGTATTCACTTTCTGCGGGCGGTTCGATCATGGATGAAAGCCTTAAATGTGCCATTTTAACCCCGATATGCGCACATACATTGGCTTCACGCAGTATGATACTGGATATGAACAGTGAATTGCAGCTAAGCATCCAAAAGTCGGGGAACAAAAATGATGAATTTTTTATTAGCGTTGATGGTGAAACATATAGACAAAGTTTGAACGAAAATAAAAGTATTAAAATTACAAAATCAAAGCTCAGAGCAAAATTTATTGAGCCCCCAAATTATAATTTTTATGATAAAATAAGGAAAAAACTAATCGGCGATACGAATATAAATATATAAGGAGTGTATTTTATGAAAGTACCCGTTGAAGTTTCCGCAAGGCACGTTCATCTTTCAGAAAACGATTTAAAAAGTCTTTTTGGCGAGAATTATAGTCTTACTCATAAAAGAGATCTTTCTCAGCCTGGACAATTTTTATGCGAAGAGAGGCTTGAAGTTGTAGGTGAGAAAGGATTTTTCGGATCAGTCGCAATTTTGGGGCCCGTGAGAAGTCAAACTCAAGTCGAAATTTCGCTAACTGATTCGAGGAAACTGGGGATAGCACCATTTATACGAGAATCGGGAGATTTGAACGGTACACCTGGCTGCATTTTGCGTGGCCCGAAAGGTGAGATTAAGATTGATAGCGGAGTAATAATCGCCAAAAGGCATATACATATGTACACAAGTGATGCAGAAAAAATTGGTGCAAAAAATGGTCAAATATGTAAAGTCAAGATCGAAAGCGAAGAACGTTCTTTAATTTTTGATGACGTTGTGGTGCGTGTAAGCGATAAATTTGCTTTGGCAATGCATATAGATACCGATGAAGGAAATGCGGTAAACTGGAAGGCAGGCGTATTTGGCAATGTTATTTTGTAGTAAAGATTTATATTATTTATTGTTTTGGAGAATTATTATTATTAAAATATCCGAAATTTTATCTAAATTGTAATTTATTGTTGATTTAATGCAACAAATAGTGTTATCATCTAAGCTGTGGGAGATTGCGCTATTTGTCGCATTTAATTTTGTTAGTAAAGTTAAGAGGAATAAAATAGTGGAATTTAATCACAAAACCGTTTTACTTAGCGAAACTCTTGAATATTTGTCTATCGACCCCGATGGTGTATATGTTGATGGCACCGCAGGGGGAGGAGGACTCTCAATTGAGATAGCGAAGAGACTGAGTCCAAAAGGCAAGCTGGTATGTATAGACCAGGATCCGGATGCTGTTTCAGTTTGCAAAGAGCGTTTGAAACGCTTTGGAAATGTGGAGTTCATTCAAGATAATTTCGCAAATATAAGTTCTGTAGTACATAGCTTAGGCATTGAATCGGTAAGCGGAGTCGCACTTGATATCGGTGTTTCGTCCTATCAGCTTGATGAAGCTTCAAGAGGTTTTTCTTACAGTAAAGAGGCAAAGCTCGATATGAGGATGAGTAAGTCGGGAATATCGGCGTACGACGTTGTGAATAGTTTCGATGTCGGCGAGATTAAGAACATTATAAGTAAATACGGTGAGGAGCGTTTTGCGGGGAGAATCGCACAATCTATTGTCGATTTCAGGGCTAAAAAGCCAATTGAAACCACGACTTGTTTATCGGATATAGTTGTCAATGCTATACCGTGTGGTGCGAGACGTACAGGTGGACATCCTGCAAAAAGGACGTTTCAAGCTATAAGAATTTTTGTGAATGATGAGCTTGAAAATCTCGCACAAGGTCTGAAAAGCGCATTTGATTTGCTTTCAAGCGGTGGACGTTTGGCAGTCATAACTTTTCACTCGCTGGAGGATCGCATAGTCAAAAATCAAATGAAGGACTGGACTAAAGGATGTATTTGCCCGCCGGATTTTCCGGTCTGCGTGTGTTGGCACCGTCCTAAAGCAAAGCTGGTTTGTAGAAAAGCTGTTACGCCTACAAAGAAGGAATTGGAAGATAATATGAGGAGCAGAAGCGCAAAATTGCGTGTTGCCGAGAAACTATAAAATTACGAAGTATATAAAGAGGGGAACTGTAAAATGTACAACAGAAATGCAGCGTATGATTTTGGAGCATTAGAGAAACCAAAAAGAAGAGGACAAATAGTAGAGCTTCCGAGTCGTGCGGCACGTAGGAAAGAAAGACTTAAAACAAAAAGAAAAATTCTTACAGGTGTGTTTTCTGTGTTTATGATTGCTGCTGCAGCTGTTTCGACTTTTATTTTGGGACAGGTCAAGCTAACGGAGATCACAGATCAAACAGAGAAAGCCGAAAAAGTTTTAGGTGCACGTGAATGCGAAAATACTGAATTGCATATGGCGAAAGAGTCGCAGGGAGCTGAAAAGGCACTGTCAAATGATTCTGTACATAATGAAATAGTGAAAATCCCCAAAGAAGAATTGAAAGAGATACACTAATATTTATATTTGTTTAGAGGGTTTTAGTGCGGCTGTGTCATAGGAGCTATGTCATAGTCGCATTAGTTTTCCGTTTTAAAATATTAAAAAAAGATTGTATTTATTATAACAATGTGCTACAATAAGTTTATAAAATAAAAAAGGGTGTTGTGTTTTGAAATCAATAAATTTAAAAAAATTATTTTGTGTAATGCTTTCGGCAAGTATTATAATGCCGAGCGGAGTGAACGCTAAAAGTGCCTCGAGTAAATGGAATTCAGAAAATGTTAAGAAGGTAGTCAAAAAAGCAGCGCCTTACGTTGCAGGTATAGGGGCCCCCGTTGCGGCAATAGTAGTGGTTGGTTCGGTGCTTTTGGCCAAAAATTTCGATAAATCTAATAAGGATAAAAACAATTCTGATGTTGCGAAAAGTAAATCCGATGATACCGATAACAAAAACGACAGCAGTTCCGGAAATCAGATTCCTGCAAGCGTTAATAAATGTGACAAATCTCCTTCGAATATTAGCGGTGAAATCACGCAGGAATTTGTGGATTCTTGTATAGAAAAGGGCACATTGCCCGGTATTGAATTTCACACTATAAAGTCTAAGATGCCTGGATTTAGAAAGTACTTGTTTTATAAAATTACTGATAATGTCGCTGCACACAAATATCTTGAATTTGTTAAGAGCGGCAATAAAAGAAATGTTTTTGAGTGGCAGATGTGTGTTATTTATCAGGACAAGGTTGCATGGGGCGCAGCCACTGTAAGTGCTGTTTTTGGGAAAGATACTGCTCTCGCAAGAGATATCAATAGGGTAGTGTCGAAGATAATTGATGATGAGAATTTTGAATGCAAAGATTATACAATTCAAAAAGATAAGTCGGCAGAAGGATGGGAACGGGAAAAGGTTATTATAGCTGGTGAGAAAGACTCCTTACCCGCCCCCACGGATGCCGATATGCCATCTGATCCTATGCCGGGAAAAGTGGACGTAAAAAAACAGCAGCCCAAAACGCAGGATAAAGATGAGAGTGTAAGTACCGAAGATAGCCATTCTGAAAGACAAAGTACTCAAACACCTTCCGAACAGTTGCTTAGTGATATTGTTGGATCCGATGCTGTAGCAGGTAGTTCTGTTTCTGATGAAGCTGCAAAAAAAGTTAAGAAAAATGTTAATGATGCAATGTCTAAAGGTGAATTGCCCGGATTTCAATTTTATCGGTGTAAGAAATCTATACGTGGTACATATCATTGCTATATTGTTGTAGATGCAACCAAAGCGAAGCAATCATTGGGCATTAAGGATGAAAATGATGAAACTTGGAGGAAAGTGCTATGTTATCAAAACAGATGGCTATTCAAAGATTCTACATTTAGTAAGTGGTCTTTCGGTAGAATTTTTGGATTGGAAAAAGGTTTTGGAAAAAAATTTGATATTATAACGCACGAAAATGACATTCAAAGTCGTGAGGGCACTATAACTTTCGAAAAAGGGACATCCGAGTATGAAACAGCAAATATAGGATGTGCTGTATTTCAAAGAGAAGACAAACGCATGAAAAATATTCCTTACGTGAGTGATGATGCGCTAATAAGCGTTATAACGAAAGAGAATTTCGATAATCCTGAAGATGTACTTAGTGCGTATAAATAAACTACTTTATATATATTATTTGACAAAATGGTTGTTATATGATACAATAGGCGAGCAGTTTTATTGAAAGAGGTGGGAAAATGGATCAAGCTTCTTGTTAGTTTATAAAATTTAAGCAAATTTATATAGTTTGTTTTGTGGTGCAAGAAGTTTAGAATTCATTTCTCATTCAAAATAGATTTTTAACATTCTTTTTTGAGATTGTTGTTTGCTAAAATTCTACTTTTTGCATACTATAAATTTTCAAAAGGGGGTGTTTTTTATATGTCTACAATAAGTGTTTCAAATTTGACCTTTGCATATGATAACAGCTCGGATAACGTATTCGAGAACGTGTCATTTAAGATAGATACCGATTGGAAGCTCGGTTTCACCGGCAGAAACGGACGTGGTAAAACTA
>JAUNIE010000026.1:0-16243 GCA_030523605.1 Clostridia bacterium | reverse complement strand
GCAAAATTTCCTGTGATATGGATTTTGAATATTTCCCGTTTAAAGTGAATAACGAAAGTGATTTTTCTGTAGATATAATAAAGGGAAAAGCAGGAATAGAAGACTATGATTACTGGAAGATTCAGAAAGAAATTTCACTGTTGGAACTTGATGAAGAAATTCTTTATAGGCCTTTTAAGACGCTCAGCGGTGGTGAAAAAGTAAAAGTTTTGCTGGCGAGTTTGGTTTTAAAAGAAAATTGTTTTTTGCTCATAGATGAGCCTACCAATCACCTCGATGCAAACGCCAGACAAGCAGTGGCGCAGTATTTGAAGAAATCTAAAAAGGGATTTATACTTGTATCTCATGACCGAAAACTTCTTGATTATTCCGTTGATCATATTCTTTCCATAAACCGAACTGATATAGAAATTCAAAAAGGTAATTTTTCGTCTTGGCTCGAGAATAAAAATAGACAAGATAAATTTGAACTTTCGAAAAACGAAAAGCTAAAAAAAGATATCACAAGACTTGAAAAATCAGCGAAACAATCTGCGGAGTGGTCGGCGAAAGTAGAAAAATCAAAAAACGGTACACGTGTTGGTGGGCTAAGACCCGATAAAGGGTATGTGGGGCATAAGTCCGCTAAGATGATGAAACGCTCCAAAAGTGCAGAAATGAAGAGTCAGAACGCCATAAAAGAAAAATCAGATCTTCTAAAGAATATTGAAACTGCAGAGTCCCTGAAAATAACGCCTATAAAGCATACTTCAAATAAGCTTATCGAATTCAATAACGTTTCACTCTTCTATGGCGATAAAGGGGTCTGTGAAGGCATTAATTTTTCGGTAACTCAAGGTGAAAGAATTGCTGTTATTGGTAAGAATGGTTCGGGAAAATCCACCCTTTTAAAATTCATTTGCGGAGAGAAAAATATTAATTCCAAGGGCAATTTTTATAAAGCGAGTAATTTGAAAATTTCGTATGTTTCTCAAGATACGTCATATTTAAAGGGAAATCTTTCAGAGTTTGCAAAGTCGAAAGATATTGATGAAAGCGTATTTAAAGCTATTTTGCGTAAATTCGATTTTTCAAGGTCACAGTTTGAAAAAAATATGTCAGATTTTAGTGAAGGACAGAAGAAAAAAGTTTTAATAGCATGTAGTCTTTGTGAAAGCGCCAATATTTATGTTTGGGACGAACCGCTTAATTTTATCGATGTCTTGTCACGCATGCAGATTGAGGAATTAATTTTGAAGTTTAAACCAACTATGATTTTTGTCGAACACGATGGGGCATTTACGGAAAAAGTTGCGAGTAAAATAATAGAAATCTGATTATACTTTCCGTTTAGTTTCAATTGATATATTTACAACAATTATATTATTGAATAGTCTTAAACTATGATGTATAATCCTAATTATTGTTATTGATGTGGAGGTTTTATGCATGATTGATGTGCCCAAGATATATGCAAGTATGGTTTTTAATGATGCCGAAATGAAAAAAAGATTACCGCAACAAATCTATGAAGATTTGAGAAAAGCTATTGATGAAAATATCGCCCTGAGTCCTGAAATAGGCGAAGTAGTAGCGCAGGCCATGAAATCGTGGGCACTTGAGAAAGGGGCGACGCATTTTACGCATTGGTTTCAGCCAATGACGGAAGTTACGGCCGAGAAACATGATAGCTTTTTAAGTTTCGATTCCGAGGGAAATGTAAAGATGAATTTTTCGGGTAAGGAGCTTATAAAAGGGGAGTCTGATGCTTCAAGTTTTCCTTCGGGCGGATTGCGTGCCACGTTCGAAGCCAGGGGGTATACCTCATGGGATCCGACATCTTATGCGTTCATAAAAAATAATTCTCTTTATATTCCAACGTTTTTCTGCTCATACAGCGGAGAGGTACTCGATAGGAAAACGCCGCTTCTAAAATCGATGTATGCCCTTAATAAGCAGGCGCTGAGAATACTAAAAATATTGAAAAACAATAAAGTACGCAAAATAACACCATACATGGGTGCAGAACAAGAATACTTTCTCATTGACAAATCGGTTTATGAAAAGCGGAAAGACATAATCTTTTGCGGCCGGACTTTATTCGGAGCAAAACCGGTTAAAGCGCAAGATCTTTACGACCACTATTTTGCATCACTTCGCCCGAGAGTTGCAGATTTTATGATAGATCTTGATAACGAGCTATGGAAACTCGGAGTACCGTCAAAAACCAAACATAATGAAGTGGCGCCAGCACAGCACGAGGTAGCACAGATATATACTCGCTCCAACTTGGCTGCAGATCAAAATTATATTCTCATGGAAACGCTTAAAACGGTTGCGGAAAAGCATAATTTGGTTTGTCTCCTTCACGAAAAGCCGTTTAAGTTTATTAATGGCAGCGGTAAACATAATAACTGGTCGCTCTCGTCGGATCGGGGGATAAATCTTTTTGACCCGGGAAAATCACCTCGAGATAACATACAATTTTTAGTATTTTTATGTGCAATGATTAAGGCGGTTGATGAATACGCAGATCTTTTGAGAATTTCGGTTTCATCACTCGGAAACGATGAGCGCCTCGGAGGTCAGGAGGCACCACCGGCTATTGTTTCGATGTATCTTGGCCCGGAGATAATGGATATACTGGAATCAATTGAAAGCGGAGAAATTTATACTCAAAAAGAAAGAGGAGCATTCGAAATAGGCCTTAACGTTTTTCCACGCTTTCCGAAGGATACGTCAGATAGAAACAGAACGTCGCCATTTGCGTTTACGGGCAATAAGTTTGAGTTCAGAATGGTAGGCTCAAATCAATCGATAGCCACTCCAAACATGATTTTGAATACGGTCATGGCGCAGGCGCTGAAGGAGTTTGCGGATATTTTAGAAAAGTCGGAAAACCCGATTGAATATTTGAATACGCTCCTTATAGATACCATCAAAAAGCATAAACGTGTAATATTTAATGGTAACAGTTATTCGGAGGAGTGGTTTGATGAGGCCAAAAGGCGTGGGCTTCCGATTTACAATACCGCCGTCGATGCACTTGAGCATTTACTTGACGAGAAAAATATTAAACTTTTTGAAAATCATAGAGTACTTTCGCAAGTGGAACTGCAATCTCGGTATGAGATATATATGAAAAGTTACTGCAAATTGGCGCATATAGAGGCCCAAACTATGATTAGCATGATAAAGAGCGAAATATTACCCGCAGTGAGTAAATATAATCATAAGCTAGCAAAGACTTTATCTGTGAAAAACGGTCTTAATTTGAGTTTGAATTCGGACTATGAATATAAGGTTTTAAAAAAATTATCCGAACTTTCGAGTAAACTTTGTGAGGCTGTTGATGAGCTCTCTAATTTGGAAGAAAGCTGTTTTTGCACCGAAGATATTTCAAAGTGCGCAAAAAAATATCGTGATTTGGTCATTTGTCAGATGCGCAAAACAAGAGAGATCGTTGATAAAATCGAAACCGAAATGCCAAAAGATTGCTGGCCGTATCCGAACTACGAGGATATACTTTTTAGCGTTTAGAAATAGGATTTATGCATACAAAAAGCCCGGATAACTTCCGGGCTTAAATAATTATTCGTAAATTAGCAAACGTTAGTCTTTGTGTTGACTGCTTTCTTATAAGTCTTACCTAAGTAGAGCGACATAAAGAACCAGATTCCAACGAAAACAAATCCCACACCACAGCTAACCAATTTTGCACTCGCTCTTCCAATTGCCTGAGGAAGGAGATTGAGTATTGAACCGCCTTCTTTTGCGGCTCTGGAACCGAAAGTTTCGATCCAAGCCTGAGCTTTGGTTTTTGCGGTCTGACTGGTTGGAACATAAAGCTGCTTGAGAGATGGCCCATTAAGAGCATAGTTGATGGCTTTTGAGCACACCGCTAACCAGAATAAGAAGTCAAGACTATGTATGGTCAAGAATCCAAACGTTGCCATTCCAAAGAATATAGGGACAATAATCAATGAAATCGTGATTCCCAAACGTTTTGTTATTTTATTTATTCCGAAAATTAACATAAGGAAGGAAACTGTGTTAACTACCGAACTGAATGAAGCGAGATAGTTTGTTAGCTGTACACCGCTGTAAACAGTACCTGCTTCATATTTGAAGTTGAAATCGAAAATTGTAGTTAAAACTTCAAAAAATGCCAATGAAAAGAATATACCAGCGAGGTATGGAGTTGTAAAGAGGAGTTTTAAACCTTCCACAAAGCCTGTTTTTTGTTTCTTTTTTTCCGGATTTTCGTTAGCAGCAATGGTTTGTACTGCAAGTTCTTGCTTTGGAGTTTTTTTGTCGATATATTTTACTAAAGGGTTGATTAAAAATAACATTACTACTATCAATAGCATTGAGATAGCATCAGATTTCACGTGCAATTGTATGGGTAATTTGATGAAAATCAGCGGGAATATAATCGCACCGAGCTGCGCCACAGCATAAACCAAAGGGAATCCTTTTTTAGATGATTCAACGTTTGTGATTTCAGCCAAGAATGCCCAGAAAAGAGCTACAATTAATGAGCCATAGCTTTCAACGAAGAAATACCAAAAGTAACCGAGAACAACCGTTATGATGCTGGGTGAAATTATCCCACTTTGGAATGCCCAGATGAAACCTGCATAACAGAGTATTACGACTCCGTAAACAAGTGAAGGCAAGTTGCCCAACAGCTTGATTTTCGGGAACTTGTTTAGGAGTTTTGTGTAAAGTGCGATCGTAGGAATCATTAGAATTAAAGAAACCGTTTTAGCCCAAGGAATATTTTCTTTGCCGGCTAATTGAGTAAACAAAGAGTCTTTGAGCGGTCTGATTGTCCAGTAAATTCCGATTACCATCATCAAAACCGAACCGAAACGCAGAAACTTTTTGAACTCTTCTTCTTCAAATTCGCCAAACACAAACTTTGAAAGAAACATTAAGAGTTTTGTCATTAATTTTACCTCCTGAAAAATGCTATTTTATATAGTGCGCACTATGTTTTTATTGTAACATCTATGGCAAAAAAATTCAAGAATTTTTTGGAAAAACGCCCGGCCCCGCACAAAGCAAAAGTCGGCTGTTTTTAGTAGGCCGACTATGTTTTTTGTTATGGTTTTTGAACAATTTATATCTGTAAGTTTTTATATTCTGTTTTTAATCTCATCTTCAATCTTTGCAATAAATTCGTCCAAACCGATTGATTCGGTTTTGTCTGTGGCACGGCTTCTGACGGAAATAGTTTTTGTTTCAATTTCCTTAGCGCCGATGATAACCATGTAAGGTACCCTGTCTACTTGTCTTGCTTCACGGATTTTATATCCGATTTTTTCGTTTCTGTCATCGAGCTGTACACGAACTCCTACTTTTCTTAGGTTCTCGTAAACTTCTTTGGCAAACGTTTCATCAGTACCCGGCAAGGTTAATACTTTTACCTGAGTTGGTGCTAGCCATACCGGAAATTTTCCAGCAAAATGTTCTGTTAGTATTCCTATAAAGCGCTCTATAGAGCCGAAGCATACTCTGTGAACCATTATCGGACGTTCTTTTTCGCCGCACTCGTTTATATACTCAAGGTCGAAATTGAGAGGCATCTGGAAATCAAGCTGTACAGTACCGCACTGCCATGTTCTTCCGAGGCAATCTTCAAGATGAAAGTCAATTTTTGGACCATAAAAAGCTCCGTCACCTTCGTTAATTTTGTATGGCATATTAAGTTTATCAAGTGCGTTCTTGAGCCCGTTTGTTGCGGCTTCCCAGTCTTCGTCGCTTCCCATACTGTCTTCGGGGCGTGTCGAAAGCTCTACGAAATATTTAAACCCAAACTTGCCGTAAACTTCGTTGATTAGATTCACAACTCCGACAATTTCATCGGTTATTTGTTCTTTCCGCATGAACAAATGTGCGTCATCTTGAGTAAAGCAGCGCACCCTGAAAAGACCATGGAGTGCTCCTTTGAGTTCGTGTCTGTGAACAACTCCGAGCTCGCCGACTCTCATAGGAAGCTCACGGTAACTGTGGGGCTTGTTTTTGTAAACCATAACGCCGCCTGGGCAGTTCATCGGTTTTACGCAAAAAATCTCATCATCTATTGTGGTCGAATACATGTTGTCTTTGTAATGATCCCAGTGACCGCTTGTCTCCCAGAGGTGCCGATTCATAATGAGCGGTGTGGAAACCTCGACATAATTTTCACGAGTGTGAAGCTCTCTCCAGTAGTCTATGAGAGCGTTTTTGATTCTAATTCCATTAGGCAAGAAAAACGGAAATCCAGGTGCTTCTTCAGAAAACATGAACAAATCCATTTCACGGCCGATTTTTCTGTGGTCACGTTTCTCAGCTTCTTCCATGAGTTTCAAATGTGCTTCCAATTCTTCATTTGTGCGAAATGCCAATCCGTTTATGCGGGTAAGCATTTTGTTTTCTTTGTCATTTTTCCAGTATGCGCCCGATTGACCCGTTACTTTAAAAGCTTTGAGGGCTTTGGTGTAGCAAAGGTGAGGGCCGACGCACATGTCAATATACTCGCCCTGCTGATAAAAACTTATAACTGCATCATCGTCAAGGTCGCCGATATGTTCGACTTTGTATTTTGCTCCTCTTTCTTCCATTAATTTTATGGCTTCATCCCGTGGGAGAATAAAAGGTTTGATAGCCAAGTTTTCTTTTACTATTTTGCGCATTTCCTTTTCAATGGATTCTAAATCTTCATCGGTTAATTTAGTTTCACCGAGGTCTACGTCATAATAAAAACCTCTTTCTGTTGCAGGGCCGTAGCCAAAGTCTGCGTGGGGGAAGAGCCTTTTTATTGCCTGCGCCATAACGTGGGCTGCTGTGTGGCGTATCACCTCCAACTCCATCTCACTTGGACATTCGCCCGTTTTTCCGTCTCTGTAAATGATTTTCATGATACTTTTTCTCCTTTTCTAAAAAATATTAGCACCCTCAAGCAAGAGTGCGGCTGCAAAACTTGCTCAAGGGTGCATGTATATGCACGGTTCCACCTTGAATTTTCACTTTTGTTCTTTAACGCAGATTCACGATGACGCTTACTAAAATTTCTGCGCCATGGCTCCGGAGTGGTCTTCACGTATGTTTCCCATAAACGGCTTCCAGCAAATGCCGTTCTCTCTGTCAAGTTCCACATAGCTACTCGTTCCTTCATAGCCTCTATGATAATTATACTACACATTTTTAATAAAGTCAATATTTTAAAATTTGGGCCTTGAAAAAATATTTTTTGGTGATATAATATAAAATTGTATACATTTTATATAATTTTTATTTTAAGGAGGAGTATTTATGAAAAAAGCTTTGGTGGCATATTTTTCGGCAACAGGGAACACTGCAAAATTAGCAAAATGTCTTTCAGAGGCTATTCAGGCGGATTTATTTGAAATTAAACCTGATAAAACTTATACGGAAGCGGATCTAAACTGGCATGATAAAAAAAGCAGAAGTTCGGTTGAGATGAATGATATAAATTCACGTCCAAAAATAGCCGACACATTAGGTAACATGGGGGATTATGATACTGTTTTTGTAGGATTCCCGATATGGTGGTACACAGCTCCCAGAATCATCAATACATTTTTGGAAAGCTATGATTTTTCGGGTAAGACGGTGATCCCGTTTGCAACTTCAGGCAGCAGCGAAATGGACGATATAGCAGATAAAATCAAGACGAGCTGCAGCGCAAAAACTAATTTTAAGTCCGGAAAGCGTTTTTCGGATTACGATATTGATACTCTAAAAAGTTGGGTCAAATCTATTGATATTTAAATATTATAATTTAAAAAATTTAAGGGGGTATAATTATGATTTTGAACGAAACTTATAAGATGAATAACGGACAAAGAATACCTAAAGTGGCGCTTGGAACATGGCTTATTGATGATTCAAAAGCGGCGAATGCCGTGCGTGAGGCCGTAAAAATAGGTTATCGCCACATTGACACGGCTCAAGCATACGGAAACGAACGAGGCGTGGGTGAGGGGATACGCACTTGCGAAGTCCCAAGAGAAGAAATTTTCGTGACAAGTAAAGTTGCGGCAGAGCATAAAAGCTACGATTCGGCTACCCGGTCTATTGATGAAACGCTTAGTAAAACAGGACTTGACTATATTGATATGATGATTATTCATAGTCCACAACCGTGGAGCGATGTTAATCAATCCCAGAATAGATATTTTGAGGGGAATAGGGAAGTTTGGAAGGCACTGGAGGACGCCGTGAAAGCGGGTAAGATTAAAACCATAGGTGTTTCAAATTTCTTGGAAGAAGACCTCGATAATATTTTAAAAAATTACGAAATTAAACCGGCAGTTAATCAGATACTTGCTCACATTTCAAATACACCATTTGATTTAATAGACTACTGCAAGCGCAAGAATATAGTTGTAGAGGCATATTCGCCAATTGGACACGGAGAAATTCTAAATAATGAGAAAATACTGAAAATCGCCGAAAAATATGGCGTAACCGTTCCACAGATTTGCCTGAAGTATGATCTTCAGCTCGGTATGGTGATTCTTCCCAAAACTGCAAATCCGCAGCATATGGAGTCTAATGCCAAACTGGATTTTACGATTTCGGATGAAGATATGGAATTTCTTAAGGGTTTGCCTCGTATTGAAGACTACGGAAAATCAAAAATGTTCCCGGTGTTTGGCGGGAAACTGTAAAGCTCATAATATAGTAGTAAACCTTATCAATAAATGAAAATCATAACAACACTTTCCCCTTGATTTGTGTGATTGTCAGGGGGATTTTTTACTGCTGTATTTTGATTTTTGACGCTATTTATGGTATAATAAATGTGGTAGTTGTAGATTGTTTTCCGAGGAGAAATTTAGATAATATGTTCAATCTTAAAAAGTTAATTGGTATATTTGTATCTTGTGCACTTCTTTGGCCAAATTACACTTGTCAATCTAAAAATCGTAACAGCAATAACAATTCGGTAGAAAAATCAGTCGTCGAAGTAAAAAAAGATGAAAATATAACGCTGAATTTGGAAGGTACAAAAAATACCAGGGATTTGGGTGGATATAAAACTATTGACGGAAAAACCACCAAAAGTAAACTGTTTTTTAGGTCCGATAATACCCATAAGTTGACTGATGTGGATATTAAAAAATTGAAAGATGAGTACAATTTGAAATATGTTATAGATTTGAGATCTGCCAAAGAAATTGATGCCTATCCCGATAAACTCAGTAACGCCGAGGGGGTAGACTATTACAGTATTCAGTTAAGTGTTGGTATGAAATATTTAATAAAACACAATTTGGATTTGGGAGATGGCTATATTAAATTATTGGATCGAAAGAAAAAGATCAAGAGTATCTTTGATTTAATTGCAAATGTAAATGGTGGGTCACTGCTATTTCACTGCGCTCACGGTAAAGATCGGACCGGTGTGGTTGCTGCATTGTTGCTGGGGCTATGCGGAGTTTCCGAGGAAGATATCATAAAAGATTACTGTATAACTTATGATTTGATAAAAAGTAACAATAAGACAAAAAAAGATACTATATCAGGATATATGAAAAAAATGCTTTCGCATATATCAAATAATTATAAAAACGTCGAGAATTATTTGCTTGAATGCGGCGTTTCTGAGGAAAATATAAAGAACATAAAAGATATGTTTACTTGCTAATCATATCTAGGTAATGGCAATTTTTTAAGATTGGCATAAATATATAATCCCTATGATTCCAAAAGTTTCATAGGGATTACTTATATTTGATAAGGGGGCCATAAGGGGCATGAACGAATCCGGTATTTAAACAGTCTATGGTTATTAGTAATATTTTTATTTCACGGTTTTTATTGACCTAGATTGCATTTCATGTTACAATTGCACTGAAATATATTTTAGGAGGAGTATTATGGAGTACAAAAAATTGCTGAAAGCGTTGTTTTTTTCAGTATTAGCGACAGTGGGCATACTGGCTCTTTATTATGGATTTAATTTGGCTTCAGTTCGAATATTTCCAAATAGCCCCGTGAATTTTGGATTTATACCAATATTTTTACTGGAGATTTTAATAATTAAAAAAGTTGGGAATACCGATGCTTTGAAAAATAAAAAATTTTGGTACGGAGTTTATTTGGGAAGTGTTGTTTTAATTTTTCATGCGATTACAAGTATTCTATCTGTTGTTAGTAGTCTGAATGATGGGTGTACTTTTAAACCCGCAAATGAAATTTTGTTGTTTGCTGCACAAATGCTCATTGGTGCCGGGGTTTTTGAAGAATTATTGTTTAGAGGAATTGTTTTTAATGTTTTTGATAAATATTTGGGGCATAAATCACCAAAGGCAATTTGGTGTACTGTTTGTTTTTCGGGAATTATATTTGGGCTGTACCATTTTATGAATTGGGTTCAGGGGCAAGCCTTGATACCAACATTACTGCAGATCGTTACTACAACCGGTTTCGGAATACTTTTTGGGGCTATATACGTGCGCAGCCGAAATCTATGGTCATTAGCATTTATTCATGGAGTGTACGATATAATGGCTTTTGGGCCTGGGCGTATTCTCAACACTACTGTATCTACTGCCACTCAGTCCAGCGGAGGCGAAAGTTTTAATATAATACAGATCATACCGTATATTGTCCAAATGGTTGTATACACGTTAATTGCCATGTTCCTCTTGAGAAAGAAAAAAATGCAGGAAATTATTGATTGCGATTCCGATAAATCGAGTTTGAAAATCAAAGTTTAAAAGTTACCAAAATTTTAAATCCTCCGGTCAAAATTATGACTGGAGGATTTTTGCCATATTTGGTACGAGGTTCCATAAGGGACATAAACAAATCCAGTATTTAAGCGGTTTACAGCCATCAGTAATATTTACATTTTAGAAGTTCGACATAAAACTACAAGCTTACAAATCCTCATGCCTCAAATTTTACTGAGTTGTATTTGAATTTTATTTAATTCAAAAGTTGATTGACAGATGACGGTATTATTCTTTTCTGGTGTATGGTAAAATTTAATTATGAAAACAAACTTATTTGGGAGTAACTTATGGGAGAATTATATTTAAAAAGTGTGGATATAAACAAAAGTGAAATACCACAAAATAACTACATTTGCGATTTATCAGTAATCAAAAATTTTAAGAAAATAGAATTTAAGAAACCCATTACAACATTTGTTGGAGAAAACGGATTAGGGAAATCGACCTTGATTGAAGCGATAGCTACAAAATGGGGGTTTAACGCAGAGGGCGGCTCAAAGCATTTTAATTTTAAAACTCGGCAGACCGAATCTGACCTAAACAAATATATCAAAATTATAAAATCTCCATATAGGGCAAAAGACGGATACTTCTTAAGGTCGGAATCACTGTATAATGTGGCATCAAATATTGATGACCTTGATGAAGTTAAATGCGACGCACCACCAATATCGTTAGCATATGGCGGAAAGTCACTGCATAATCAATCTCACGGCGAAAGTTTTCTTAGTATATTCTTTAAAAGGTTTATGGGAAATGGTCTTTACATACTCGATGAGCCCGAAGCAGCACTTTCTCCTGTTTCTCAAATGTCGCTACTCATAAGAATAAATCAGCTTGTTAATTTAAATTCGCAGTTTATAATTGCAACTCACTCGCCGATTCTTTTGGCTATTCCAAATGCTGAAATACTAGAAATAACCGAAAAAGGTATTCGCCAAAAGAAATATTTTGAAACCGAACATTTTAAAACAATGAAAAACTTTTTTGAAAATACAGAAAAAACAGTAGATTCACTTACAAGAAATTAAAAACTTATAAGTTAAAAACAAAAAATAAGCCGATTATACAATAATCGACTTATTTTGACAATGGTGCGGCCAGTGGGACTCGAACCCACACGTCTTTCAACACATGCCCCTCAAACATGCCTGTCTACCTGTTCCAGCATGGCCGCAAATCTATATAATTCAAACTAACATGATTCATTCTATCATTAATTAGAGATTGTGTCAAGCTTTCAACCGGTTTATCATGGTTAAATTTTCGGTGCTTGATATTATCAATATTTATAGATTAAACACAGTTTTTAAAAGTACTAGTTTTTTATAATTTATTATATTTGAGTATTAAATTGAATTTTCAAGTCAAAAAATCTATATATTTGTATATTTATTTTTTGTTGTGTTGCTGGTATAATGCATCTGGGAGCATCATCAATTTATTTTTAGCGAGGGATTATTATGAAAAAATCTTTTGAAAACACAAACAATACAAAAAAATTTTTTATTCGTGCGCCTCATAAATTTACATTAAAATCTGCATTCATAATATCGGTTATTTTTGTGGTAATTTTGGCACTTGGGTATGGATCAGTTATGTTTTTTTCCAAAAATACCGCTAAAGCCGAGGGTAAAAGCGTTTATTGTGCGGAAAACGGCAAAATTGATTATGAAGTTGCAATAACAAAAAACCAAGAAGGGCTGCCAAATATTTTGGAAAGCAACATGAGTTATGTTTCTTCTTTGATAAATACTGTAAATTTGAAATTCAGTTATGACCTTTTTTATGATAGAAGCCTTGAACACGGATCAAAGTATAAAATTTTGGCCGATTTCTTTATAGTTGACAAAAAAAGCGCTTCCGAGAACGGTGATAATGTTTTGATGTCATTTACGGACGAAATTTATAGTGCGGAGCGTTATGTTGAAACGTCAGATAGAATTTCTTTGACTAAGGAAATCAGCATTCCTTACAGGAAATACAATAAATTAGCCGAGGAATTTTCTGAGAAAAACAATATAGACATTGACTCTTATGTGAACGTTCGCATTGTGATAAATACAGACGGAAAATCTGAAAATATTGATTCCATGGACAGGAAAACCGAGTTCTATCTAAAAATACCGCTCTGCTCAAAAACGATTGATATAGACGAAACGCATTCCAAAGTAAACGAATCATTTGTTTTTGATGCATATATTCCAAATGTGCGTAATATTTCTCTGGGAATAGTATGTCTTATTCTGGCAGTTACGATAATTGCAATGGAATGCGCCATAATTTCAGCTTATATTCCAAAATATAAAGATTACTACAAAAAACTCAATTCTATTTTCAGAAATTACAGTCATATTATTGTCAAAATAGCCCGAAGTGAAGAGTCTTTTGAAAAAATGATAAACGAAGAAATACCCGTTAGATATGTCAAAAATTTTGAAGATCTGGCACTTCTGAGTGGCATTTTGCATGAGCCTATTAAATGTTGTAGCGAAAGAGATGAAAATATAGTATATTTTATTCTCGATAATGCAAATTTTGAAAGATATATTTATGTTATGCAAAATGATGATGAGTAATTTTTTGAGTTTATTTTCAAAAAACAAAAGAATTCTTTCACTTATAATATTTCATTTAGCAATTGTGATTTTGATATTTTTTCTAATATTTATTAAATTTCCGTGCCCATTTAAATTTGTTTTTGGTATTCCTTGCCCTGCTTGCGGCACGGTACATGCTCTTCGCTCAATTATTAAACTGGATTTTGCTGGGTATCTGGAAAATAATTATTTGGCGGTGCCACTGGTTTTGGCTTTCTGGCTTGGAATGCATAAAAAATCGATATTTAAAGGCAGTAAAATAATAGACCTTTTTATCTATATTATTTGTTTTTTAGATATAATTAGATACTTTTCTAAAATATTCGTTGACTTTTTATGAATGTGTGGTACAATGGCGTTGTGAAAGGAGATGTTTTTTATGGAAAAACAAAAAATCGATCAATTTATAGCGTCTAATGGCAAATATTTTCCTACGAGTAGGGTTATGGCTATTCGTAAGAAGCTTGAGGAGATGGATGACAGTTATGTCCCGGTGATTTATTCAGTTGATTTTAAGGACGTTAACACTATGGTATTGTTGTCAATCTTTTTGGGCTACCTCGGTGTTGACAGATTTATGCTCGGTGAAACAGCTCTGGGAGTCTTGAAGCTGTTGACCGCAGGAGGATGCGGAATATGGACTATCGTGGATTGGTGCATCATAACTGAAAAAACCAAGGAATATAACTACGAACAACTCATGAAGGCGCTGATGTATTAAAAAATTTAAATCCAAAAATTAAAGACTCACTACACCATGTAGTGGGTCAATCTTTTTTGTTTATTATTATTTTTTGGGATTGATTGTAATGCCGTACTTTTTCGAAAAATCGGATTTAAATTTAGGATCTTTTAGTGCTTCAGCAGCCTTTTTGACTGTTTCTATAAGTTTTGGGTCAGTTTTTTCGTTGAGTACTTTTTTAATATTCTGTACTATTTTGGGATTGCTTAGTATTACTTGTTGAATTTCTTTTCTTTGTTTTTCTGTTGTAATGTCATTTATGTGCTTAATTACCTCTCCAATATTCTGAGCAGATAAAGGGCTGGTATTTCTTTGGCTAGATGTCTTGGACACAAATTGACTAGGGCCATAATGGAATGAGTTGTTACCGTTTTTTAATGAGTTGTTGCCACTTCTTACATAATACTCATCCATATCTTTAGCCGTTTCCATCAGTGCTATGTTATACAGTCCAGCTATAATCTTTTTGGTTTCTGGTGGCATATTGCTACCGGTATTTAAGCTTCTTTCTACTTCATCTGGCTCGGTTCGGAAAGGTCTTGGCCTTTCGTCGTTAGGTATTTGGTTATGCGGAGCCGAGGGGGGTAGATGCGATGCTTGCATAATAAGATCCCTAGTACCACGTGTTGCATACGATGACGTTGTTAGATATGAGTACTCCTTATATTGATCAAATGATTCGCCGTCTATCATTCGGTCAAGCAAAATTGACAATATGTTGTTATATCCAGAATTTTGCGGCGCTACTTTTTTCAACAATTTTATCAATTTTTCGAAATGTTCATCATGCTTATCCTCAGGGAAGAAGTGGCTGATTATTTTTTTAAGATTATCGTTACTACTCAGTGCCGATGCCAGTATAGATCCTTTACCTTCAATCAGCAAACAACAAATGGATTTGCCGCTTACTTTAGTATTTACTAGCCTATTTGCCAAGCCCTTCAATGGGTCTCCTTCAAGGTAACACTGTCCACATATCGACATCAATATAGGTGCCGCAGAAGTGCTTTTGAATGCGCTCTCACTTTGATCAAGGTATTCACCTAATTCCTTCCTAAAACTATTGGGATTTTGAGTAGCATTTACTACATCAACAGCCTTAGTGTCATTTTTCTCTCCCGCAATATCTTTAAAAAGATGTTTTTCCATGGTACCCCATTGTCTTATACTTGCCATAAATATCTCCTCCTGTTTCTAATAAAATATTTTACTTGCTAAGTGTTTCCTCCATTTATTCGACTAAGCCATATAATGAGCTTATTTATTATTTTTTGGGATTGATTGTAATGCCGTACTTTTTCAAAAAATCGGATTTAAATTTAGGATCTTTTAGTGCTTCAGCAGCCTTTTTGACTGTTTCTATAAGTTTTGGGTCAGTTTTTTCGTTGAGTACTTTTTTAATATTCTGTACTATTTTGGGATTGCTTAGTATTACTTGTTGAATTTCTTTTCTTTGTTTTTCTGCTGTAATGTCATCTATGTGCTTAATTACCTCTCCAATATTCTGAGCAGATAAAGGTCTGGTATTTCTTTGGCTAGATGTCTTGGACACAAATTGACTAAGGTCACAATCTAAATAATACTCATCCATATCTCCTCCCATTAAAGACGTATAATACCGCACAGAGGGTTCGCTGCCGTCTATCGTACCGTCAATTACTCCTGTTAAAAGCAGGGTATATTCGGGAGGTTGTGGTTTTACCTTTTTTAATAAAGCTATCAATTTTTTGAAATGTTCATCATTCTTGTCCTCAGGGAAGAAGTGGCTGATTATTTTTTTAAGCTTATCGTTACTACTCAGTGCTGATGCCAGTATAGATCCTTTACCTTCAATCAGCAAACTGCAAATTGTTGATTCACCTGAAATTTTAGCACTTACCAGTTCATTTGCCAACCTTTCCGGCGCACCTCCCTCGTGATCACACTGCACAAATATCGACATCAAAATTGGTCCCGCAGCAGTGCTTTTGAATGCGCCCTCGCTTTGATCAAAGTATTCGCCCAGTGCTATTCGGAATAACTCATCATTGGTGCACGTATTCACTACTTTTCTAGCCTTAGTATCTCCTTGTACAAGATTCCCCACAAAATCGGGGTTTACAGGATACATCCATCCTTTTATCTTTGCCATAAATATCTCCTCCTATTTCTAATAATTTTTTCACTTG
>JAUNIE010000025.1 GCA_030523605.1 Clostridia bacterium | reverse complement strand
ACTTAATTTCTTCGATTGAAGTTTCGTGCCGATTTATTCTTGCTCTCTTAGTACGATCTTTAAAATCCATGTTTTTTACCACTGCATAAAAATAAGCAATTTCATTTTTTATATCATTAGGATGTTTCCCCATAAGTGTTCCTCCGAATTACTTAAAATTTTTCAAATAATTCGGCAAGTTTAAGGGTACTTCGCAATGTATGACTGCCATCGCTTCATGAGCTTGTCCTTTTGTAACCAAAAAAAGAGCAGAGTATTACACGGAAGGTGCAAAACTCTGCTATTAAATTAAGTACTAAAAAACGCTCTGCGTTACATATAATGTGCAAAGTATTTATGGATAAAATTTATTTTTTGCAAAGCATTTAAGACATAATGTTTCAAAAACCCCTTTGAACAGCGTTAATACCTAATTTTACTATAGGTTACGCACTTTCTTTGATTATTTTTGATATAATTTAGTAACTAAAATAGTTTTTTGATGAATTTTAAGCTACATGGTTTAATTTTAAGGTATTATAACTTTGACCTTTGTCGCAGTATGGCTGGGGTTTTATATATTTTTTTATCGTAACTTGTAATTTATGGGTCTATTAAAAGTTAAAATGTAAAAATAAAACAAAATAAAATAAGTCTTACATCAATATGTAAGACTTTTATATTCCGTACTTTTTTCTTATATACTCAAAAAAGTGTTCAACTTCATACTTTGCTTCGTTTGGAATTCTATCTGTTAAAAATATTTTTGGAATTACTAATTTAGATATATCCTTTTTTTCGTTTTTTCTAAAAAAGATTTTTTTGTTTTTAATATCAACAAGTGTTATATCAAAGTTTTGAGATTGCCAAATACCTGATAGTAGCCCTGATTTTTTATGCCAAAAAGATTCAAAATTGTAAGCTCTGCTGTTAAGTGGTGCATCTAAAATTTTTTCAATTTCAGAAAAAGTCAAGCATATTTCTTTTTGTGTACAGTTTTTAAAAAAAGTTTTCAACGCATCAATATTATACTTTTTATACTCCGTTACATTTTCATCCGCACAGCATATCTCATCAACTATTTCAAAAATATCCGTTTCGCTCGGATTTTCTATATTTGTCTGAATAAACACGGCTTCACACACATCACAAGACTTATGAATATATGCCAAATTGGGAGGAGCATTGTCATCAAGCGAACCTATATGAATCAGTTTCTTTAAATCAGTTTCTTGTATGGGTCGCCCACAGTAATAACATTTGCCTTTTTGCCGTTTCCATATAGCTTTAAAATCGCCGTTTATTTTTTGAATATCTTGTGATTCCAAACGAGTATCAAAATAATCAGTATCAATGTATGGGTTCTTATTTAATACCACAGGTACGTGTTCGGTTAGAATAACATCTTTCATGCGAAAAACTCTAATATCCTTTCTGTGAGGAAGTGCGTATACTTTTGTACCATCAGCTTCCTCATACCAGTATTGCTCTATAATTTGTTTTTTGGTTTTCTTTGGGAAAAGTTTTTGCATGAGCCTTAAAAGTAGTGATTGAACCAAACAATCAATGTGCCTAAAAGCATCCATTGAATCTTCTATTCTGTGGTAACTCGCCCAGCCTTGAAGCTTTGAGTTAATTCCTTTTATAAGTCTACGCTGCGATTGCTGTTTCCCTTTATTCAAAATATAATTGTGTAGGTTTTCTTCAAACGATTCGATAGCTCTTTCGGAAGGTGTTACACATAAAATGCCATTTTTTTTGCAGTAATTTCGAGACAAAAAATCAAAGCCGTTTGAAACATTTACAATCTTTGTCTTTTTTTCAGAAAGCTTAAGCCCTCTGGCAGATAGGAATTTCTCGATAACTCCTTTTATTTTAGTGGCTGATTCTTTTGTTCGAGCAGTTACGATAATATCATCCGCATAACGAATAAAATTCCCATCTGCGTAATCGATATTTCGAGAATTTGACTGTAAATCAAAAATGGCACGCTGCAATCCATCTAATGTCATATTTGCAATAATCGGAGAAATAGACATGCCGAGCGAAATTCCATGCTCGGTTGCAAAAAGCTCTTTGCCAAAAACGAACCCCGCTTTTAAGAATTCCAGTAGTACGGTTTTGTGCATAGGTATATGTTTCATAAGCCAAGCATGACTTATAGATTCGTAACATGATTTAACATCAGCTACTAAAATCCATTCAGGCGAAGCGGGATATTTTATAGCTTCACAAATATAGTAATGTACATCAAGCGCACTTCGTCCATTCCTAAACGCAAAAGATTTTTTATCACCGCAAGCTTCAGCTATAGGATCTAATGCGTAAGCATAAAGTGTTTGCATGGCTCTATCCTTAATTGTCGGTATCCCAATATGACGGCTTTTCATTTTTTTCTTGTCTTGAATAATTACACGTCTAAATGGTTGTGCTTGATAATCATCGGCATTTAGCGACATTGCACCTTTCATTTTATCGGCATCGCTAAGCCACTTTACACCGTCAATCCCTGGTCTTTTTCCGCTTTGGTCTGTAACTTTTTTAACGGCTAACGCTCTAATTTCGGTAGAATCGGTTATCATTTTTTGAATATTGGTTACCATAGCACTATTATGCTCATATTCCGCTGTTGCTAAACGCTTTTGCAGGTTTCTAAGCATTTTTTCAGCATTATCCCAATCCATTTGTCGCCACTGCAACGCATAATACTTTTCGCCAAAATCTGAAAGTGTCGGCATATTAAAACACCTCACTATATATCCATTTCAATTTCAATAGGGCAATGGTCGGAACCTTCTATGTCCGAGTGAATTGAAGCTGATTTGAGGTTATCCTTAAGATGTTCTGAAATTAAAAAATAGTCCAGTCTTGCTCCGGCATTAGCTGTGCGTTTCTGCCGAGAATACGGCCACCAAGTATATATGTTTCTATTATTAGGATATATAATCCTATATGTGTCAAGTAAGTCTATCTCCTGCAAAAGTTCACAAAAACCTACTTTATCGCTATCTGTAAACCCGTGAGTAGTTAAGCTCTTTGGTATTTTACTATCTATTTCCAAATGAGTGGCATTGAAATCTCCACAAACTATAAGTGATTTTTTGTTGCTCAATGCACTTAAATACTCTCTAAATTTTTCCTCCCATTCAAAACGATAATCCTCCCGAACGTGCCCGCTTTGTGAAGTGGGTATGTAAACATTGATTAGATAAAAATTTGAGTATTCTAAGGTTATAACTCTACCTTCCGTATCAAATTCGGGGGTGTTTATACCTAAGACCACATTCAAAGGCGTATGCTTAGTGAAAATAGCTGTACCGGAGTATCCATTTTTATCAGAAAAACAGTAATAGCTTTTGTAGTTTTCGGGATTAAAAGTAAGGGCTGGTTCACTCAACTTAGTTTCTTGTATGCAAAAATAATCCGCTTTAGCTTTATCAAAAAACTTTTTAAAACCTTTTTTAATGCACGCATTTAAACCATTTACGTTCCATGAAATGAATTTCATAAAACCACCCCTCGCCAAAAAACTTTACTGATTAAATATAAACACATCATACATTATAGCTCAAACAGTAGCTTTTTCCGAAATACAATTATATAAATATAGAATCTGTATATGTTTTTTCTTGTTAGCGTATTTAAGGGTTCTATAGGCTCCTCCATATTTGTGAGTTATGTACGTTACAAGAAAATCCGATCTACGAATCATCCACTCATTTCGCTTGATTATTGCAAATCGTGGTGGAGTGTTTTCTAAGTCCGGATAAATGGAGCCGTCATATTCAGAATATGGATCTAAATCAGACTCACTTTTTTTACCGGGCATATACGACAAAACCAAAAACGATTTTATAAATGGATAATCGTTTTTGATTTCTTTTAAACAGACGGAGCAAAGCTTGTCAAAAGATCCCTTGCCTCCACAGTAAAATGTATCAACATTTTCTTTTTTAATAAGCCTTATAATTTCATTTTTCAGCTTTGGTTTAATTAAGCTTTTTTCATCTTGAGTAATGTCTGCGTGTCCTGCGAATGTGCATACTTTCATATCTTAGCCTCTTTTCAGAAATATTAATTCTCAATATCTATTATAAAGAAGTAATATTTCCGATTCAATAAGTTTTAGAAATTATGGTTCTATATCCGCCAAAAATGGAAATAATACTTTGCCCTATTACAAAAAGGGGAGGTGCAGGTATGAGCTTTGGAGAAATTCTAAAAGAGTTAAGAGAAGAAAAACACATCACACAAGAGCAACTCGGTAAAGTATTGGGCGTATCAGGTAGGCAAATAAGCAACTATGAATGCAATCATCAAATCTTTAGAGATGAAGAAAGTTTTCAAAAAATTTTTAAATTCTTTGGTGTAAGTGCAGATTACTTATTCGGTCTGTCAGATGATAAAAACTATAATAATATTTTTAAATGTTTATCTGATTACAATACCCTATCCCCAGAATTAAAAAAGGAGTTTTTAAGTTATTTAAAATACTTACTGTACAAACAAAAAATGAGTAACAATAAAAATGGTTAAGGCGGAAATATCCGCCCATTTTTTATATGTTGAATTATAAAAACTGCTTTTTGAAACTTGATTACCGCCTACCTGTATATATCTTACATGGCTATATATACATCTGTCAATAATATTAGATAGGTGTGAAAATTAACTATGTAAGGGGGGTAGGGCAAAATGAACGACAAAGATTTCGGTGAAATCAAAATCACAATAGGCGAATTTTTGAAGAAAAAAGGTATAAGTAAGAATAAACTTATGAATAAAGCGGAAATGCAAAGGACTCAGCTTAATAATTATTGCAACCAAAAAATTCAAAGATTGGATATGTCGATTATTTCCAAGATATGTTATGTATTAGAATGCGACATCGGTGATATTCTTAAATATTGCCCACCTAATAAAGATAACGAGAATAAACCAAACGAAAGATAATTGAGGCGGAATTTCTCCGCCTTTTAATTTTTTATACTAATTTATTCGAACCATGCTACTAATTAAATCGTAAATATAGTTGCTCCCTCTTGAAAAAAGAATTCCGGTTAAAATAGACCCCACACAAGGTATTTCGCTCTCCATGCCTACAAGTTTTAGTAAATCTATTTTGTAAGCAACAGCTATGAAAATGCCAAAAATCAAACTAAGAACCATCTGATAGTGTGGCTCACCTGAAACAAAAAAACTATTTATGTATGTAATAATACCTTCAAGCAACATACAAACCATAAGTATTTTAGATATTTCTTTATTCATGATTAACCCTCTCTTATTTTGGTATTTTTAAGTTTTGACCGGCATAAATCGTGTCTGAATTTAAAGAATTTAAATTTTTAATTTCTCTATACTTATATCCACTTCCGAGATACCTTTGCGCAATAGTCCACAAGGTATCGCCTTTTTTTACTGTATAAACAAAGTAATTCGGGGGTTGCGAATTATTGGATTGGCTGAATCCATTTAACCCTTTAGATTTCATGATTTCAGGGTAGTTTTTATAGGCAATATCGAGGTCAACATTTCCGACTATTCCATTTATAGTGCCTTTATCGGATTTTTGCCAAATTCCACACGAAACCGCCGGAGCGCCAACATTCCACTGTGCAAGCCAAAGGTCATATTTTTGAATTAGTTCGTCTTTAATAAGATAGTTATTTAACCAATGAGCGTTACAGTAAAACATAGCATAATATCCCGCTTTTTCGATTTCACCGCAAAAAGCTTTTACAATGTCTGTTCTTTGACGATTGCTAAGTGATAACATCGTCCTATCTTCTATGTCGAAGCAAACAGGATATTCGAGCTTTAAACCTTTTATATTTTCCAAACAGAATTCGGCTTCACGCTTTGCATCGTCAACCGAATCAGCGTAAGAATAATGGTACGTGCCGACAGGTATTCCTACTGCTTTTGCATTCTCATAGTTTTCTTTAAATTTTTTATCAATCTGGGTAGGCGCTTTTTTACCCCATCCTTCTCTTAAAATTGCAAACTCCGTGCCATCTTTTTTTACTTCGTTCCAATTAATTGTGCCTTGCCACTTACTAACATCAATTCCTTTTAATTTCATAATTCTTCCTCCTCAATAATCTTTTAAAAAATTATATTTTTTGCCGTTTTTTAAGCAAAATAAAAAAGCCCGTTTTGGCTTGATTTTTTGATATAGCCATAAAGTTACCGCACGCAAAGTATTTGAATCGGGATTGCAGTAGACGGCGCTACCCCTACTGCGTAAACAGTAATTGCATTATTACTTGTTGAAATGCGTGAAATATAGCTCCAAGCGTCAAGTTGCGATTGTGCCGCCACTGGGTCGCTATCTAATACAACATCAATTATAGGTATATCTGTACTTAAAACCCCTTGAACCGATATGGTTTGAGAATAAACTGAATTTGATCCTTCCGTCCAAGTTGTTGTGATTGTTGCGGAATAGTTTGAAACTTCTGCTTTTGTTGTTAAGCCGTCCACCAATGCTTTGGTTGAAGCATAAGTTGTGGATGAACTTGCAGAATAACTATCGGATTTATTTGATTTTGTTTCGTAAGTTGCGCTAATATCGGGAATATCCGAAGCAGATAGGTCGGCTCCTGCGGTTACCAAACCTTTGGAATCATAAGTGATTTTGCACTTTGTGGCACCTGTGATCGCCGAGTTTGCCTGAACTGCTCCGACATCTTCATAATTAAGTATGACAGTTCCGGTTTTGCCATTAACCGATTGTACTAAATCTGTTGGTGTTGCAAGCTCGATCCAATTTGCCAGCGTGCTTGCCGGTTCGCTTTGAAGTATATATGTCTTGCTTTCATCTGTGCGTACACATACATCTCCTTTATCTGCGCTTAGTGCCAGCATTGCCGCTTGGCTGCTCGCCGTAAATGTGTCTGTAATAGCAAGCGAAGGAAGAATCGTTGTATCAAGTTTTCCGCTTGAATTTAAAACCGGGACATTCCCTTGACTTGTTCCTGTGTTGCAAGTTGAAGCCGTACCCAAAGCATCAACCGCTGCTTTTGCTGCGTTATCATAATCATTTGTTGATAGCCCTTTTCCTGACACTTTATCAACTTTAATATCTAAATTTGTATCAACGTAATTTTTGGTTACGTTGCCTGCTCTTACTATAATTGCATTACTCATAATTAAAAATCCTCCTAAAATTTTAAAAATATAATTAGTCTAAATCATCAGTTCCGCCTGAATATTCATCCGTGCTTTTGAGATACTCATAAGCCGAATTTACGTTCAGTGAAGAATTATAAGGTACGCTCAAGTACTGCGAATGAATAAAAACATTCATAGGCTCTCCACTGCTTATTGCTTGCTTTTCTTCTTCACGCTTAGCTTTGCTTGTATAACTTGCGACCTCAATTATGCTCGAAATATTGGTGATGTTGTTAACACTAACAACCCTGTGGTAGTTAACAGCAACACCATTATCAAGTGTTATGCTTTTGATTATTGCCATTTTAATTTCCTCCTGATTTTAGTATGTATATCCTACTATTCTGTAAATTTTTGGAATATCTGTGGACGGTACTTGTGCAACTGTGGTGTTGGTTCCTGTAATGTTACTCATTGTGTTTGCCCCACGAGTCAACGTGTTAACCGTTATCCCCAAATTACTCCCATATAACTTCAATCTTGAATTGCTGCTATACGTTCCGCCGATAGCATTAACTAATGACGAAACAATCTCCGATGCCCCTTTATTGTATAGTTTTATGCTGTGATGCCAGTCGGCGCTTAGAGTGTACAGCATATAAAAAATCTCTATTATTTGGTAATTCGCTATTGATGACGATAGTGTGATTGTACCTGAATTACCGCTTGCATTGTAGTAAAGTTCAATAGCCGTCATAACTCCAAGATTTGTGCGTGCTTGAGTTTCCGTTGTGCCTCCTGTGCCACCTTTGCCAATAGGCAAAATACTTGGTCCCGATATACATCTTGTAAATATCGCATCCCCAATAATAATCCCCCCTAAACTCGATATTCAGTGGTATCAATACTTGTATCCCACAACCTTGTATATTTGGTGCGTCCCATAACTTGTGAAGTCAATCAAATGTACTTGTCCATTAGTGCTTGTAGTAGATTTAGGTCTGAAAGTTATCATTTTTTCGTTCCCGAAAGTAATTGTTTTTCCGGCAACAGTTATCGCCACCGAAAAAAACTTTATTTGATTTTCGCTGTTTACTACCAGCGGACATGACGTTGTGAATACGCAATCAAAAGATGAAGATTTATTATTCCAAAATTTCAGACTGTCCGCATTTAACTTGCCGTAATCGTTTTCATAATGAAAAATTTCAACTGCATTATAATTCGCAACAGTATCGGCAAGAGTTATAGTGCCGTGAGTACCTGAAGAATTATAAAACAGTTGTACACTTGTCATTACGTTCAGATTAGTGCGTGCTTCCGACACGGTAGTTGCACCGGTACCGCCTTTACCGATAGGCAAAATGCTTGGTGCAGTCACGCACCGGGTAAATATCGCATCCCCAATGAAAATCACCCCCTCAAACTTTAATTAATAACTGTAACCAACAATTCGATATACACGTACACTATTGCTTGCGGTTCTGTCAATGGAAGCGTTATCGGAAGTAGTTACAGTAAATACCGCTTGTCTTATGAATGTTGCTGTGTTGTCAGTAAAAGTTAGTAGTGCCGTATGTGTATAAAGCGATGATGGGTTAGTGGTAGATGAAACGTAATCATTCGTTAATTGAACTTGTCCTCGTGTGGTTCGAAGTCGCACGCTATTGCATACACCATTGTCGTGAAAAAACACCTCGATATAATCGTAGTTTTTGTAACTGTCAGAAAGAGTAATCGTGCTGATTGTACCGCTTGAATTGCTGTAAAGTAGCGTTTCTGTCATTACTCCCAAATTAGTCCTTGCTGACTTTGCACTACTTCCGCCTGTACCACCCTTTCCAATAGGTAAAATACTTGGTCCCGATATACATCTTGTAAATATTGCATCCCCCAATAAAAGCAACTCCTTTCATCTATGTTTTTAGGACTACATTGAGAGTTGTATCGGGGGATTCGTTGATATAAGTTACTATGTATCCGTCAAATACGGCTATTTTTTCGATTTTATTCCAATAAGATGTTTCTTTTTCAGAAACCGTTTTGGTATCACTAAACTTAATGTAAGCGACTACAT
The DNA here is from genome assembly GCA_030523605.1 of Clostridia bacterium. Taxonomy (GTDB): domain Bacteria; phylum Bacillota; class Clostridia; order Oscillospirales; family Acutalibacteraceae; genus UMGS1491. The sequence continues at coordinate 12,526 of JAUNIE010000025.1, read as the reverse complement.
AATCTGTGGATTTTATTTTTGGAACGCTACTTGTTTGAACATACATATTACTGCCGCTCAAAAACTCCCAATCATTAGGATTTAAGGTAACTTCGTACACATGACAAAGTCTTTCGATAAGGTCAGTTTGATTATCTATATTTCCGGTTATATCGCCCCAATAGACGTTCCCCGAACCCCCCGAACCATATCCTCCGAAAACATTGTTATCTGCATTCAAATACACCACCACCTTTCGAATTAGTAAGCATAAGCTATAGTTACTTCAGTATTTTGAGAAAACGATAGTTTCTGAATATCAACCACACCATAGGCAAGCTCAAAAGTAGTTCCGGGCATTGAAAATTCCGCATCATTAATTTTGAATTTCGAACCCGAAGGTGCTGAAATTGCTATTTTTTTGATTATCAACTTTGCTGTTTTTAAAAAAGAATCGGGATTTTTAGAAAGTTCATTTTCTCGAAATATTGGGATTAAATCCACGTCTTTCTGAACCTCTCCGAAAAATCCGCCGATTGTTACCATTGCCATAGTTTTAATCTCCTTTCATATTTAAACTTTTCCTCGTTTCCAAGATGAACTCGCTTTGATGTAAGCGATAGATGGTTTCCAACTTCCGCCACTTTTCACATAAGGAATTGCATTTTTCCAGCTTCCACTAACATTTACCTTTGCCGTTCCACCAATAGTCATTGTTTTCCATAAAGACACACCTCCAAGACTTGTGCTACCAGAAAAAGTCGCAAGATAATACTTAACCGAAACAGTTTGTCCCGGTTTGTAACTTGATAGCTGACTATAAGCACTTAGAATTTCACTATCCGAAATCGTTATTGTAGAACCGCTTGTGTATCCTGTACGAGTTATCCAAGTGTTTCCGTCTGTGAGTAAATCAATATATAGATTGTGGGTATATGAAGATTTGTAAGGTGTAAAAGTGGCTTTTGTAGTACCCTCAAGAGTGAAATTATCCGCACCCCCAAACTCGGTTTTGCGGTCAATATTAAAAGACACTTCGTAAGAGCTTGTAGCTCCCGGAGTGCCTGATGTTGATGCAACTGCATTTAACCTAAAATAAAAGTATTGCGGAGAGGTAGAAACATTTGTTTTGGTTATTGTAATTGAGCCTGATTTTGCGGGCCATTGACTCGTTGACGTACCAATTAAATTAACGCTACTGCCGAGCGACGAACCGCCTCCGTACTCCAAAGTAACTCCGTAACCCCAATAGTTATACCCAGACATTGCAGATAAAGTATAACTAAATGTAGCGGTCGCTGTGCCATTATCAAATGACGAACTCGAAAGAGAAATAGTGCAAGTCGGCTGCGGATTATCGCCCATTTTGATGGTTATTGACACGCATAATCACCTCCTAACTGTGCTTAAAATACACATCACCATTTGAGCCTCCTGAAGGACTTCCCGTTCCGTTAGTTATAACGTTTTTAGTTGCACCTGTTGCAATTCCGTCAAGCTTAGATTTATCAGAACTGCTCATAAATCCGGCACTCGATGTGCTTGCATTATCGTGGCTATGTGAAGAAGTCGCAGCACCGATATTCGAGGGAGTTACGTTTACAACGTTATTTTCATCTTTTTCAATTAAAGTGCCGTTTCCTTTTACACCTTGAACAGAGCTGTCAGCTTTTTCGCCTTGCAAAGACGAAGCGTATTCACTACCATGTTTTCCATCTAAAAGGTCAGCGTCTAAGCCACTCGATGTGCCGTCAACAGTTTTCAATTTTTCAAGAATTTCTTTTGCCGTAAACCTACTTAACAAAATAAAGTATTCACCTACATATTCGGCTAAATACTTAGCATTTGCGGTTAAATCTCCGCTTTCCAAATTCACGATATTCCCCGAAACATCGAACTTTTTAATCGGAAGATTTCCTAAAGAGTTTATGTTTACAGAAACGCTGTCGGTGTTTGAATCAGATACATCGAAAATAATTAGCATATACGGAAAATATCTTGTCATTTCAGATGATATTGATTCGTAGTAATTGTCTGAAACTCTTTGCAAAGAAACATCAAAAATTCTTCTATCGTTTTGAATGTAGAAATCATGTGAAGATAGAATACTCGCTATTTTGCTAAAGTTACTGTCGGAACCTGTTCCGGCAATATCTGTCCTAAATTTCAGAAACGTTTCTTCGGCATCTGCACCCGATGAAGAATAAAGGGTCAAATCCCCAAAATCTGTTTTGCTTGGCATATAAAATCACTTCCTTAGTTAAATAATTATTTCTCCGTCCATATCATCGAGCTGCATGGCATCTCGGTTTCTAAGAATAAATGGATCGTGAGTTTTTAGTTTTGTCATCCTAATTAAATGCGCTGCGGCACTACTCTTAAAGCACGTCTTATCTCTCATTTGAACACGCATTCCACAACATAGTTTAAATCTCGATTTCTGGTAATCTTTAAATGTGGTTTTTGATTTAAGATTTGATTTTACGGCCGCATTTAAAACTGTTGACATCTCCAAAATTTGAGGTTTAAAATGCAGATTTAACCTTAGATTTTCAGAAATATTGATTGTCTGATTTCCCATATTAATGCGGTTTCTAAAGGTATAATGAGTATGCAAAACATTCATCTTTAAGTAGTCTGTTGCATGAAAAAATATCCCTTCATAAAAGGGATAATCTTCAACCACATATTTAAAAACTGGGTCATTTTTGACATAGATTTTTAGTATCTTATTCATCTGTGTTCACTTCTTTTTAGCTTGAAACTGCAATTTGATTTGTACGTTCGAACGTTATATCGCCCTCTGCAAAAAATACGTTCATTCCTTGATATAGCGTTATCTCTTGGGTAAGTTCGGAGTAGTACATTACTTTGCCCGCTTCATCAAGCTCGAAAATGTATCTTGCGATTCCTGCATTTGCGGTAAACTCGTTCGGAAATTCAAGACGTATTTTGTTTGAGATCACACCATTTGCAGAGTCGTTCCAAGTTTCTGAATTATTTCTAACTCTTATCCTCGCATATCCGGTAGAAGCATCAGGTTCGGCATTTTCGGGTAATGTTCCCGAATCGTCAATCGCCACAGTTGATAATCCGATATAAGTATATATTGGCGGTGTATAGTTGCTAATTCCTCTAATGTGATTATTTTCGAGGTCTGCTTGATATTTTGTTATCATAAAATCATTTCCTTTCTAATTTTCTTTAATTTGAGGTTTGAATGTTATATATCCTTCAGCACGTCTGAATTTCTGACCTTTGCGGTCTATGAGAACAGGCTGATGAACATACTTTCCATATAAGTTTTCTGTGTCAGATTCATCTAAACTAACAGTGAATCGGTAATACAAATATCCTGTTTCGGCATCGCCGTCCCGAAGAACAGTGCAATCTTTTATAAGAATTGGACTATGCTTCATACCGATAGGTGAAAGATACCATTTTGCACTATCATCCTGTAAATCAAGTGGTTCACCGTCCTCATAGAAAACCTGAAACTCTAAAACGATTTTGCTATCACCGGCAATTAGCTCGATGTCTTGTAATCTTGTAATGTATGAATCCATAAATTTTACCACCTCCTTTAATTTACAAAAAACTTGTATATTGTATTTACAACGTAATAACAATATGCTATAATAGGCATATACTGAAAAAGGGAGGAATTAATATGAGTGCTACAACAATGACTGTTCGTGTGGATAAAGAAGTAAAAGACAATGCAAAGATGATTTTTGCGGAGCTTGGTATAGATTTGTCAACCGCCGTAAATATATTTTTAAAACAGTCTATAAGAGAACACGGAATACCGTTTAGGCTTAAACTTGATATTCCAAACGAAGAAACCAAAAGGGCTATTCGTGAATCCGAGAAAGGTATTGGAATGAGTAAAAAATTTAGTTCAACAGAAGAATTATTTGAGGATTTGGAAATATAAAGTTATGCTGGAAATTAAATATCACAATAAATTTAAAAAAGATCTGAAAACTCTTAAAAAGAGAAATTTTAATATGACTGCTTTAAAAGAAGTTATCACCATGCTTGCAAACGAGGAACCTCTACCCGAAAAGTACTTGAACCATAACTTGATCGGTGAATTTAAGGGATATATGGATTGCCATGTCGGTAACGATTGGGTTCTTATTTATAAGGTGGATAAAGAGATTTCACTTCTTTCACTTTATCGCACAGGGACACATAGTGATCTTTTTTAGTAAGTATCAAATTAATCACTTATCAAAATAATTGATAAGTGATTCTTTTATTCTTTGTATTCTTCAAGCCTTGCGTTTTCAAAGCCTTTACGTTTAGCTTTTAATTCCCACCCAAATTTCATATCATCGCCGCAAATAACAAAGCAATTATCAAACCTTTCCAAAACGAAAAGTTCTCCTTTTCCATAAGGGGTAAGGAAAACTTGATAACCGGCTTTTAAATTTACACATTCGGAAAAAATAGGGTCTATGTCCACTTGGCACAATCCATTTTTAATTTCATTCTCACCAATATCACCATAGTAATACTCTGCTGTTTCATAAGCGTTGATTAGTCTTTTGCCATAATGTTCGGTAGCTTGTATGCAATTCTTTTTGTGATTTTCTCCAACCATAAAATCGCCAAAAATTATAGTATCTCCGAAAACTGCTGTTTTACCACTTATTGCAACGCCGCTGTTTTGTGGGCATTTAATTTGAAGCTTATCATTTGCTTCTAAAATCAATCTTCCTTGCGATTGCCTAATAGTTGAAGTTTTACCGCCGTCTGTCCATTTACATTCTCCTGCAAATGTTCCTGTTTTTTTAACATACAGGTTATCAATATATGCGTGAGTTGCGTAAATGCTGTCAAGTCCGGCTTTTCCTGTCCTGATAATTTCAGTACTTCCAACTGCCTTGTTTCCGATTTCTCTGCGTGTTATTGTTCCGTAATTTAGCTTTGATCCCGAAATGGTGTCATTTGAGATTTTCGAGCCTGTAACTGCGTTATTCTTAAGCTGATGGTTGACTATTTGCCCTTCAAGTCGGTCGGCTCGTATTGTTCCGTCAAAGCGTGCATTGTTCCCATCTATTTTTAATGCCCCGATTTTAGCATTACCATTACTTTCAAGTACAATGTTTCCATTAGAGCTTTTAATTGATTTATCGGTGATTTCAAGACCTCCGACATGACTATTTTTTGCGATATTAATTTTTCCGGTCATATTCAAATTGCCGTTTTTATCCGCATAAAACTGATCTTTCCAATTCTTATTGTCTTTCTTTTGGATTTTAAATCCGTCTTTTGCATTTTGAATTATCTTGGAGTTTCCGGCTTCAATAGTGAAGCTCGCATTCTTAAGAGTTGCGCCTTTTGCATCGACCTTAAAATTACTGCCTTCGTTGCTGATTGTAAGTGTCTTTCCGGCAACAAGTTTGCCAACAACCGTATCGGCAATAACACCATAATTACCGTCCAGGTTACCGATTGCCAGCTTGCTTGTCTGCCAATTATCATCGGTCATACAAATCAGATTATTAGTTATCATAATTTGTTTTTTATCAAAATTTCCGTCATCAAGCTTTTTGCGCCCTCTAATGCCATAACTACCAACCGAAATATCTTGATTTTCCGAGCTGATAATTTCTTGATTTGCAGCATTTAGAGAGTTTTTCATATATGCCGTAACTTCGTCATTTAAACCTCCATTTTTGATTGGGGCAATTAAACCACTGTAATTTCTCGAAACAGAGTTTGATGTCTTGCTTTGATTGAAAAGTTCATTAAAAGTCCATTCGTTCGTTTCTAAACGGAATTTGTTTCCGAACGTCATGGTAAAATTTTCGGGGCTATCATAATCAATATCAATTTCTAAAAGTATAGGTGAAACCCAAACATCGTCTTTAACTTCCGCATGAATTAAACTTCCAAGCTTCAGTTCGTCTATGAAAGGCTTAAACTTTTCGACAAATAAAAAATTCGCAAGCTCCATACTAAACGTAAAAGAGGGCTGCGAAAGCTTTTTCATTTCCTTCTTGCCACGTTCTAAAAGCTGCCTACTCATATCTTGAATTTCTGTTGTAGTCATCTTATCCGTAACAACAAAATTTGAATTGGTATAGCTTGCCTCAAAAATAAAGTTATCAAGTTCTAATAGCTGATTTTTTGTGAAGTTATTCGCAAATTTAAGACTATTATTTATATCTTGCAAAGTCTTGTTAACCTTTGCTATTGCCTTGTTTTTAGAATCAATTTCTTTTTGCTTTGCTGAAATTTCCTTATTTAATGTATTTATTTTATTAACAACATTTTTTGAAATGTTTGGCATTTGGGCACTTCTGACTTGTTCCTGTGCTTTTAAATTGTTTTTTGAAGTCGCAAGTTCACCTTGAAGCTTCAGAAGTTCTGCGTTTAAATCCCGAAGTTTAGAAAAATTTTCAGAATACATTTTTTCGGAGTCTTTGACTTTTTTATCCCACTTTTTTATAGCGTCTATCAGAGATTTTTGCATCCAATTTTCATTTAGATAATACGAAAAGTCATAAATATTTGATGTTCCCAAAGGATTAACTTCATTAATTGCAAAATCACCCGAACCATGCACGCTAAGACAAGTGATTATGTCTTTTGTTGTTTCTTCAATTTTCACATTTTTAACGAGGTTATGAAACGAAAGACTTATGTTAGTATCTTTGATGGTATCTTCCGAAGTATAAGCGTTTATGATCTTGTTTTCCGTGTCAAAATCAAAAATGCACTCATACGCTTTCTCGACATCTTCCATTAAAAAGGAATACAAACTATTAGTCGGTATTTCAAAAGTTCTATACTTACTCCATAGGCTACTGCTAACCGTACCTATTTTCCAAGACGGTGCGATTTCTAAAAGCCTTTGGATTAATGTCCCTTTTGGGTTCACGGGGTCATAAAACTTGTATGTTCCATCTTTGATATTTGCACCTTTTGAGTTTAAAGTATACTCATAAGAATATGCAGTAATAGACTTATATGGTGAAGTTCCTTCGTTTGTTTCGGTTACTGAAACTATCACAAAATATCCGAAACCTTGAATTTTCAAAAGCCTATTCTTCGAAACCAAATCATAAAAATCGTTTTTATACACATCAAAGTTCACTTCCGAAACCGCATTAAATCTCGGTTTTATATGTAAATTAGTGATGTTTGTAATATCGGTAACAACGCTAAAGTTCGGATTACAAAGCGTTATTATCGGTATTTCATAACTTTTATTTATATCAAATTCAAAGTTCATACTATCCTCCTCCAAGCCGTACTGCAAATTGATAGGTAATTTTCAAGTACTCAGCATATCCATAACACTCAAATTTATTAACTCCATGAGCAAAACTTAAATACCCTTGATTTCTGCCTCTTGATAGGTTTTTGAAACGATTTAATTCTGTACTCGAAGTGATAATCTCGTTTTGATTATCAACTATTATCACCTCATGAGGAGATAAACCAGTCATTTCAAAAGTTCTATTAGTTTTTAGGTTTGCAATCTTGAAATCTTTGCCTGATTTTGAAAGCTTAAACTCCATGATAGGTCGCAAACCATAGATTTCAGCCGATAAATTATCAAACTCAAAGGGGTTCATTATAGAAGAATCAAAAGTGTAAATTTTAGTCGTAGGGAAAGTATAAGCATAGGGAGAATCACACTCTACTGTACATCGGATGCCGAAACATTCTCCGCCAAATTTAATATCTTCGGTAGGTTTTAGCAAGCAGTTAAAATAAAAATCTTCATACCATTCACTCTCAATCTGAAGTTTTTGATACCCAAAATTTCCGAAAAGCCAGTGCTTAATTCTTAGAAAAGTCGGAAGGTCAATAGGAATTTCTGAAACTATTTCAATTTGAAATTCTAAAGTATTTGATTCTTTTAATCCTAAGAATAACTTTTTTGGATTTCTGATAGCTGAAACAGTTTGGTATTCATAGCCCGAACCTGAGGGAATATCGGTTAAATTGCCATTTATTGAAACGATTTTTAAGCCGAAATCTTTTGAATTTATTCCGGCAAAATTAAAATAATTTCCAAGAAAACTCATTAATTGACCTCCTCTTTATAAAATAAAAAATCTCATCTGTACATTTTACAGACAAGATTTAAAACATTTTACTTACCAATATTTGATAAAACAAAACTATTTAATTGAAATCCAAAGATAACAATGTGCTTTATTATCCTTAGTATACTCGGCGGGCACAGTACTTTCATAGTCTATTTTGTATGCTCTGTTTATAAGACCATCTTTTTGATCTTTCCAAACTGTTTTCCAAGCATTTTGCGTACTTGCCATTATACTTTCATCAATATACTCGTATTTTTTATATTCTCCACTTTTAACTTTGTTTTCAAGATGAGCAAAGAAATCTGACTTTACACCCATAACGGTTAAATCATAATCACCATTTTCATCAGACTCATAATTGCTATATTTCGAAATTGGGGAAACACCATTTTGAAAGTTATGTTTACTATCAAAAAGAATAGGTAGTTTTCCTGTTCCAATATCTTCCCATAATTTTTCTATTCTTTTTACTCCATCAGGAGTGTTGTTGGTTCTTATTGTAACTTCCTTTAATGTGTATGCCATATTTACCTCCAAAATCTTAATTTATACTTTTTCCCATTTCATAAGCTTCTTGCATATATCTTGTGCCTTTAACTTCGCCTTTTTCATAAACTCCTTTGGCGAAGATCACACCTTTTTCAATCGAGCCGTCAAGACATTTTGCAAAGCCCCTGAAACATTCAAGTGTGCAATCCATAACACCTTCACCAGTATCAGCAGCAGTCATGATGTAATAAAATTCCTTATTTTTGATTTCCTTCCACTTTGCCACGCATCTATCAATAACCGCTTTCATTTGGGCACAGATAGAGTAAAAATAAACAGGGCTTGCCAAAACGATAACATCGGCTTCGCTTATTTTTTCAAGAATTTCAGCCATATCATCTTTTATAACACACGTTCCACCATGTCCCTCACAGTAATAACAAGCTTTGCAGTAATTAATTTTCTTATCAAACAAAGTTACTATTTCCACTTCATGCCCTGCTTCATCTGCACCTCTTAAAAATTCTTCACAAAGTAGTTCAGAATTTCCGTTTTTTCTTGGGCTACCCGACAATATTAAAACGTTCTTTTTCATACCATTCAACCCTTCCTTTTTCAAAACAACGTCTATTATGATACAAAACTTCGAAAAATTAAGCAATTAGTATCACATTATATTTGCGTGTTTGTTAGCGGTTTTAAAAGTCATTTCAACCGCCTTTCTAATAATGTTTTCGCTTTCTTTTTTCAGAGCATTTACTGTTTCTCTATCGGCATTTCCGCTTATGTTTAGGTTTATTACAGGCGAAGAATTATTGGTATAAGTGTGATTTATTGCTACTTCTTTGTGTTTGGGAATGTTTTTAGAAATATTCCTACTAATAAAATATTTTGAGTTATTTGCAAAATCCCAAAGCCTTTTGGTAGCTTCATGATTAAAAACAATATCGCCCTCGTTCATCAAGCGATATTTACCACCTGATTCCTTATTAAGAATAGTTTCGCTACCTTCTTCAAATACTTTTGCAACACCTTTTTTAGCCGAAAAAGTTCCTTTTGCATACCCACGTAAGCTGTAAAGCTTTCGCTTGTAATAACTAAGTGAAGGTTCTGCACCTCTGTCTGCACTCATGCTTTCAATTAATCGTTGAAGTCTGGCAATCTCGTTTTCTCTTTCTGCTTGGTTTAAACTCCGATATTCTCTAGCTGCTGAGCCTAAAGCTCTTGCTGCCTCTTGTGAAGCTCCAGAAAGACCGTGCATCTCATTACTTGCATTTTGTATTTGTGCAGATATTCCGGCAATCTGTGAAGTAATATCCGACAAAGCACCCGATACACCGAATTGCTTATAGTGAAATCTATCAAGAGCAGCATAAGCCTTATTCCATGCGTTTATGACTGTTGAAGTCATACCATCGCCGTAATCTGCATTCCATTTCATCAAATTATCGTAAAATTCTTGTGAGCGATTTTGAATCAAATTCATTGCTTCTTGCCTGATTCGCCCTTCTTCTTTTAGGTATTCGTCAATAGATTTAATTCGCTTATCGTTAGAGTCTTTAAATTGCTTATACTCAATATCAAGAGCTTTTTTCTGTCTTTCAACACCATTATCATATAAGAATTTTTGCAAATCTTCGTTGTCTTTTTTTAGCTTTTCTTCAAGCTCTTTACGCTTCTTTTGGGCTTCGGCACTATCATCAAACCTTAAAGCGTTTAATTTGTTTTGGATTTTATTTATTTCAAAATTCTTATCCGAAAGCTCTTTTTGATAGTGATACTCGTCTTTTCTAATATCAAGCGTTTGCTTCATTAGGTCAATTTTCTTTTTATATCCGTCAAGACTTTCTTTTAAAGCTTCTTTTTCATTTTCTTTTTGCCTTTTTATCATTTTGACAGTCATATCAAGTAAATTGTTTATTGCTTTTTGACTATCTTCTAGTGCCTTTTTCTGATTATCAAGAGCCTTTTTATTATCATTTAACGCTTTATTATGGTCTTTGGTAGCTCTTGAAGCGTTATTTACTGCATGAGAATAGTTAGGAAGTGAAACAAGCGAAAGACTTGTATTTAAAGCACCGATTCTTTTATGTGCATTCTCAATTTTGCTTGATAAATCAATGTAACCTTCGAGGTCTGATTTTATTTTAGAAATCTGCGGTCTACCTGTGATTCCTCTCCAGATTTTAGAAAATATATTTTCATTTTGAGATTCTGTGTCAATATTTGCGAGTGCCGCTTTAGCCTGTGCTACGCTATTAATTGCTCCGATTTCAGATTGATAGCCAATGAGCCTTGATTTTATACTTTCAAGAGTTTTTTCGGTGATATTAATCTCTGCTTGAATAGCTGTTTTTTGTTCATTTACTTTTTCCTCTCGGAGTTTCTGCAAAACTTCAATCTCAAAGGTATAACCTTTTGAGGTCTGCAAGATTTTATCCGAAAGTTCAGGATATTTCATGATTAATTTTGAAACTTCCTGACCCGAAAGGTATGTCCCATCTGTTACGTTTTTAATCGTACTGTCAAGAAGTGAAAGGGAGGAAGCCATATTGTTTATTGATTTTTCAATCGAATCAAACGATGAGTTTAAACTGTCAACTTCCTTTGAAAGTTCGGGTAGTGAATTCTTGGTTTCGTCTATGCTTGCAGAAATATCAGAAAATCCAAGTTTTGTTTTGAGTACAATCGGGTCTAAGTTAAGCGTGTTTGCGATTTCTTCAACCAAACCATTAACCGCCAAAATGTATTCATCAGCCGGTAAGCTTTCTTTATCAAGCGAGAATAAACTGCGTAGTTTTTCTCTGACGTTATCCTGATTGTTTACAATCGGCTGCAAAATGTTAAGGTCAATCCATGAGTTCATTTGACCCGCATTTTGAAATTGGCTAAGCGTAGCTATGTCAATAGCACCGACCATAGATTTAACGTAGTTTTGAACGTTTTCATCGAGTTTTTGATAGTCATCAGAATTTTCAAGATTAGCGGTCATTATGGGCTGAATTTTTGCTATTTCCGAGTTAATCTCCGCTACAAGAGTTCGATAATGTGAAAGAACTAAATTTTTGTTTTTTGTTAGACTTTCAAAAATGGATCTCGGCGACATCTCGTCAAAATCATGTACTCCGACTTTTTTAAGAAGATTTGCGGAGTAGAAATCCATATTAGCGTGTTCGCTTATAAGCTTGTTGTAATCATCAATATCTTTAATAAGGATTTCTAAAATTTGTTTGTCTTTGTATAGAGCATCTTTTTGTGTTGTCCATGTGGTGATTCCTTCAAAGGAAGTCTGACGAAATCCCTTAAAAATATCTTCTTGATTTTTGATTATCTCGTCATTCGCAAGTTGCTTTTGCTCTTTGAGAGCTTTATTTAATGCTTCGATACTGCCTTTTTGTTTAATAATTGCATTGCCTTCGGCGGTTCGCCCCTCGACTAATTGAGGAAACATATCTGCAATTTGATTAACGATTTCATTGTATCTTTGATACTCTGTGTTAGTTAATGAAATATTTTCGCCAAACGAGTTTACACCTTTTGATAACTTCTCATATTCTTGCGAAATAGTTTGAACATTCTTAGAGTTGACACTAAGAGCTTTCATCTGTTCTTGATAACTGTGAGCAAGCTCATCGGCACTATCAACCGCTCTTTGTTGTGCATTTCCAAGATTTATAAACCACGAAACGAGTCCTTCAATTGCCAAACTAAGCCCCATTGTGAGAGCTGCATTTAATGCGGTTTCAGCAACAGTTAAAGCGATTGTTGAGAGGATAGTCGATTTTGTCGCACTATTTAAAGATTTTTGAAGTGAAATAAAATTCTTAACACTAAGCGAAGAAGAATCATTGCTTTTGGCGTAATTCTTGGCTGCTTCGCTTGCACTCGACATTGTCTTTTCAAATGCCGTAATTTCACTTACTCCGTGATTGATAGCCGAAATGTAGTTTCTTAGTGAATTTTTATCGGTTTCAAGCTGAACC
>JAUNIE010000063.1 GCA_030523605.1 Clostridia bacterium | reverse complement strand
TTGAAAGTCTTTTACTTTTAAGTTTTTCAATTACACTTGCATTATGTTTTCGGCGTATTTTTTTATCTTCTTCGTCAAATTCTTCTCCTTCAATTTCTTTATCCTTTTTAGCAAGCAGGAATAGCTTTATATTTTTCTTGAGCTTTTCTATATTTCCATCGTCTCCAAAAAATCCTTTTATACTTTCTTCATCTGATAAGTTTTGGAGCGGGGTATAGATTAATCTACGAAAAAGGCCTTCGCTTTTTGTACCCACAGATTTTGCTTGATCTTTTATAGCATCCACAAAATTTTTTAATTTACTTACATCTTCAAGTTCCTTTGCAAATTGCCCGACATTGGCCTTGCCATCGGGTCTAACAAAATTGAACACCTGATCAACATTACTGACACTTGTTACTTCTTTGTCAAAATCTTTTTTTAAGAATTTTTCCAAATTCTGCTTATCAATAGTCTCCAACTTTTTCTTAGCAGATCTGGTTTTTGATGACGTTAAAAAATAATCTTTTAGTCCCATAGTTAATACATCTCCTTTAAAATATTCACCCGAAACAGGCCAAGTGTTATGCTTATTATATATATATATATATGTATATCATTTGTCAAGTTTTTTAAAAATATTTTACAAAACGCTTGTTAAAAGCTCTATATGCTCAGTATTTATTCGAATTTTTTGGAGATTAACTTTTTTAAACACTAACTTGACACACAAAAATTAATATAAGCCTCAAGCTACTTCAGCAAAAAAGTTTTTTTATTTACAAAAACAATAAATACCATGTGAAACAAAACTCAAAAATTCAAGCTAAAATGTTTCACATTTTTATATTTGACCAAAAAACGGCAAAAAAATTAGTTTTAAAGCTGGGTAATAAGGAGGAATAAAATTATGGAAGCAAAAGGAATTGACGTTTCAAAATGGCAAGGAAATATCGACTGGAAAAAAGTAAAAAACGCTGGAGTAAAATTTGCGATTATTCGTGAGGGTTGGGGCAAAAAATCACCTAACCAAACCGACAAAAAATTCAAAGAAAATTATGAACATGCAAAAATCATGGGGATTTCATTAGGATGCTATCATTACTCTTATGCGGATTCTATTGACGATGCAAAACGTGAAGCTGAGTTTTGCCTGGAAAATATACGAAATATGAGATTTGAATATCCTATTTGTTTCGATATTGAAGACAAAGAAATGCTAAAACTTTCAAATCGTCAAAGAACTGATATAGTTAAAGCGTTTTGCTCGGAAATTGAGATGAGCGGTTACTACGCAATGTTTTATTGCAACCTTAACTGGCTTAATAATTATCTTATAAAAGATGAACTTATACAAAAATATGATCTTTGGCTTGCGCAGTGGGGTACCAATAATCCGGCAATTTCGTGCGGAATATGGCAAAAACTCGATAAAGGTACAATAAATGGCATATACGGAAACGTTGACATCGATATTTCTTACAAAAACTATCCAGAAATAATTAAAACAAAAGGCTTAAACGGGTTTGGAAAATCAAATAATTCAAATTATTTTTGTTACACCGTTAAAAAAGGAGACACCTTGTGGACAATATCCGAAAGGTATCTCGGAAGTGGTTCAAAATATAAAGAGATAAAATCTCTGAACGCTTTAAAATCTGACATAATTCATGCAGGGCAAACACTAAAAATACCAAAATGAAAAGAAAGTATTTTGCTAACTTACATATTTATTACCGCACATACGATATAGCAGCACAACAATTGTATGTGCCATACTGTTCGACTGGATGCCTTTATTTTTCATAAGCCATATGAATGGTATTCCAAATATAATGGATTCTTTTATGCAGTCCAAAATGGCTAACACAGGATTCAAAGCAAACCCTGTTGCTATATGTTGCATAGCATGAGGCAATATCAAAAACACATAAATAGGCATCTGCGCTTTATAATTCTTGGGCATCTTGCTCCCAAACCAATATACCACCATGGCAAATGGCAAAAAGTGATATGTAATCTCTTCAGACATGGCGCCGCTGGAATTAAGCAAAGAATTCCAAATGTTCGACAAATCCCAAACTTGAGGATCAAGAAAACCATGCTCTCCATCAATCAAAACATTTATAATTGATAGCGGTATTCCGCAAAGCATACCTATACCAAAAGATTTCAAACTATTAACAAAATCAAAATTAAACACTTTTTTATCGTACGAGCATTTTCTGAAAATCCCGCAAGCCGCATAATAACAAAGCCCGGTTTCAAGCGCTGTTATCGGATTATGTTCAAACACAAAAGGTGCCGCACCCAATAACACCGCAACAACGAGATCGGCCCAATTAAAATGCTTAATCTTAAATAAATAATATATAGCTACCATTATCAGCAAAATGTTACCTACCATCCACATTCTTCCGGTATAAGACTGATTTCGGTTAAGTACTGCATATTCGGGAGAAATAAACAAATTAATCGTAAAAATCGATAGATAAACCAAGATAAATATCGCCATAAAGATATACGGCTTATATTTTTTATAAAAATCTATCTTATTTAGAATACGGGAAATAATTTTCGCAGCAAAGCCCAGCATAACCACCAATGTAATAACAACAGCAAGCGCTATGAACACTAAACTTATTGATTCTTCAAAAAGTACCCAATGGAAAAAGGTATCGAAAATCCATGAAACGACAAGGCATATATCAAACCATATCAAAGGTCTGAGAAAACACCTAAGCCCCCTTACGAAACAAAGGGCAGTTATGATAATTAGCTCAGCCAATCTTAAAAAATGATAGGCACCAACCCACATATTGCCGTTATTATAGTGATTAAAACTTAGACCAAATAATCGTGCTATACAAAAGTTTATGGCAACATAAGAAACTACAAATACCAAAAAATAACCTAAATCTTTCTTCTTCAAAATGACCATCCCTTTTTTATCTTAATTATCACATTATTTTTTGATTGTAGCATAGATAATTTTAATTTTCAAATAATTTTATATTTTTTGTGGATTTTTCCTAAACTTTAAAAACCAAATTACGAGGTGATTAATTTGCAAAAAAAGATAACTTCAATCATACCGGCGGCGATAATCATAGAAGCTGTCATAACTTATATAAATCAATTTTTTGTCACTGAAAAATTCTGCTGGGAAATGCTCCTAAGCATATTTTTTGGAGTGCTTATTTCTATCGCCTACCAAATTGACATCCCGAAATATCTAGATCTAAACTCCCGCATACCCTATCTTGGCAATATTCTCACGGGCATACTAATCGCCCGTGGCTCAAATTATATTTATGACTTAATCATAAAACTAACTTTGGAAAACTAACTAAAAACAAATGGTATTGCAAAAGATTTTCCGCTATGTTAAAATAAGAATACAAATTGATTTGATATATTTAAAGAAAGGGTGAATTTAAAGTGCGTGATCACAGCGGACACAGAGACAGGCTCAGAAAAAAGTTTTTGCTCGGCGA
>JAUNIE010000062.1 GCA_030523605.1 Clostridia bacterium | reverse complement strand
CCGAATGCTTTGGCATAATTGGTAGCATAAGATGCAATAGCTTCAACGGTCATAATAC
The DNA here is from genome assembly GCA_030523605.1 of Clostridia bacterium. Taxonomy (GTDB): domain Bacteria; phylum Bacillota; class Clostridia; order Oscillospirales; family Acutalibacteraceae; genus UMGS1491. The sequence goes on along the minus strand of JAUNIE010000062.1, from coordinate 3,436 downwards.
TGCTGAGAAGATTTGTTTTATAAACCAAATCATATTTGTTCGGATTATCTTTGTCTGTTAAATACTCTACATGGTCTTCATTCATAGCGTGTGAAGGCACATTCAAAGCTTGTGCGCATTGATAACGTACAACTTCCTGAATTTCAGGCATTATTTTAGTATCTGCGTTTGGAATGATTTCACCATTAGGGCCTTTTATGGCAGTGACGTTTATAGCCACTTTTTGAGCCAATTCCTCTAAACAACCAATTCTGATCTGTGTTAGGATTTTATTACTTATTGTGGATACATCTAACTCTTTGGTAGTTTCTCCTTTTTCTATGTTCTCCAATCCGTCGATTTCCTGAGCCCATGCCTCTATTAAACTTCTAAGCTCGGTTGAGCACTCATCATTAAGATTATCAACGTGCCGTCTAAGGCGATATTCATATAACGCTACCGGATCATCTTTATCCCTTTCGTTCAAAAGCGTTTTATGATCTTTAATCCATAATAATTCATTATAAAACATGCAGTAAAGATTAATATCAAGATCTTTTATTATGTTAATTCGAGCAACCTTTCCTCCATCATCCGCTGATTTTCCGAACACATATTCTCTAAATCTCTTAATTGTGCCGTCTTTTTTTTCAAATTGAAGCCCTCGTAAAAACTCAGAGTCCCAAAACATTTCTTGTATTTCACGTTCTATTTCTTCGCATATTCCATAACGTCCGCCACACCGTGTTCGCCACTTAGGGATATCTCGGCACTCGAAAAATTCGCTATTAAACGTTACGCCTTGATTATTTAAGGCCAAAGCTTCATTTAGATGTACCCTCATCAAGCTTGTGCGATATGGTGTCTTTAATTTTGCATCACCTTCGCCTTTTGGGACACCAGAATCATGCGACTTTTGGCAATTATTTACCCCGGCGGATTCTACCTGAAAACTTTGCAGAGGAATTTCTTTGACTTTTGTTTCCAGCTGCTCAAGCTCTTCTTCGCTCACATCTTCAGATTCTTCCTCTTCTTCGCTCATTTCCTCCATCATTTTTGCAATAAGTGCCTTATTGAAAGCAACTATAGCACTCTCATACTTCCCTATTGACTTAATCTCGCCATCTTCATCTATAATAGCTGAATTTAGTATCTCTTTAGGAATATCAGTTTTAATTTCGAATAAATCGTCTTGGTATTCCGCATCTGCAGAACATAATTCTTTAAACATGATTTTTAAATCGTTTGGATGTGACTGTACAAATCCTATCAATTTTGTGTTCTGTTCTGATTGTCCTTCCTCGGGAAATGGCAAAAGTACTTTAGAGTTCTTTTGGGCACTAAAATATTTATATTTAAAATTTTTGCCGGCATTTCCGTTTTGCAGCTTTTTAAAATACACAATTCGTACATTGTTACCCCGTGTGTCCCCATTATTGGTTAATTTATTCTTTTGAGTATTATGCTGCTCATTGTTCTGATTTTGATTATCTCCCTTCTTTTCCTCAGTTTTCGCATTATTTTCATTATGTTTTTTTGAAATTACAATCCCGGCAGCAACCGCTGCAAATATTAGCCCTGCCAAACCTGCCCCTACTCCGACACCTATGGCTTTTTTTGATTGCGGGCTGAGCGACGATGCATGCGAACAAGTTGTGAAACCCGGGCACGATGAAAAAAGAGTTGTTGCAGACAATAAACAGGCTAAAAACTTATGTTTTGATTTCATTATTTATACTCCTTTATATTTTATCGTTAAGGATATTTTAACATATTTTTCATTGTTTGTCAACCATACAACTAAATTATGTAATGGTTATGTACTACAATTATTTATAAAATTAGTTTTATAAAAATCTTGATGCAACCGGTATAATAGTATATAATGTGAATGATTTTAAAAAGGAGAGCGTGATTCGATGGCCATCTATTTGAGAGTATCCACAAAAACCAAAGAAGCAAGAAGAAAACTTGAGGAAATCGGCAACAGAAGCGGCAAATGTTTATTAAAAACTTTTTTGGACTTTGAATTAAAAAACAAATTGAGCAACAAATTCGAACCTAGAGCTATAATTGATTATGTGACAACCACTAACGACAACATAATATACACATTTGCAGAGTTTCTGAAAAATAACGAGGGCGACAGGGAAAAATTCAAAGAAGCTGTTAAATTTCAGGCAACCTCTGCAGGCACAAATAAAAAAGGTCTGTTTTACAACCTGATTTATCAAAACGGAAGCCTGAATATGGGAACCCTAAATAAATCAAAGATAAAAGCGTTTCTTCTTGCAAAAAGCGACAAGGATAGTATTATTGATGACCAGGATGTCACCGATAAAGAAGACAAAAAATCCCACAGAATGAAAAATACTGATATAGTGAAAAAGCTCAAAAGCGGAAGACTTTCCAATATTCTTAAAGTATTCATGGCTCTTGTTTTGTGGAAATACTTAAAATTAAAAGAAACGGAACAAAATCAGCCTAATCCTAAGCCTGAGCCTCAACCCGAGCCTGAGCCTGTTAATACACGTAAGACTGAATCGGTCAGCGACAAAAAAACAGAACAAACAGAAGACTCAAGCGACGAAGAAACTGAAGATGTAAGCGCTAAAGAAATCGAACAGCTGGAAACAAAAGTCAAAGAAATTCCTCTGCAAAATTTTCAGGTGAAATCTTCCGGTGTGGATGATTGCCAGAAAAGTCATACTACGCCGATACCATATGGACAGGGTGATGCAAAGCTAAAAACGCCATATCACACAAGCTTGATGAGGGAACATCTAAACGAAGCTTTGGTGTGGAACAATCAAGGTGTAACGTTTAATGATGAATTTTTTGAATGTCAAGACATCCCTGAGTGGCGAACACAGCAGCACAGGGATGTTTATCGAGGTAGTATATACGGAATGTTTGGAAAATCTGAGTTTTTAGGAGGGCTTCAATTTAAAAAGGAAGAAGGCACAATTAAGAGATTTGAAGAATATGTATTTGAAGCGTCAGTGAAAAATGGCGAAAACCTCCCCCGAATTGATTTGATAAAAAATCTTGATATTAATCTTTACTACCTGTTTTATAATGAATTATCATGGATTTATGAACATCAAGATTTTTTGAAAAAAGAGGATAAAGATGATCCGGGGGTATTATATGAATATCGCCTTAAACGGCACGTTGATGATCTTAATGATGAATGCTCAACCGAGCTTAGAAGTTTAATAGAGGCATGGGCTCTGGAAGTCGACAAATTGGAAGATATAGAAAAAGGAAAAACTGCCCAAAAATTTGACGCATCTACCACAAGCAAAAAAATATTAACGCAGCTTAGATTTGGTTGTTTAGAGGAATTGGCTCAAAAGGTAGCTTCAAATGCAGCTCCGGACGATACCACTAAGATAAGACCTGAAATCCAGGAAGTTGTGCGTTATCAGTGCGCACAAGCTCTAAATGTGCCTTC
>JAUNIE010000024.1 GCA_030523605.1 Clostridia bacterium | reverse complement strand
TGATACATTTTTACACCTATACATATTGACATGCGAAATATAGCTCTTTTAAAAATCATCTCTGTTTGGCGATAAAATCAAGCGGTTATGCCATTTTAGCTACATAAAAAATCATTTGCAAATACAAAAACCCTCGACGATTCGAGGGATTAATTTTGTTAATTAATATTTACCACTTAACTAATAAATTTTTTGAGAAAGCTCCCCAGCACACTTTTTGCAGACGTTTTTTGAATTAAAATTGATTACATCATCTACTTCACCGCAAAAAACACAATATGGCTCATATTTTCTCAAAATTATTCTATCGCCTTCTGTGAAAATTTCCAATGCATCCGCCTGATTAATATTCAAACTGTTTCTGAGTTCGATAGGCAAAACCACCCTGCCCAAACTATCAACTTTGCGCACAATTCCTGTGGACTTCATATTATCTCCCCAATACTAATTTCTTATATAGATGAATATTACCATAAATGTATTTTTTTGTCAATATATGTATTTTATGGAAGAAAAAAGTCGCACAGCAAAAACAAGTTTACGCATTGTAATATTTTGGCGCAAAAGCACATATAAATTCATAATGTAAAACAATAAAATGGCAGGGGGATATATGCTCAACTGTGTTTGGCCTGCAATAATACTCATAAGTATTTTCAGCGCAGTCGTTACAAATCGCATACCGGAACTCTCAAATTCCGTACTCTCCGGGGCGAAAGACGCCGTAGACTTAACTATTTCCATAATGGGTATGATGTGCTTTTGGACGGGGATTATGAAAATTGCGGAAAAATCTAATCTAACTCAAAAAATTTCGAAAATTTTCGAACGGTTTATAAATTTTATTTTCCCGGAATGCGACCCAAAAAGTAGTGCCTCGCAGGCAATTTGCATGAACATAACAGCAAATCTTCTGGGGCTCGGCAACGCCGCTACGCCTCTGGGAATAAAAGCTATGCAAGAACTTCAGAAAACCAATAAATCTAAATCAAGCGCATCTAACAGCATGATAATGCTTGCGGTTATCAATACCGCTTCTTTTCAAATTATTCCAACAATGCTCTGCGCTCTCAGGCAAAAACATGGCTCCGAAAATCCGATGAACATTGTTCCATTTTTGTGGATTACATCGCTTTGCTCGCTCACCGTGGGGATTATAGCCGCTAAAACTTTTGAAAGTAAACGAGATGATTGAATTTGCAAAATTTTGGATTTTATGTTGTCCCTGCAATTATTTTTTTAATCATTTGCTATGCGCTAAGCCAAAAAACACCTATATTTAATGAATTTTTGTCAGGCGCCGAAGAGGGGTTTAAATCCACAATTTCGCTGGTTCCTACTTTAGTTGCGCTCGTTACGGGAATATCTATGCTGAAAGCTTCGGGCACGCTCGAAATTTTTTCGAGTGTTTTGCAGCCAATATGCGATTTTTTGAAAATTCCTCCCCAAATTGCTCCGCTTGCACTTATGCGCCCTATTTCAGGTAGCGGCTCCACAGCGCTGCTCGATAACATTTTCACGCATTACGGCCCTGACAGTTTAATCGGAACGATAGCCTCTATGATTATGGGGTCTACGGAAACCACATTTTATACGCTCACAGTATATTTTGGAGCGGTAAAAATCAAAAACACACGGCACGCACTATTTTGCTCGGTTCTGGCTGATTTATGCGCTATAATTATGGCAATTCTGGTATCAAAATTTTTGGTATTTTGATATTAGAAAAAATTACCTCTAAAAAACAAATCTCCAAAAAATAGCTAATTTATGCCATTTATCAGCAATTGCAAACTAGTTTTTCAAAAAATTACTATTTTCTACAAATTATAGTATTGACAGGCAGATTTAAGTATGATAACGTATGCAGTATAGTTACAAAAATATTTTTATTAAATATTTTAGCTTCATATTGGACATACTATATAAGCAAAATGTTTAAAATTTGTAACTTGAAAATTTGTAAAAGTAATTTTGGATGGAGGGGTTAAAATGAAAGAAAACAAAAAACAAGATTTGGAACCGAAACCGGAAAATGAAAACAAGCAAATCCAAGAAATCGACCCGGATTACATCACAGGCGGCGCAACGGTCGTGCCACCGGAGAGCACAGAAGGTCTAACTCCGAAACCTCATACGCAGGAATGCGACTGCAACGAATTTAGCCCCAATGACGGCGGGAAATGTGGCCCTCATATCTGTGAGAATTGCAAACACGCAAAAAAAATCAGCCCCGATTCTCCCACCACTTTTTGTGAGAAACAGTTTATAACCATATCCTAAAAATAGTTTTGCCCCGACATTGTCGGGGATTTTTTATTGAATATTTTTTGCAACCAGCAACGCTATAGTCTCCACATGGCTCGTGCGTGGGAACATATCCACCGGCGCAACTACTGATACAGAATATTTACCACTTTCACAAATTTGTTTTAAATTTTTTGCAAGCGTCGCCGGATTGCAAGAAATATAAAGAATTTTTTGCGGCGAAATTTTGAGCAAATTATTTATAAGCTCGTCCGAACAACCTTTCCTCGGAGGGTCAACGATTACAATATCCAAATTTTGTTCGCCAAGCACCTTCTTTTTTGTAATATCACCGGAGTCACCGCAGAAAAACTTCGCATTATCATTGCCGCCGAGCAGCGCATTTTGACGTGCGTTTTTTACAGCGCTCTCTACAATCTCCACCCCGAAAAGTTTTCCCACTTTTTCGGCCATCGTGAGACCTATTGTGCCTATTCCGCAGTACAAATCGAGAAGGTTATCGCTAGCTTTGGGCGTAAGATATTTTTCCGCTAAACCATACAGAATCTCAGTCTGATCATGATTAACTTGATAAAACGAATCCGGCGAAATAACAAATTTTTTATCGCAAAGTGTATCCGTAATATAATCGTCACCAAAAATTTTTTTGAATTTATCGCCGAGTATAACGTTTGTGTCTTTTTTATTTACGTTTATAAATATGCTTTTGATTTGTTTGAACTTTTTAGTAATTGCATCAACAAATTCATCAGCATATGGGAGTTTTTCGCCGTTTATAACCAGGCAAAGCATAATTTGCGAAGTATTCTGCGCACTACGCAAATAAATATGACGAACGAGCCCTTTTTTTGTGTTCTCGTTATAGACAGAAATCTCATACCCCTTGATGAATTTTTTTATGTAATCTATTATCTCATCAAAAATTTTCGGCTGCAGCAAACACTCCCTACACGGCACTATCCTATGGCTATGATTTGCATAAAAACCCGAAATAATCTCGCCGTTAGTATCATAACTCAAAGGGATTTGGACTTTATTTCTGTAATTTAAAATATTTTTTGCGCCGACTATGGGCTGAATTCCAATGCCCTTAAATCCGCCGATGCGTTCTAGGCAATCGGTAACGTGCTTCTGCTTTATTTTAAGCTCCGCTCCATATGAAATATGCCTAAAAGCACAGCCCCCGCAAGCATTTGCGCTGCCGCAATCCAAGGCTATTCTATCATCAGACGGCACCAAAATTTCTTCCGTTTTACCCACCAAATATGAAGATTTAACTTTAATTATTTTTACTTTCAAAACATCTCCGACAGCCACACCGGGCACAAAAACCGCCACACCGTTATGCCTTCCGACTCCTACCCCTTCAAGAGTTACATCCTCTATATTCAGGTTTATAGTATCATTCTTTTTAATTTTCATATTTTGCTCCAAAAAACCTCTAAATTCTTATATAAAATTAAAAGCACCCTGCACACACAATGCGGATGCCAAAAAAGTGGTCGAGGTGACAGGACTCGAACCTGCGGCATCTTGGTCCCAAACCAAGCACTCTACCAGCTGAGCTACACCTCGACTTCAACTCTATTATACACCAAAAAATTCAAATGTCAATATAGTTTTGTTTTTCTCATAAATTCAAAATTAAAAAATCACTTGACAATAATAAAAAACGTTATATAATCATTAAATAAATAGTATTTTTTGAAAAGGAAAACGTTATGAAAATTAAAAGAATTTACTCTAAAATTCTAGCCGCCACGTTATCTCTCGCAACTTTTGGGAGCATATTTTCTGCCTATGCAGAGCCAACAGAAAAGCTTGATGTTATCAGCAAATACCTTGTGGATATTGCTGATGCGGAGATGACAATAAAATCTCTCTCGGAAGATCCCGAATATCCTGATATGGTCAGAAAATTTTTCAAGGAAGAAAAAGAACGATTTGAAAACGAGATAGGTGAAGGGCACTTCAAATTCAATTGTGACCCTTTTGAATGTTGTATATCTACAGCCCCATCAAAATCCACGCTCGACTTAGCACTTATATATGCAATATATCTCAGCAATATAAATCATTTTTTTGAAGAATTTCCAGGTATAAAAAACGAATTTTTAAAAATTGTTACAACCACGACCGACAGCGGATGTTTTATCATATCCGACGAATTATATGATCGTTTTTTGGGGCCATGCGCCATTCAATTTCCTACCGATAGTCCACTGGTAAGCAGTGCTAAAAAACGCCCCTCATATTTAGGACGACAAAATTGCATCCTTTTTATAGATGACAGTTATTTTTTAGAAGATATAGAAGGAGGTCATGTGTTATCCGAATTGATACGCAATCGAATGAGGGGCAACATTGCAGGATTCAGGTCTCAAACATCAAAAACTATCTATTGTATGATCGGCGCAGATGCAGCCCGCATAATAGGTAGAATAATTCAGTATACATATACTTTTAATGAGTTTTCGAATACCAATAGTCAACTTGTTGAAGGAATATCAAAAGGCATGCCGGGAGCTATAAAAGCATTTAGAAAATTTGAAAAAGAAGCGTCAAAGCAAATTTTCAGAAAAATACTCGGCGGTATGCCGGCTGCAGATGATGGAGCCACTCGCTTAGGCATACTCACAAATATGCCAAATTTAAAAAAAGCTGAAGGAATATCCAATTTATACAGCTTTGATTGGCTTTCAAACATATTCACTCATTTCTGGTGCCATTCCAGAAGTGACGATTGGGGCGACGGAAACGAGTGGAGCGCAACGATAGAGTGGACTACAACGATGGACAGCCATCTGCGTGATTGGGTTTGTGAATTGGATGGAAAACTATGGGAAGAAAGGAACAATAAAACACCGCAAAGCGCAATTGACGAATTACAGGGAAATATGAGCCTGTGTCAGGGGCTACCCACAAGCTTTGACTGTTAGAATTCACCTTATGGATTAGATAGAATAAACTATAATATATAATTCCAAGCAAAAGCTCTACCACTTAAAATGGTAGAGCCTATTTTTTATTTATTAGTTTTTACATAACATTGGTCATGCGTAAAATCTGTTCGATAATGAATACTGCTGCTGCTGAGGAAACTGCAACAACTATCAAGCTTCTCTCAAAATATGCAAGTACTGCTGCTACGACTACGCCTCCTAAAGCCGACCAAAAATTAGACGTCGAGTGAAACACTTCAGGAAAAGCCATAGATGTAAGTACCGCACACGGAACATATGCTAAAAACGACTGTATAAACTGATTTTGTATTTTCTTTTTGAAAAATAGCAATGGTATAATTCTAAAAAGTACCATTACACCTGTCATCGCCAAAATTGCCCATAAAAATTGTTGCTCACTCATTTACAGCGCCTCCTTCATCGTTTGTTCCGGGATTTTCGGATTCCTGCTTAACCGGGAAAGCAATCGCACCTATTGTTGCCGTGACAACTGCGCAAATTATAATTATCAAACCAGGTTGTAAATGCGTCTTTATAGCAGGAATGCATTCCATCATAAAGCTCATTGCAAGCGCTATCAAAGTTACTATTGCCACAGGTTTGGAATGTTTTGCCGGAGGAATGATAAGCGCTATAAACATTGCGTAAATCATTATTCCAAGGGCTGAAGTGACTGACTTTGGCAAGAAATTTGTAAACAAAATTCCTGCTGTATTTCCAATTAAGAATCCCAAATACGGGCAGACACATATTCCGAAAAGGTATGGCGCACCAAGTTCTCCTTGCTGTTTCATCGCAACTACATAAATTTCATCGGTATTAAAAAACCCGAAAATAATTCTTTGGAGCGTTCCCATACTTTTATCAAATCTTTGTGCTATCGAAATTGAAAACAGTATGTAACGACAGTTCATAACAAAAATGGTAAGAGCATACATCAAAATTGAAGTTTCCATACCTGCATAAAGCGTCTGAGCCGCAACCTGCCCTGAGCCGCTGTAGATAAGTAAGGATAATAGCTCCGCAAATTTAAACGGCATCCCAACTTTCGCTGCCATAATTCCGCAGGCAAGAGATATCGGTAAATATCCGAGACCTATCGGCAGACCATCTTTAAGGCCTTTCATAAATCCGCCACGCTGAGCGATTTTTTCTGTGTTTTCCAATAGAACCACACCTTCTGACTATAAAATTACGTCACTTTTAAAAAACTGTTTTATTATCTTAAATCTCTGTAAAGTGACTATATATAATAATATTATATTCACTCTAAAAAATCAACACTGTACTGCAAAAAAATATAATTTTTATATTTAAAAAAAATATTGAAATATTTGTTGACAATTACCTTATCTTGAAGGTAAAATAAATTCCTGTAATTATATTATTATTTCAAATAAACAATATTACCAAAACTTACAAAGGTGGAAAAACTATGGACTGCATATTTTGTAAAATTGCAAAAAAAGAAATCCCTTCATCTATAGTCTACGAAGACGAAAAAATTATTATGTTTAAGGATTTAAATCCCATTGCCCCCATTCATATCCTGGCCATACCAAAAAAACACATCTCATCAGCAAGTGATATAAACTCAGAAAATAGTCAAATTATAGCTTATATTTTTGAAATAATCGCAAAAGAAAACAAAAAATTAGGGCTGGAAAACGGATACAGAATTATAAATAACTGCGGAAAGCTTGGCGGGCAAACCGTTGGGCATATACACTTTCACATCGTAGGCGGAAAAGAACTTGCGTGGCCCAAACTTTAAAGCACATTAAAAAGAATAATGGATTAACCTCCGAACTTACAGTATAATGTAGTTTAGAGGTTATTTTTTATCTTGGGGAGGGGCAAAAATATGAGAAGGCCAATGTTTCTTATAGGGTTTATCTATATTTTTGCGTTGGCAACTTTTCAAAGCATACCCGAAAAAAGTTTGATCCCCATTATTATCGCTTCCGCTTTGATTTGCTTAAGTTTATCACTTTTTCCCGCCGTTCGAAAGCACAGAAGCATTATTATATCTGCAATAACGCTCACTTTTGCGGCAATTGTAAGCTTTGCAAATTTTAAAATAAATATCGAACCCGTGCAAAAATACGATAAGCGAGAAGAAATTATTTCAGGCATTGTAGATGACTTGCCATATGAAAAAAACGGAACTTTACATTACAAAATCAAAATAGACCATGTAAATAATTCAGCGGTAAAACCCTTTGATGTGATGATTTCTTCAGGCTCACCTCTTGAATGTGATTTTGGCGACAGATTCTATTGTACAGCTCATTTTTATACTCCGAAATCTTCATATTTCTTCGATTCAAAACAGTATTATCATTCGAAGGGCATCTATATAAGTGCGTACGTAAAAAATTCAAAAGAAACTTATAGTATCAAAAACGCTGAAGGTGGATTAAAATATCAAATTATTAAACTGCGTGCAAAAATGCTGGAGGCTTCCAAAAATTTCTTGACCGGCGAAATCGCAAGCATTCAAAACGGAATATTCCTTGGGGAGCGCACCAACATTTCAAATTTACAGAGAATCAACCTTTTTAAAAACGGCATTTACCACCTGGTTTGCACATCAGGGATACATATTTCCATAATCATGGCAGGGTTTTTATGGATATTTGGCAAACTAAAACTCGGGCAAAAATTATCGCATTTACTTGCGATAGCGCCTCTTTTAATATTCGTTTCGCTAACAGGGTTTAGTTCATCGGCCGTACGTGCAGGCATTATGTGCATGATTTATCTAATCGAGATGGCACTATCCAAAAAATCCGATTCGCTCAATTCTCTCGGGCTTTCGATATTTTTAATATGCCTTGTTAGCCCCGGTTCGTCGCTGAGTCTGGGGCTTTGGCTCAGTGCGCTCTCAATGCTCGGAATTACGCTCTTTAATCACAAAATATTCCTATTTTTAACAAGTAGGCTTAGTAAAAAACTATCTGACAATCCTATAACAAAAACCTTGATTTTATCTATATCGGTTTCGATTTCCGCAAGTGTATTCACTGCTCCGCTAACGATTTTTTATTCTAAAATTTTTTCTGCAATGCAAATTCTCACCAACATTATATTCATACCTCTCACAACCATTATATTGATTTCAGCACTAATATTATCCACTTTATGGGTATTTGGTGCGCCAAATATAGTCATCTACCCTTTTGCGTTCATAAGCGGAATTAGCGTAAATTTTTTTATAAAACTATCTGATTTATTCGCTAATATCCCATTTTGCTACGTTTCGCTTGACTACCCGTTCCTTAAATTTTGGGTTGGCATTATTATTTTAACGGTCGCTGTTTGCCTAATTCTTTTCAAACCGATAAAAGCTCTCGTTTTTAGTGTTATCATATCCATAACCTCGCTAATTTGCGGAATTTTTTCGTACCAAATTTTGGAATCCAATCACGCTAAAATTACGCTCATAAACGGAAATGAAGGTACGGCGTGCATAGTCAGAAAAAATGGGCATACAGCGTGTATATCATGTTTTGGGGAGAAGAATTACACCAAAAATTTTGAGGACTTTTTGGAATGCAATCATATAAATAACATCGATTATTTTGCCATCATAAGTTCTGAAAATCTTCCTGATGAATTTATAAACAGCACCGCTAAAAATCATAAAATAAACTGCTTTATTTTGCCTTCCGACAGTGCAAAATATATTTCCGCCGATAAAACAAACGCAAAGCCCATATTCTTTGACACCGAACTGCATTCCAGTCTATGGGGCGGAGAACTCACGGTGGATTCGGATGCCCGGGGCAAATGCACTTATACAAAAATAACTACTGATGAAATTAGTATTTTGATCACCCCAAGCGGTGCAGATGCAAGTAATATACCCGAAAATATGAAAAATTGTGATATGGTTTTAAGCTACGGCGTACCCAAGAATTTTAGCAAAATAAACTGCAGCTCCACTATTGTATATGGTCCGCAATATATTGTTTCAGAAAATATCCCGAAATTTCCCACAAATGTTAAAATATATAATCTAGCATACTATGGGAAACTAAACATAACCAAGAAAAATAACAATTATAAAATAGGAGTTTGAAAAATGGCAAAAATGAACCTTAACGAACTTAAAAAAAGCATATCCGAAAGTAATTTTTACAATCTTTATTTCCTCACGGGCGAGGAGTATTTTGTAAGTAAATTCAAAAAAATTATCAGTAGCCGCATACTCGGTGAAAATCAAAATGATTTTAATATGTTTAAAATCTCGTCCGAAAATGTTGACATTCAAAAACTCGAAATAAACATCGACACCTACCCTATCGGCTCAAGCAAAAAATGCATAATTATAAACAATTTACCCGCAGAGCAGTGGGATGATTCTGACTTGGAAAATTTTGAAAATTTGCTTAAAAATATTTCCGAATTTACTGTTTTAATAATTGCTCAAACCGAAAAAGTGGCAGGAGTTAAAAATTCAAACAAAATTAAAAAAATAGAAAAATTATGCGATAAATTTGGTATTTATGCGGATTTTACGGTCGAAAAAGGTACTATTCAAAACGAATTGACAGAATACGCAAAGAAAAACTTTGGCAAAACCCTAAACAAAAACTTGGCTGCAGAACTAATAAGCAGATGTCAAACTCACAGCGTTAGAGAGCTATTTAACGAAGTTAAAAAAATCTGCGAATTTGAAACGGAAGAAATGATAACTGAAAAATCAATTGCAATTACAAACGAATCAAAAGAGAAAATTAAAATTTTTGCGCTCCCGAAATTAATTTTGGGCGGCGAAACAGCCAAAGCAGTGAATATGCTAAACCAGATGCTGGAGCAAGGCGAAGAACCTATCGCAATAGTGTCTGTGATAAGTGGGGAATACATAGATATGTTCCGAGTGAAAGCTCTTACAGTTGCGGGAAAATCTACCTCTATACTCACGGAAATATTTGATTATAAATCTAAAGAATTCAGAATAAAAAATGCAGAACGTAACTGCCGCAATCGCACTTTGGAAAGCATTAAAAAAAGCCTTGAATTGATAACTCAAGCCGACAAAAAACTAAAAAGTACGACTATATCTCCAAAATTAGTATTAAATGAGCTTATCGTGAAACTGTCTGCAAATACGCAAATTTGAATTCTTAAAATGCCGCTTGGCATTTGACCAAATAGTGATATTCTTAAATTCATGTTGGCAACCACAAAACCACCGGCTATTCCGGTGGTTGTTTATACATCAATAATTTCTTACAATAATATTTCAACCATATTATAACTACGTGCAATATACTAAAACGATCGAATCATAGCTAAACAGGAAGAAGAATTCCACTTCCCCACTCATCTTATAACAGATCTGTGCTTTTGCCAGGTGAAATTAAAAATTATTGTACACAAACGATATATCAGTACCACCACTTTCAAATAAGGAAAATATAATCATAAGCATAATAAAAGTCATCACGATCACTTGAAAAAGAAAGCTTCCTGATATCTTATGAATAATATTCCGTAATTTTTTTGCTAACATAAATCCATCCCTTCCAACCAAGATGCATGATATCTTTAAAAAAATATGGCTCATACTCTTTTTGGCGCATATCTAAATAGTCAAACCCATGATCTTTTGCCATAGACTCAAGCTTATCATAAAACTGCGTCCGCTTTTCCTTGGAAAGCCCCAGATAATCGTAATAAAATCCATTTGTTGGTACAATTATAAAATAAGGCTTTAACTCTAATTCTTTACATGTCTTCAAAAAGAGTTCATAATCATCCCATTCTTTCGACTTCATTAAATCTACATTTACATATGAATTTTCTAAGGTGTTTAATTTTGGTTTTATAAGGTATATAAAATCAAGCTACTTCCTCCTTAAGTTTTCGGCGATCTATTTTTCCTCGATCGGTAATCGGAAGTGCATCTTTGAAAACAAATTTTTTGGGCACCATATACTGCGGCAAAAATCTTTGTAATCCCTTTTTGATTACAACAGAAGCCTTAAGGCTGCTTTCGACTTCAAAATCCACCACCACAAATGCCACCAGATAATCTATTGCACCACTATTTTCAACCGGTATTACAGCTGCATTTTTAATAATTGGTAATTTTTGTAAATTGTTTTCTATATCCTCAATTTCAATGCGATAACCGTGAAGTTTAATTTGAGAATCCATTCTCCCACAATAAAAAATATATCCATCTTTTATATATCCCTTGTCACCGGTGCGATAGGATCTATAAAGCTTTTTACCAACTTTCTTTTTTGAGAAAGATATATTGGGGGCATTAAGATATCCCGGACTTACGGTATCACCTACTATTACAATTTCACCTTTATCGCCCTCCGGCAACAAATTACCACTTTCATCTTGTATGAATATGTGAGTACCCGGTTTGACTTCGCCAACCGGCAACGGGTTATACCCCTTAAGAATTTCGTGTGTAACATCAATTTCTGTAACTGCCACAGTGGACTCAGTCGGGCCATAAGTGTTTATCACGTTGGCCTTGGGAAAACGATCAAGCAATTGTTTTGCTGTGCTGTTTGGCAACGTTTCTCCACAAAAAAGAAATAGTTCCATCTTAGGCATAAGATTTTTATCAAAAACATCCCCGGAAAGACATAAATTTGCAAAAGACGGAGTCGAAACCATGATATTGGCGTTTGATTTTTTCAAAGACTCATACATAACACCGTAATTGGACTGTGCAGATTTCTCTAAACACCATAACGTTCCACCCAAATATAACGACATGTATAAATCCATAACAGATAAATCAAATGAAAATGGTGCTTGGTTTATTATGGTTACCTGTTTATCTGCAAAATTTTTTTCACCCAAGGTAACTGCCCACCGAATAAAATTTATTAAACACTGCTCGGTAATTCTCACGCCCTTAGGATTTCCCGTACTACCTGACGTAAATATGATATAAAAAATATCCTCAGCTTTTACATAGTAATCCGAAGTGATTTTTTTATCGGTCACATTTATAATATCTTTAATTTCGTCCAAGTGAATAACATTATCAAACAGCAACTCTGTAGACTCAGTACATAAAACCAAGGGCGTGTTTGTGGCGTCAACGATGTCTTTTACACGCTCTTTGGGAACAGAAATGTCTACCGGCACATATGCCCTGCCTGATTTTACACAAGCCAAAAAACAAACCAACATATATGGATTTTTATGTCCATACACAACTATTGGATTTTTGTTATCTCCGAGTGTCTTCTGCAAATAAAACCCCAATTTATCAGAAAAATCCACAAGCTCTTTGTATGTTAATGATTGTACTACTTGATCATGTGAATAATTATAACACGCAACCACGTTAGACCTTGTTTTAGCATACAAATTTATCTTTTCTATAATACTCATTCTGACAACGTCTCCGTTTTATTTAAACTCTCTAATGTTTTTATAAATCATTATCACCATATTCAACATTATACCACATAAACGTTCAAAATAATACATTTTGCAATTTTTATGAGGACATCATAATATTTAAAAATAAAATTTTACGATATCAAATATTATAATTTTTTAAAATAAATTTGTATATTTTAACCGTACAAAAGTATGCGCCCCCCCGCTGTGTTTTAGGGGCAAAAATTCACAATCTATGAAAAAAGCTCAAAAATAAGCCTTTAAAATTATATCCAAACATGATAAAAGCCCAGTAATACTGGGCTTTTACGTTGTATCAATAATTGCGTACTTATTTGTGTAATCACATGTATATTGATACCATCGCACGCTTTTTAGCAAACCGTGCGAAAGTATGAAACCTTATTTTTGAAATCGCATTTTCTGTCGTTTAAAGCCGTTTGATGTCTGAATTAATACCAATCTCAACATAAAAAATGTCCTCCATGGGGACACATGAACAAACTCGTCCAGAGGTGCAGGAGGCCCTAACACTTATACTATACACCTAAAGTGCCAAGAAAATCAAATACTTATTCAAATTGGTTTTTTCGGCACTTTTAGATTTTTCCAGACATATATTTAAAAAATTTAACTTTTTCATGTTGATATCGACTATGCAAATATATTTAGATAATCAGAAAAAGTCTCTGCTCTTATGGGCAATACTTGTTTGAATTGGACTTTTTTCGTGCATCGCCCCACGCCCACTGTCTTACTTTTTAATCATAGAAATCTAAACTCCCCCGTAGTAGGAATAATAAATTTCATATTAAAAATTGTAAGATTGATATTTTTGCAAATACGTTTTACTTTCACGCACAAACAAAATTAGAAACGTAAAAATATTTGTTACAAATCTTAGTAGGTGTTGTTAATCCTTCACCGTATCGAATAATTTATTTTAGGTAGAAAAACAAATCCATACCAAATAATACGGCACCGTTAAAAATTGATAAATTTTACAGTTAGAATTTTATTTATTAAGCTTACCATAAGCCTTTTTCACGATATGTGACATCAATAATCTACGTTTCGTTAAAAACTCATCATAAGATAACTTTTCAAAATTTTCAGGTAATGCATTCTCGTAGCAAGTTAACTTATATGCTTCTTCACCAAGTTTTTCACTGTAACGCTTTGCATATACTGGCGGAGGATTATCAGATATATCAATATTCGTTACATAATCTAAATATGTAAAATTTGCAATCTGATTTCTATCACGATCATCTGTTATACCTATTTTTTGTAAATAGTTTTTAGGGAAAATATGATGTTTGTCAATAGAGTTTTTACCTCCGCTGGCGCCACTAACCAAGTGCTGAGCAAGTAGCTCTGTACTAAATAGGATGTGTGAACCCAAAACAACAAGCGACGCTATATATCCATACCATGCAGGTGACGTTGCGGAAGAACTATTAAGTTCCGATGGCAGTGAATAATTAAAGTAATCATCTGTAAACTTATTGGAAATAACAGAATCCAAGTAGCTAACAAACTCATCGGCATTGCGAACATCTCTCAAATCCGCAAATTGCTTTTCTACCTCCGTTTCCGTCGAACCGGTATAGAATCCTGTAATTGTTGACATAAATATCCATTTGCGAATAATCTTTTGCAATTCAACTGACGGGACTTTAAAATCATATTTCCCAATCAAATATAAGATATAACTAAATACCACAGCATTGGTTGAAGCAACAAAACTTCCCTTTAAATAACCCGCTGAAGAAAACAAGTTCATAAAAGCGTGCCAATTATTAAGATTGGTGACAATGTCAAGAGAATTTCTAAAAATTGACAAGTTTTTCTCACGCACGTCCTTAGTGATTTCACCTGTTTTTAAATTTTTACCGCGAAGAAGCATATAAACATAGCGTAGACGTGCCCTTCTAAAACCGACACCCACCGCCATTCTAATAAGATGTGCCGGATCGACCTCCAAAATCTGATTAAACGAAGTTCTATCTATCGGAATTCTGGACTCTTCACAGAATTTATTAATCTTGTTATAAATTTCATTATCATAAACGGCAAGCAAAGTTTCAATAAAGTTTTTCTCTGTAAGATTTTGACCGCCGGAGTTAACTCGCACAAATATATCAGCAACATCTTCTTCGTCAGCCTTAGAGTTAATCCTAAGTGTAGGCAACGAATATCTTTCCAGATCCAAAAGATCATTTATATTTTCTTCAATTGCATCCTCTTCATCCTCGATAAGTTCAGATTCACCATTCTTAGTGCGACTTTCATTGACGGCTTTTATATATGCTTTTCTGAACTTTGAAATATTATGCTCTTTGTCAGCAGCAAATACACTGCTAATCTCACTAATCCATTCGGGATTTTTCTCATACGCCTGATTCCATACGGCAAATTCACGCTTAATCGGGTTAAACGAAATTCGAATCTTACGCTTTTTATAATCTTTGTCTTTAATCGTTACTCCGTACATAGCAGCCAACAATGCCGTTAAACGTTGCTGCCCATCAATTATAAGCTCATCCGGGCGCTTATATGGCTTATCCTCCGAACCAATCGTAGTATTATCCTCATATTCATCAGGCGAATCCCATAACATGACATAACCAATCGGATAACCTTTCATCATCGAATCAAGTAATTCACGAACTTTATTATCTTTCCACACAAAAGGTCGCTGAAGATCAGGCAAACCGATACGACCGTTTTTTATGTTCGCCAGCAAATCTTCAACTTTACTGGGGACATTATCAAATAACTCCTTACCCATTGTTATATCCCTCCTTTAATTATTTATTATATTTTTTAAAATTTTCAGCCTGCTCAAAAATCTCTCGGAATACATCATCCCTAGGTACAGGTGGATAGCCGTGTGCATCAAGCACAAGAATAAGCGCTACTTTAAGCTCTGATTTTATGTCATCACGTTGAGACCAATCTGTATATTTGGATTTATCGTCAACTATCTTTTTCACTTCTTTAGACAGTGTTATTAGTTTATCTTTTGGGTATTCAAACTGAAATTTTTTGGCAACGGATTCAAGAATATCGTAAAAAGCCTTTTCCTGATAGTTTATACCCAAACCCTCAAACGACCTTTTCTCAATCTTCAAATCTCTAAGCAGTTTAACAAGCCGATCCGCAACATCATCGAGGACTTCGTTGGCATAAGCTTCGTCCCTTCTACGATCATTATAAATATCAACAACTGCCTGCATACGTTTGGAAAACTCAAGACTTTTTATCCTATTTGTTTTTTTAAATTCCTCAATAGCTTGCGAAAGTAATCTTTCAAGTATTTTTATTTTAGTGTTGGGAAGGGGGATTTTATTAATTTTTTCAATGTACTCATCACTAAATATATCAACATCGATCCCTTTTTTGTCTTTAAAAATTTCTTCTACTCCATCGGATTTAATCGCCTCGGCAACCATTTCACGAACTTTTGCATTCATCTGAGAAATATCAGGCACAGTTCCCTTGGTAATCTTGAAGAGTACCGAACGAACACCGCAATAAAAATGAATATAATTCTTTTCCTCATCAGAAATCTTATCACTTGAACTACACAAATTAAATGCTTGTTTCATGCGTTTGACCGCAGCCATAAAACGAACTTCCAATTCTTTGGAATCTTGAACATACTCCACCGCACGATTAAGACACGCAAGTTGTTCTTTGGGATTTCCTTCGAAGAAATCTTTGTTATCAAACTTATAAAACATCTGATCCAAAACTTCAAGTTGATTTTTTACAATATTTACAGACTCTTCAATACCTTCAAACTCTTCTTTTTCGAAATTAGTGTACTTTTTAAGAGCAATATTCATGTTTTTCTTAATACCTATGTAATCGACAATTAGTCCTTTTTCTTTGCCTTCGTAAACACGATTGACACGTGAAATAGTCTGAATAAGTGTATGTTGCTGAATAGGTTTGTCAATATAAATCGTATCAAGACACGGCACATCAAAACCCGTAAGCCACATATCAACAACAATAGCAATTTTGAAATTGGATTTAACGTTCTTAAACTGCCTATCCAATTCTTTACGGTCATCTTTCGTGCCAAGCATATCGTATAATTCAGGGGCATCATCTTTATTTCGAGTCATTACAAGTTTTATCATCTCAATAGGTTTTAACTCTTTCTCGTCTTGGGTAGTAAGCTTAACTCCGTCAGGGCACAGTTTCTTTTTTGTCCATTCGGGTCGTAGTTCTCTTATTATTTTATATAAATCAAAAGCAATGTTCCTACTTGCGCACACAAACATCGCCTTGCCTGCAACTGTGGCACCTTCCTTAACACGAGATTCATAGTGAGCAATAAAATCTTGTGCAACAGCACGGAGTCGATCGGGGTCACCAAGAATTACATCAAGATGTGCAATCGCTTTTTGACTTTCCTCAATCTGATATTCGTTGGCGCCCTCGACTGCGCATTGATCATAATATTTTTCAATTTCTTTAACTTTTTCCAAATCAAGGTTCACTTTTGCCGCACGTCCATCATAAACCAAATTAACAGTAATTCCGTCTTTAACAGATTCAGTCATCGTATAGGAATCTACGACACCACCGAACACCTCAATCGTAGCGTCGACAGGCGTACCTGTAAAACCTACATAAGTGGCATTGGGAAGTGAATCATGTAGATATTTTGCGAAACCATAACCACGTTTTACAACTTTTTCGTTAATACGCATTTTCTGACCCAAATTAACTTGACTGCGATGTGCTTCATCAGAAATACAAATTACATTGCTGCGATCCGTAAGTAATTTCAAATCTTCGGTAAATTTTTGAATAGTTGTCAAATAAACTCCGCCGCTTGTCCTCCCGGATAGTTCTTTTCGTAAGTTTTCCCTTGAATCGATACTGATTACATTTTCATCGCCTATATATTTTTTAGACGCAACAAATTGCCTCGATAATTGACTATCTAAGTCTGTTCTGTCTGTTATAAGAATAATCGTCGGACTATGGAAATATTTAGATTTCATAAGCATACGAGTTAAAAACAGCATCGTATAACTCTTTCCACAACCCGTAGCACCAAAATATGTACCGCCTTTGCCGTCACCTTCAGGTCTCAAATGATTTTTAATATTTTCATATAACTTGTTTGCCGCAAAAAACTGAGGATAACGACATACAATTTTCAAATCTTTATCTGAGCTGTCGGGAAAATATATAAAATCCTTTATTACAGCAAGTAGCCTATCTTTGCGGAATAGTCCTTTTATCATTGTGGTTAAAGAGTCTATGCCGTCAAGTTCCTTATCCTCGGAGTTAATCTTCCTCCACGCATAAAAGAAATCATATTTGGTGAAAAGCGAACCATATTTATTGTTTACGCCGTCACTTATTACCACAAAAGCATTATATTTAAAGAGTTCGGGGATATCACGACGATAGCGAACGGTAAGCTGAGTATAAGCGTCCATAATGGTAGTATTTTCTTTAACGGCACTTTTAAATTCGAACACCACTACGGGAATACCGTTTACAAATATAATACCGTCGGGAATTCTGGTCTGGTTATTAACGCCATTAACTTCAAATTGATTAACAACTTTAAAAATATTATTTTCGGGATTATCGAAGTCGATAAATTCAATATATAAATCCTTTTTTGAGCGGTCTTCACGGTTAAAAACAAATCCGTCACAAAGCATTTTAAATACAGATTTATTGGCCTCATACAAGGCACCCGAAACACTTTTGAGCATAAATATAATGGAATTGACTTCCGAAAGAGTCAAGCCATCATCGGCATAACGATTAAGCAAGTAATTTTTTAAATCATCAGTAAGCAATACTTCATTTTTTTGCCTATGTATACTGTCTCCACGGACGTATTTATAACCTTCGTCTTGCAAAAAATCCATAATAGCCATTTCCAAAGCGTGTTCATCAAAATAAGCCACAGCGTTCACTCCTTTAATAAATATTGTCAACCTACCACAAATTTAAACATAAAAGCATTATACATTACTATTTAAAATATTGCAATTTTTCAATGGTTTTTTCTTCTATTAATTTATTTAAAAAATTAATACAATTCATGCCATTTTGTTGTAATGTAGAAGGTAATTCTGTATTAACAGAGTTATAAATTACCGCTTCTAGTGCGTTTTTGTGAACAACAGATTTAATTTGTTCTTGCAACTCCACCAATTTTCCCTCTCGGAGCAATGATTCCGTTCTATTTCGGTCATAAACAAGCTCCTCAATCTTTTTTAAACAATTTGTATACTCTATTTTTTGTTTTGATGCTTGTTGTTCAGTCATATTCATGGTTTCTCCTTTAAATAATAATTTAATAACTTAAATTTGATAATAAAAGCGTTTGAACATTATTTAAACTTACGATTTCTTTAGCAATGCAAATACGCTCCCTCATATTGATTTCAAAAAAATTAAAAGCTTTATCGTCAAGTATAGGGGATAAAAACTCAAATAAAATAACTTTTTCTTTAGACAAATTTTGTTGAGCCGATCCATTCGCTTGTGACGTAATACTATTTCCAAATGTCATTAATAAATAATAAATAAAACATGCTTTCCTAAAAGAATCAGTTGATAAATTCAATACAGCTTGATTTGTTGATAAAGGAACGCAAGACAAAGCTACCGATATATCGGATACGCAATACATAGCCATATTTACTGTATATGTGGGCACAAGTTTAGCAGAGCTTTCTGATAAACCTAATTTTGATATATACTCTTCCGTTGAAAGGATCAGATTATTCTTTATTTCACCATTTTTGAGCCATGGGATATCATTACTATCCCAATAACTATATACTGCTCTATTTGGTGTCCCCCCCGAAACAATACTTGAACAGAACTTATCTAAATTTGTAGTACTTTTAAAAAATTTCTTTTGCCCATAAATAGATCTGAGGTAAGTTTTAGCTTGTTCAATTAAATTCTCGTTTATCTTCTTTTTTAGGGCAATTCTTTTGGTAATAACATTGTACTCATCAACAATGCGTTTTTGCTCCCCCAATGGCGGAATTGGAAGTTCAACACTGCACATTTGCTCCCAATCAAATATTTCTCGGACACTTCCATGAGATTTATATCTGGCGTAGCGGTCAAATTCGGGTCTGCTAAACCACAGCATAAGATATTCGGGTATTAGTTTGGTCAAATCAACTATTTCAAAAACAGAATACGAACTTGAAATAATACAACTTTCTTCATTCAACAACGCTACCGAAATTTTATCCCCATTTCTTGATGTAACAGGCCCGTAAGCAAATTGCTTATTTCTAACAATCTTATAATTCTTAAAATCAGTACCCACAGTATTGGCTATTGAAGGTATAAATTTTTTTTCAATACTTACTCCTAATAATTTTGTAACTGAAAGATCTTTGTTGCGTACATCAACTTGCCTAATGTAAGGTCCGAGTTTTTTATAATTCGATTTCATAGCCCAACTCCTCGAACACTTTCAGTAAATCCGCTTTTGACTTTTCTTCCTCTTTCAACAGTTCCTTCAGTTCTCCTTGCAATGCCTTCATTTTCCCGTCAAAATCTATATCCTCATCTCGATTTACGAATTCAATATATCGGCTCGGGACAAGCGTATATCCCTTTTCCGCAATCTCATCGGCTGTCGCAGAATAGCAAAACTCCGCCTCATTTTTATATGTACTTTCATATCCCTCTTGCTGCCAATTATGATATACATTCGTTACTTTTTCACGGTCCTCTGCCGTAAGTTCAATATACTTCTTTTCATACGGGCTCCCCATTTGACGCAAATCCATAAACAATACTTCTTTTTCACGATTGCGATACCTCTTTATTTGCCCGTTTTGCTCGGCTACTCTGGCTTTCTTATTCTTGTTGAGTATCCACAGCGTAACGCTTATGTCCGTCGTATAAAACAAATTTCTTGGCAATATTATAATAGCTTCAACAAGATTATTTTCAATCAATCTCCTACGGATTTTAAGTTCGGTACCATCATCGGAAAGCGCTCCGTTGGCAAGCAGAAATCCTGCTACACCATTCGCAGAAAGCTTTGAAACAATATTCAGAATCCAGCCATAATTTGCGTTACTTGTTGGCGGGACTTCATACCCATTCCAACGGGGATCATCTACAAGTTCGTTGGGTTCACGCCAATTTTTTTGATTGAAAGGTGGGTTCGCCATTATATAGTCGGCCTTTAAATCTTTATGTTGGTCATTTGTAAATGTATTTGCTGCTTGTTCTCCCAAATTGCAGGAAATACCCCTGATTGCAAGATTCATTTTTGCCAACTTGTATGTAGTATTAATGTTTTCCTGACCATAAATAGAAACATTTTTCTTGTTTCCTCTATGCACTTCAACAAACTTCATAGACTGAACGAACATACCTCCCGAACCACAGCATGGGTCATAAAGTATACCGTCATACGGCTCTATCATCTCCGCAATTAGATTTACTATACATTTTGGCGTGTAAAACTCGCCCTTACCTTTGCCTTCCGCAAGCGCAAATTTACCCAGAAAGTATTCATAAATCCTGCCAATTATATCGTTCTCATTGTCATCGGTATTGATTCTATCAATCTCATCAAGAAGCGAGGCAAGCCTGGTTGTATCAATGTGCAAACGTGAATAGTAGTTATCGGGCAACGCACCTTTTAATACCGGATTTTCTTTTTCAATGGTATAAAGTGCCGTATCGATTTTTAATGCAATATCATCTTGCTTTGCGTTTTCCATAATGAAAGACCATCTTGACTTTTCGGGTATAAAAAACACATTCTTCATAGAATAAAAGTCGGGCATATTCACGTATTTTTCGTGACCCTCATCAATAATCTCTTGTTTTCTTATCTCAAATTTATCACTTGCAAACTTTAAGAAAAACAAACTTAACACAACGTGTTTATACTCCGCCGGCTCCACCGACCCACGAAGTTTATCCGCCGATTTCCATAAAGCTTCTTCCATAGATATTTCTTTTTTTGGCTTTGTTGTTTTCGCCATAACTTTATTAATCCTCCTATATATTGCCAATATATCCAGAAACAATTTTATCTTGGCATCTTATGTGTACTAGTTTTTCGATTTCGACAAAATCCGCAGTACACCCAACACAATTTTATCATAGCGAAGTCAATTTTATCAAGACTTCACCACCATTCACACATATTAAGTTACCCCATGAAAACAAGCATTAGCAAAAATTTAAAAAGCTTACTTTTAATAAACTCAATGGCAAAATATTTCTTTAATCTACCACCACAAACACCTATTAATATCTGTCATACTTTCTTTGTGTGCAAAAATCCGCCCTTCTATATCCTCTAAAAACTCCAATTCTATTCCATTATATTTAAGAATGTCTCTTTGATTATATATCTTTTCAAACAAAACATTAATTTGATCTATTACATATTTTACGTATTTAATTTGAAGTCTTTTCATTCTTATGGTTCTATAGTTGTAGTAAAAAGATGTTATTTGTTCCGGTTTATCCAATGAAATATAAATATCTTTTGTTATTTTGATATTCTCTACCTTATCATTTTCATAAGTTTCAAGATTGTACAGTATTTCATCATTATCAGATGTCAACTTAAATCTTTGCAAAAAACTATTTTTTATTCTTGACATCGTCTTTTTTCTAAACTTATTTTTTATTATTTTGTTATTATTAAAAATCAGAGCAGTATACGTTGTTATATTTTTCTCACTACCGATATTATTGGATTTATCACCAATCCCTAAAAAAATATCATCTTTATCTCTATTATGGGAAACAAAAATATTTACTCTACACTTCCCATTTTCAAAAATTTCCTTAATTATTTTGCTTACTTTTCTATCTATTTCGTGAACGGAAATTTTATTCTTTATACTTTCATTTCCGATTTCTACCAAACAATTATTACCCTTTGCATAATCTTTCACTAGGAAATATGGTAGATAATCAAAAAACTCTCTTACAAATACACAATAGTGTGTATTATTTGTCAATCTCATCACGCCTTTTCATTCCACCTATTTGTAGCCTCAAATTTTGTGGTCGCATATTGGTTAATATAGTAGCACAAATATATTTCTAAAAAATCATAACGCCCCAATTTAAACTTACTGACTATTTCATCTTCAAAATCTATTTGATCACTCAAGTGAAAATCATCTATTTTAAATTTTATATTCTCCATATTCCTAATTTTATCTT
>JAUNIE010000061.1 GCA_030523605.1 Clostridia bacterium | reverse complement strand
GTTTGCCGTTTCGTGTTACGAATACTGCACCGCTTGTTATTTTTTGTTCTCGGATAAACTTCATAAGAACTCTGCAAAGGTCATCAGGAAGAATAACAATACGCATTTTCCCTTTACAGTTTATATTAGCTCGTTTCTGCCTTACGGCTTCAACCGTTACAGCAGACAGCTCCGATACTCTCAGACCTGATGAGCATATTGTCTGCATAAGCAAATATAGCTGTTCGTTATTCTTCCTTTTGGCAGCCCTGCACAGGCTTTCATATTCCGCTTTCGTAAGCTCCTTATCTTTATTTGCGAAAATCTGTCTTTGGATTTTCAGAGCCTTTACACGAAGCTCATACCATTCGTTATATGCAAAAAAGCTATTGAGTGATGACAGCATTGAATTAACGCTTGCCGGAGCATAAGAGGCAACTATATTTTGTTTATACTCCAGAACCAAGTCCTTATTTAACTCCCTGCCACACATCCATGCTACAAAAGCAGTAATATCACGGATATACTTTTCAAGTGTAGCCGCCGACTTTTCCTCGCTTACAAGGTATTCCTTGAATTTCAATATAAGTTCATTAGTGATTTTTCTCATAATTGACAACTCCTTTTTTATATTATTTTATCACTTGCTTCATAATATACTGTGAAGCTGTCAATGGTTTGGTGTTCCTTCTTTTTATTTTCCGTTTTGCTTTTTACTACCATTTTTGTTTTGTAAGAAGATTTGCAAGTGCTATGTCATTTTCTATAAACAAAGTCAAAAAGACACAGGCTTCACAATGTAAAAACCTGTGTCTTTCCAATACAAATATTTAATTATTCAGTTATTTTGCCGCCCATTTCCTTACCATTATCAAGCGGAGCTAAAAAGATACTGCCTATGTAATCTATAACCTCTCTATCGGTTGCTCTGCAGATACAAAAACCTTTGTGCATTTTTCGCATACATAGATCATCGGCAATGCTCCAAGCCTTGCACGATATTTTTCAAAGCTCCGTATATGTTGGTTTGTGCGGAAATTGCAGTTAATATGCTTTTTCTGAATTGTGTTATGTAAGAGATACAGGCTTTTAAATATGTGTTTTTTGCAAGCTGAATACTGCAAGGCTTTACTGATGCAGACTCCATATCTCTCACACTCCTTTCAGAATAACCGGATGTCCCTTACCCATATTATACCATATTCTTGTTGATATTCCAACAGTTATATGAAAATTCTGCTATTTTGACAAAATATTTTTTATCTTCTATCGTTGCAATTAACCACAACCTTGTTCCAATTTGGAATAAGGTTATGTTTTTTGCAAAAAAGAATAAAGACCATTGAGCCGTGAAGCAGCAATAGTCTTTATCCGTTTATAATAAGATTGCGTTTCTTATTTTCTATGTTTTATTATACCACTTAATTTTGGTTTGTCAATCCGTGAAAATAAAATTAGTCATTTTGACAAAAGAGTTTACATTTCCGACAAATTTGCTTTTATTTAAACAAATCCCAAATACTAAATGATGTTTTATTATAAACCTTATTGTAAGCTGCCTTTTTGGGATTTTTTATCCATCCCATACCCTTTTTGCCGTAACCGGGGATAATAGCTTTTTTTACTGCTCTTTTTGCTCTCCCTGTGGTTCTTGCTCTAAAGGATTTTTTTAATGACGGTGTTCTTAATCCGAATTTCATTCTATTTCAGCTTCTTTCTTCTTTTTCTTTTTGTAATACAAAGCAGCACCACCGCCACCAAGAGCCGCAAGTCCGACTATCCCTGTTGCTATATTTCCGGCATCGGAATATACTTCTATTTCAATTTCTTCTGTAGCACCACTTTTCGCTGTTGCAGTAACAATTACTATTCCGCTTGCATGGGCCGTAATTACACCATTCTCATCTACTGTTGCAATGCCTTCTTCGCTTACGCTCCATTCAACATCCTTGTATGTAGTATTTTCAGGTTCAAATTCCACATTAAGCTGCATTTGAGAACCTTTATTTAATTTAGGTTGTCCTTCATCATTCATTTCTGTATCATCAGGCAAAATAATTTCAATATTTTCTGCATCTATTGGTTTTACCTCAATGTCAATACTATCGTTCAACTCTTTATGTGTAGCAGTTATAGTTGCCGTACCAAGTTTGCTTGCAGTTATTTCACCGCTTACTGAAACAGATATTACAGTTTCATCAGATGATGTCCACTCAACAGTTTTATCCGTTGTGTTTTCGGGAGCGAACTCACATTTTAATTCTTTTGAATCTCCGAGCAAAACTTCTGTATCGTTATTTGCAAGGCTTATGCTTTCAGCCATAACCTCATTTACTGTAATAGTAAATTTTTTTGATGTTCCTCTTGATGTCTTTGCAGTTATTGTGGCAGTACCAACTCCAACAGCAGTTAATACACCTGAACTGCTTACAGTTAATATACTTGAGTCTGAACTTTCCCAAGTGATTGTTTTGTCCTCTGCATTTGAAGGATACACCGATGCTTCAAGTGTTGCCGTATCTCCTGCATTTATTTTAGATGGCACATTCTTTGCGGTAATACTTGTTGCATATACTGTTTTTGGTGTACTTGAATAACTGCTTGATGAACCACCGCCGGTATAAGGGCAAACACCGCCTGTATGCAGATGTGCAGGATAGCCTCCGCAATGATAATGATAGCCACCAAGACCGCTTTTGTTTTTGTTATCCTTATGACCGCCACTTCCATCTGTTCTGCCTCCGTGTGCAAAAGCAGAAAAAGGCAATGTAATAATCATCATTAAGGTTGTTACTAAAATTAAAATTCGTTTTTTCATATTACTTACTCCAAATCATTTATTTTCTTCTAAAGTTTGTTCGATTTTATCATACAAAACACAAACAACATCATACATATACGGATATGTTTCTGCCCAATCAGATACAAGCGGTCTACCAACTTTGTTCTGATAGTTGAGCCTCAAAGCATATACGGCTTCTTTCATTGCCTTTAATTCACCACGGGTTATTTGCATATCTATCACTTCAAGATTGCGTTCTTTTATAGCGTGGAATCTTTCGTATTCTTTAACTCTGCGCTCTGCTCTCCTAAATGCTGTCCGTACAGCTTCGGGATTCACACCTTTTTCTCTTGCGATGTGTGCAAACTTTGCTCCGTCTTTGACTTTCAGATAAATTTCCTTTTGCACATCCGTCAAAAAATTATAGTCATTGTAGTTTATCTCTTTTTCCATATCCATACCTCAATCCACAAATAGCCTATTCATTCGTTTTCTGATTTCATCTTTTTTTGCTTCTGTTTCTGATTTTTCTATACGATAGCCGTTATCCGCTTTTGACAGAATATCTCCCTCTTTTGCTCCTTTGGGTATATCTGCTTTCGGAATATCTATAAATTTTCCGGCTTCAACTTCGCATACGGCATATTCGCCTTCAAATCTGTCTATTGTGATTTTCATATATACCTCCTACCTCGGTGGATTACAAGATGAACAGGGGCCAAGCCCCATTGCCTGTGCTTCACTTACCGTTGTTTCTATCTTACTCTTTAGATACGAACATCCAGACCTATGATATTTCTTTCCAGTATTTGTTCGGTAAACAACCTCACTTTGATTATCATTTATAACTGAATTATCATTGTTTTCT
>JAUNIE010000060.1 GCA_030523605.1 Clostridia bacterium | reverse complement strand
TGGCACTGCCGCTTCCGGTAAGTCATATGTTGGATAGTCTTTTGGTACTTCTGTTATCTCTGGCACTGCCGCTTCCGGTAAGTCGTATGTTGGATAATCGCTTGGCACTTGTGTCACCACTGGAGTTTCTTCATTTGAATCCTTTCCTGTTTTTTCATCGGTTGGATTATCCTTAGGAATATCAACCACAAAACTCCCCTTGCCGCTATTAGGTTTAGTATCGTTTTGATTTGGAATTTCCTCAACATTATTTAATTCGTTAGCTTTTTGTTTTGCTTTTTCTTTGATAGCCTCAACCGCAGCTTCCAAATTTCGTTTAGCGTAATCCACTTTATCTTGACTCGCATTTTGATCATCTAAGACCTTTTCCGCCTCAATTATAATATCTACTAACATGGCTTTATCAGCTGGATCAAGTATAACGCTTGTCCCATCATCTAAGGTAATTTGATTTTTATTGACAATTATACTTCGATTGGCGATTACATTTTTCAATTCTGTCTTATCAACAACTGCTTTACTCTTAACCGCCATCTTCCCGAGCACAACATTAAAACTCTTCATTGAAGTTAAGTTGGCCATATCAGTCGCAAATAACAACACTTTGTAGAGTTTTTTAGCCAACATCTCTTCAGGATTAACCACCTGCTTATTTTCATCAAGAATTTGGAGGTGCTTGCTTAACGGCACTCTAAAGAAATCATCTAAATAATCTATCGCAACAATTTTATCAGCTGTCATTTTACTAATTGACGCCTTTGAAATACTGTAGTAACCTACCTGATTTTCAGTGTCTTCATAAAAATCATTTTCCAACCCCATGTTCTTGATAGTTGCTGAAAGGTTTATGATTGGCGCACTATGATCAAAACCAAATATCCTTCTCAATAACTCATCAGTATTTCTTTTTTTCGGTCTATATTTGCCACTATTTCCTATACGCTCCATGACAACGACTTTATCATTTTTGTCGCGATAAACGATGGATCTGCCATCATCGTATAAAATTTCTTGGACTTCAACCGCTAATTGGGGCCAATACTTTTGATTCCATCCCGTTTTATTACCATTAAATACCGCATTTTTTACTTCAGCGACATCCTCTAAATTTCCTTGCGCTTGATTCAAGTTAACTTCAGCTTGAACTTCCTTGTTTTGGATTTTATTTTCCTCTAACATGTCATCGATTTGTTGGGGATTTTCTTTTTGATTATTAGTTATTTCAACTAACGCTTGGCGTTTGCTTTGTTCACTTGTCGGCGCTGGCATTAAGGTTGATGCTTGATTATCTGAAATTTCAGCGGCCGCCACCTCTTGGGCACTCATTGCCCCTAATCCAAACGTTATCCCGACTAAAACTGAAGCAACTCCAACATTCAATTTTCTAATCGAATATCTAAAATCCTTGCGATTCATTTTTTTCTTATATATATGACTGTTATTTTTAGAAACCACTTCAAAATTCCCTTCTCAATTTTTCTCTCATCAGGAATTTTTTCGTTATACTTTTTGTCTAATTAACATTAGCTAAATATACAATGTATATCACCTTAAAGTTTATACTCATTTTGTTTACTTTTTAACTTAAACCTTCATCTCCCCTAAAGATAAAGTTCACATTTATCATGAAACACAAAGATAAACTATATCATACCAATATAGTTTTTGTAAACTTTATGTGTAATTTTATAGATAAACCACCATTGACATTAACTGCTTCATCAACAACTCTCCTAAATTTTTTTATATTTACCCCAAAATTTCCACAAAAAAATAGCCCGACAGCCATTTGACCATCAGACTATATTTTTGAACGCGTATCGCTTTCGATTTGATGCAAACTAATATCGGCTAACACCAAAAAGACATCGATAAATAATCCTACCATCAGCCACACACTTTGTAAGTGACTGACACTTGCGGTATATTCCGAGAATTTTTCATGTGTAATCATTGGGAATTGTTTATGTAATCTTGCAGGTAAACCATTCAACCTTGAAGTGGCACCCAAAGCTTCCATCCCCCACTTACTAATCATATAATTCGAAATAGTTTTCATACTTCCTTTTAATTCAAACATCGACTCTATGCTACAAAAAAAGCCAGGATAAATCCTAGCTTCAATAACCCATGTTAAAGAAATAACAACCAAAAAACTGAATAAAATTCAATTTTCCCAACAAAATTAACATGAATCATACTGTATAATACGTTTTGATCTCATAGTATATGTATACACTCTACAATATACACAACCTAAGATACCCGACAAATCCCACCTTATCGGGTAAGAGACAATTTAAAAATAAATCGCCCCCTACAAATAATATTATACAAAAATAAATACCCCATTGTACATAACTTTTCACAAAAAAGTTATATAAATTATTTTGAATTTGAGTATTTTTTTCACACCTTTTATATGTTGAATGCCGAAAAAACATCATTATAGACTGAATATACTATATATTTTTTCACGGTATGAGCATTATGAAAATGTAGCATTTAAAACTGCCAGCCTTAAGATTTGCACACTTCATCTGTCATATGGTAGAAGTCCTACTTGACGGACAAGTTTTTTATATACTATATTTATTTTACAAAATATTACATTTGAGGTTTTACATGATTAATTTTAAAAAACTTTTATTTCTCCTTGGAATCAGTGGATTTTTACTCTTATTTCACGTCAATTCCGCCCAAGCAGATACAACTTATTATCATAATCAAACTCACCAAGTTGATGATCAAAAAATTTTAGCGCGATTAAACAAAATCAATCAGCGTTTAGAAGAATTAAAGGGTCAACCTAAAGTTGGAGTTTGGATTGTGAATGAAAAAAGTGAGACCCAATTTAAAGGCAAGCTTATTCAAAATTACCGCGATATGTTTAATTACCAACGTGATTTAGGAGTTTTACTAGGATTTAACCTCCAAAAACGCCACATGGAAATTCAACGCTCCAACCGCATGAGCGGCGTCATCCCCTATGGCTTTTCGAAAGTCTTAGTTAATCGTAATCGTTCCTTACTTCAAAATAGTGATTACACGAACGCGATTCTTGATATGCTAACAACGACGGAAAAGCAAATCATCGCCAAAAAAGCGCAAATCAACGAACGCCATCGCCTCAATCCACGTGTGATGGTGGAAAATGTGACCAATGCTTCGAGTGAAACAACCGCCGTTTTAGATGATAAAATCGGCTTTTTAGGCATTATCATTACCGGTTTACTACTCGTATTTTTAGGTTATTGTTGTGTTAGAGCTTCTAAATATTACTTTAAGCAACGCAACAACCGTTATGTCGGTTTCTTATTTGGCACAATGGCGGCGGTCTTTTTTGGCTCAACCATTTATATCGGCGCCTTAGCTTCAATGTTAGGCTTACTTGCAGTCGGTGGCTTTTCACCCCATCTAAATAGTGGCTCCGGTGATTCAGGGGTCAACTCAGATTCTTGGTCTGATTCCAGTTCTGATGGCGGTGCCGATTGGTAAAAATTTTACATTTCATCAACTAAAATATAAGAAGGGACTGAAATTTCAGGCCCTTCTTTTTTTGTGCTTAACTTGTTTAATTGATTAATATTTTTTATCACCGTGGCAAGAAGACTCCCGAACTTTGTTCGGGTGATGAATTGCCTCATATTTAGACCCGAAATGATCTTTTTTGTTGAAGAAATTTAATCTAAAAGGTATAATATAAATACAATTAAAGAAAAGAGGTGAGAAAAAATGGAACAAACTTTAACCGCAAAAGTTAGAT
>JAUNIE010000059.1 GCA_030523605.1 Clostridia bacterium | reverse complement strand
TTAATATACACTCTATATGTGGGGTTTATGTGCGCAAAAGTAAGGTCAAGAGGTTAACACCTTACAAATGGCTAATTTAAGGGATTTGTTTGCTCTGAATTTTCCCTTACGCAGACCTCTCTTATACAAAAACACTTCTGAATAATACCATTTATCATTTTCGGCACTTGCATTTTACTGTGTCCTTTATTATCTTTTCGTGTTTCAATGAATCCATAATCTTTAAAACCCCTCGTAACTTTCAAATAGTTAAAACCGTCTTCTTCTAGTGCTTGGCGTAAAACACTCGGAATTATATACACGGCATTAGCCTCAATTTTCCCATAACAAGGTGTGCTGTCGGGAGAAAACCTGTTTTTGTTACTTGCAATCCAGCTCACAACAAAGTCCCAAGCTCTTTCAATCGTGCTGGAAAGCTGCAGTTCCTTGCTATTTTCCGAAATTTTCACACCCATATCTACGGCTTCGTTCCACGCATCACGTTCATTTTCTTCAAAAACTGAAATCGAGGAATAGTAATCTCCGAGACACACAATTGCGATGTTGTCCAAGTGCGAATAATCATCATTTTCAGTACATTTATGCTTTATTTCCTTGCACATCTTTTCAAACTGCTTGTCAGCTTGATTCTTGTTTTTTATGACATCTTTTATCAAATACTCAACAAATATCCTACCTGCAAATCCGTAATTATTCTCACTAATTAAATGAAACTGATGTGCAAATTCAGCGTTGTCACATGGCTTTCCGTAAAGTTCTAAAACCCTCGTCATTGCTCCGTCATTACTGTTTTCTTTGGTCATGGGCTGCTCACCCGAAGTAATCACACTATTTCGCCAACTGAGTGTCTCTTGGATTGTCCCGTCCTTACTGCCACGAAGTCTACCAAAGCCATTTGCCAAGCTATAGATGATATTTTCAACTGATAATTTCCGACTGTTTAAAACTTGTAACTCGTCAATCGCAAAAGGAATATGCTTTAAAATACACGCCATTCTTTCAAGTCCGACATTTGTGGCATTAAAACTTCCCATGAGCCTTGTCGGATCGCCCCATACACTTATCGCCATTTTTATTGCTGCCGTTTTTCCCGATTTAGAGTCATTCCATATATGAACAAAAAATACTCTGTGCTTCAGAATCTCGAGCATAGGGGATGCGAAAGATGATGCCAATAAAAACCTCCCGAAAAGATTCGCTCGGAGTAGCTTTGCACTTTTTAGCCACGTTTCAAAACTTCCCGTAGGAGTCATGCTTTCAGCTATTCGCATAGCCTCTTTGTGTTCAGACTCAAATATGATGTCTTTATTTTTTATATACGGAAAGAACGAAGAACTATCAAGCCAACCGACACGAGATATTGATTTCACCAAAGGTATGACATTAAGATTTGCGTTCTCATAGTCGCTAAGATACGCCACTATATCCGCAGCGTTTTTCGATGATACCGGGAGCCCCGAATCTGCATATTTAATTATCGAAGTTCTGTTAAACACACTTGAACGAGGAGCAACGAGCCTCTTCCAATGACTATCACGAAAAAAGCTAAGTTCTATTTTTTCAGTTTCGTCATCAAAGTTTTCAAGTCTCTTGGTTATGACAATCGGACAGATACACACACCAATCAGCTCATCGGAGTTTGTACCACGAACAATCTTTTGAATGCCACTTTTCATCGACACTTTCCAACTCAACGGAACAACCGCACCGCTTAAATTTATGCCTTTGAGGTCAAGCGGTGTTAAATTTCCTTGAGAGTCGCTATCATCTTTTTTCTTGCCTTCGAACCTTACTGCCTTTTCGAAATCTCTTAAGTTCACTTTGCCCTTAAGCTTTGACTTAAGCCTTGCGTACTCTGAAGGTAAATTCAGCTTTGCCCAAGCACAAATCTTTAGATTTTCTTTTGACAAAATATCATCAGCACTAATTTTATCGCTTGAAATTATCTCCGATATTCGCTCCTCAAAACTTGGGAGTCCATAAACAATCGGAGCCTTAATAGGACAATTCTTGCCACAATCAAAGTTAAGATTCTCTCGAATATACTCACAAGTATGAGGTTTGTTTTCCTGAATTGCACGCTGAACTTTTCGTTCAGTCTCATCAAAACTGTATTTCGGATAGCTCTTGCTAAACTCATGTATACTGCTTTTAGAATCTTTAAGCGGAGCGAGATTTGTTATCATAGCGTGCCACAGAGGTTCGGGAAGATTTTCAGCGTGTTCCTTACAGTACTTTATAAATTCGCATTTTCGGAGGACTTTCTCTACTCCTTGTGCAATATTACCAACGGATGCAACCCCTTCGTGTGAATGTATAAACTGCATAAAATCGCTTATGCTATGGCGATCGCCATTACTTTCTACAACTTCGCACTTTGCACCTGTGCCGAGCTTGTGGTTTATAGTTCCGGGGACTCTCAAAATTCTAGCCAAGTCATACACACTATCAATTTTCCATCCACGCTTTTTAGCCTCTGAGTTTACATATCTTCCGAAACCTTTAAATATTGAAGATATGTGTTTTCTGTCTTCTTCGGTTTCGATGATGAATGGCTTATCAAGGAGCCAATAACCGTGTATGCCGTTCCCCGAATTCACGATAATACTAGGCTTAATCTTTAAACCATGCAAAAAGTCCGTTGCTTCATCTACACTGGATGGCAGAGATGTCTGTGCGTGAGCCTCGCTCTTTACATCAATATCTACATATAAAGTGGTAATACACAAGATATCTCTTTCACTACCTCTAAAACCATTTTTGAGAACTTTTTTCCTGAGTCCCACACCAAAAAATGTGTTTGTTTTAGTACCATATTTACTAGCAAGAAGTAATGCTTTTTCTATTTCGGACATCTTAAACCATAGTGTCTTACGTTCGGGAAGCATAGTAATCGTCAGAAATCCTTCGGAACAACCTTTATAAATTTCACTCAAAAATTCCTTAGTCTCCATTTCCAATCACTCCTTTATTTGAAATAAATTTACAGTCCTCTGTGAAATGTCTGATTTTAATCATGTGATTACTTGCAAACACCAGTTCCACGAGCATTCCTTTGCTTATTTCCTCGCCAAAGCACCAGAGTTCATCGCACCTTGCAAGAATATCCAATCCCATCGTGATTGATTTAGTTCTATCAACGTTGTTATTATCATTCATAAACCTTGGAAACATCAAATGTACAGCCATTGGTATATGCCCTTTTTCAACTACAAATTTGCAATATTCGCAGGCTTTTTGCTGATTCTTCTCGATGTCACCGCTAAGCGGTGAACATACATAAACAATATTTTTAGGTTTAAATTTTTCATTGTCACTTACATTTTTTATCGCTTCATAGGCTGTTAAATCGTAGTAACCCTCAGCGTTTTTTAATCCTAAATCCATAAATTAATCCTCCAAATCTTTAAGTGTTCCGAATGTTTTCCCGACTGCTCCTTCTGCCACTAAAGGCACGTCAAAAGCAAGGAATGGCTTTTCTTCCATACATTTTTTAATGAAGTCGACTGCTTCATTTATCCGCTCTGTTGGTAGTTCAAAGACCAACTCATCATGTACTTGTAATATAGGTCTTAGCCACACTCGTTCGTTTAGCCCTTTCAAAATCTTAGTAATGGCAATTTTTAAAATGTCCGCAGCAGTACCTTGAATAGGTGTATTTAACGCACATCTTTGAGCAAAGCTCTTTTTACCCCAATCCGCAGAGTTAATACTTGGTAAATACCGCCGTCTACCAAGATACGTTTCCGAATAACCACGAATAGAAGCATTGGTTTTGACCTTTCTCTGCC
>JAUNIE010000002.1:37815-85332 GCA_030523605.1 Clostridia bacterium | reverse complement strand
CAAAGTCCTAATTATAGAAACTCTTTGTTTTTGCCCGCCGGATAAATTTGCGGGATATAAGTTTTTCTTATCAAAAAGTTCGAAGTTTCGTAGAAGTTCATCTATCTTTTCGTCGTCTTTACAGACTATTTTCAAGTTTTTTTCTACTGTTAGATTTGGGAAAAGGCCGTAGTTTTGAAATACCATCCCTACGTATTTTAAAATTTCTTTTTGTGTTTTGTAAGGCACGTACTTTCCATTTTGAACCAGTTTTTTGCCAAATATTTCAATTGTGCCGTCGTCAATTTTTTCAAGACCTGCAAGGCACCTAAGCAAAGTAGTTTTTCCTTTGCCGGATTCTCCCGTAATCGTTACTACTTCTCCTTCATTTATATCAAAATTCAAGTTTTTAAAAATTATATTATCACCAAATTTTTTAGTTATATTTTTTAGCATTATAGCGTTCATAATTTAGTTTCCTTTCTTTATTATTCAAATTTGAGTTTATTTTCTACCCATTTAAAGATTAAATTTATAGCAGTGCAAATGGCTAAGTATATTCCAAAAGCCACTATATATGCCGTGATATTGGCAGTTTCGTTTACTATGCTTTTGGCACTTGTTAAAAGTTCCACGATTCCTATTGAAAAGATTAATGCGGTATCTTTGACAAGGCTTACGGTTTCATTACAAACCGATGGCAAACACACTTTAAACATCTGCGGTAAAACTATTTTAAATATTGCGGTAGACTTTGGTATTTGCAGTACTTTAATAGCTTCAAGTTGACTTTTGTCTACTGATTTTAGTCCTCCTCTGAAAATTTCCGTAAAATATGCAGCATAATTCAAAACGAATGATATTACACCAATTAAAAATCTATCAGTAATTTTTAAGCTTGGAAACATTATAGGAAGTCCGTAGAACATGAAAAATATTTGTAAGAGTAGCGGCGTACTTCGCATTATATTGATGTAAACATCTATCAAAAACTTTAAAGGTGCAAATTTTAAATTCCTTAAAAACGCAAGAACTACACCAATTGGAAACGAAAATACAAAACATACGGCAAATAGTTTAAGCGTTTCCATTAAACCGCCAAGCAACTGTGTTTGAAAGTTATCATTTTTGTTTTTAGATTCGTTTGATATTTGCCCAGCATTTTCAAAGCAAATTATATTTTCCCCAAACCATTTTTTTGATATATTTTCTGCTGTGCCGTTTTTTATTATTTCGCTAAGCCCATACTCAATTTCATTTTTAAGTGTTTCATTTCCGTTTTTTACAGCTACTACATAATCTTCAGTTGATAATGGCTCGCCTAAAATTTCAAATTCCGATTCAAGATTATTTTTAGCTAAATAATATCTTGCGGTTACTTCATCGGCAAGAGTTGCATCTGTTTTTAAAAGCTTGACTTCATTTAAGCAATTTACCATATTTTCAAGCGTGGTTATGTTTTTAAAATTTTTGCTCATATCGCTGTTTTTGAGCGACGTTTCACCGCTTGACCCCTTTTGAACACAAACTGTTTTTTGATTTAGGTCTGAAATACTTGAAATTCCGGAACCTTTTTTCACTATAAAAACTTGATTATTCTGCATATAAGTTTTGGTCAGCAGCATATTTTTTGCTCTTTCGGGCGTATATGATAAACCATTCCAAATAGCATCAATTTTACCCGTACTAAGTTCAAGTTCTTTAGCATCCCAGTCAATCGGCTGAAAAATTACCTCTTTTCCTAAAATTTTAAAAGTTTCTTTTGCAAGGTCTATGTCAAATCCGATTATATCGCCATTTGAATCTAAAAATCCCATTGGAGGTACGTTTATATCAAGCCCTACAACAATTTTTTGATTATTTTTTGCACTTACGCATGCCGCCCCAAAAGTGAAAAGAATTAAAAATGTGATTATTAGTATTACTTTGTTTTTCATATTTTATTTCCCCTTTATAATTTTAGAAATTTATAATTTTAGGGAAATAAATATAAGCAAAAGAAAAACCAGCTTAGAGCCTATTTTC
The DNA here is from genome assembly GCA_030523605.1 of Clostridia bacterium. Classification (GTDB taxonomy): domain Bacteria; phylum Bacillota; class Clostridia; order Oscillospirales; family Acutalibacteraceae; genus UMGS1491. The sequence continues at coordinate 83,328 of JAUNIE010000002.1, read as the reverse complement.
AATAGTCAAGCTGATTTTTTAATCTATACATTTTAAACCAGCCATCATAGATTTATTTCCCTAGTTTCCAAAAAGCAAACTACAAGATTACACCTAATGATAGCTACTAATTCACTAACTTAAGTGCAATCTCCATCTATGATGGTGCATATTAAATTTAGCATTTATAAAAACTCCAATCACTATGGAGACCTCCTTAATAAAAATTACGTTTTCATTCTAGCATAATTTTTTTGATTTGTCAATAGCTTAAAAAATAAATGAAATCGGCAATCTATTGGTTTTTATTTTGAAAGTTTAGCCATAGCAGCGTGTATCTTTCATACAATATCAAATCAGTTTATTCTGACTGTTTTTACAAAAGATATATATTATATTCTGCCAAAAAGAATTTCGGTTTTTTATTAAATCAAAAAAGCCTTATACAGGCTATATCAAGGGCGATGGGATTGGTTTGAGAGAAAGTGTTGTTCGTAATTTAGTTTATCTGATAAACAAATAAAAAAGAGTTCGAAGAATATAGATATTTACTCAGTTACGAAATAATAGATTAGGTATAAACATTGCTACTGGCTGCAAACCGCTTAAATACTGGATTTGTTCATGCCCCTTATGAATACTTGTACCAGAAAAATTGAATATAATTGCCTGAATTTATGGCAATTCTTTATTTTACACAAAGAAAATACCCGTAATACGCCACCTTGCCTTTGAAAAAGGTGCGCAGTATCACAGGCTTTTTTAATATTTAAAATTACTATGTTATAAATTTTGCTTATTTGGCTATTGCTTCGCTTTTTGGCGGGCAAAGAGCTTTAAATTCCTCTTCAATTTTATCAGGGGATTCCGTTGAGCTCTTTACATAAGCATATATCTTTGTGTCCTCGTCAAGTTCAACAGGAATTCTATACTTTGTACCTGCTGTTGCATCCTTCATTGCCTTTTCCATATCCGCCGGATACCAACCTTGATTGGCCGCTAATTCTTTAAGAACACCAAATGTTGGGGTAATCACACCAAGTCCTTTAAAAAACTTAAACATCGCTGTACGGCGGAATGTCCCACCCGGTGCTGCAGGTTTCCCATCGTTATCCAAAAGAGCTTGACCATTGGCGAAGTCAACTGCATAAATTTTATGGTCTCTAAAATATGCATTTACTTGAGCCATTTTATCCGCATCTTTCTTAATAGCCTCTATAACGTCCTGGTTAGCTTCTATCTTGGTTTTATATTTTTCCATCTGAGCTTTAAGGCCTATATTAATAGAAGCATCATTAAATTTAGCTGCACTAAAAACAAGCTCACCAGATACGGAACTCGCAGAACCACTTAAAGACGGATTGCCCACCTCTTTGCTTGTCTGCATTGCGCTACAACTGCCAGCTAACAAAGCCACCGTGCATAATGATAAAAACAATTTTTTTGATACATCTTTGAACATATTCATTTTCCTCCATTTATTTTTAAATTGTTCCGCATTTCATCTTACCAAAAACAAAACTAAATGTCAACTACTTTTTTTATTCAAATAATTTTAACATTTTTTATGTGTTACTCCAAACAATTTATACGAATTCTTCAAATAAACCTTATTACACACATGGGAGAATTTTCGTTTAAAATCAAAAAGCCTGTAATACGGCACCAAAAATCCAAATTTGGTACACAAAATTACAAGCTTTTCACATGTCCTTATATATTTATATCACCACAATCAATTTTACTTTAACTAACTAGGAATAAAAATGCCATCAAATAATTGTTTTAAATCTCCTATCAATGGGCCTGAATTCCCTCTTACGAATCTACTCCTGAAATAAGCATAATACTTGGTGTCAGCATCGGGCACAACAGGAATTCGATATTTATTCACATTCGTTGAGCTTGTCAATTCTTTTTTCAATTCATCCAATTTATCCCTGTAGCCGTGGCACCTCGCCAACAACCCAAAAACTCCTCCGGTTGGAGTAAGGTAGCATTCTTTACCAACCAAAACACATTTAAACTTTGCTGTACGTTCATATGCGGCATTCGCTGTAGGTACTCTATCACTGTTGCTTTTAAGTGCCTTACCTCCAGCATAATCTAATACATAAAACTTAACATCCTTCAATTCTTCATCTGCTTCTTTTTTCATTTCATCACTAAAAGATGCAATAACTGATTTGTTTCCACTTATCTTAGCTTTATATGAACCTAACTCCCTTTTAAGATCATCATCAAAATTCCTCTCATTAAATGGTAGTACTATTTCTGACATAATAACCTCCACCTTTCTTTTTATGTTTTAAATTAATAATTTGAAATGCATTACGTGTATATTATAACCATAATTTCCTAAAATGTCAACTAAATATATAAATTTTTAGAAAAAATTAATAAAATTATAATTTAGCGTTACTGCCATAATCGTTTTAAACCACTATATTTTTTCTAAATATCCCCCCTTTAATTAATCATTAGGGGGTAAACAATATATTATTAATCAATTCCCACAAGCATTCTTTCTGCCAGTTTAAAATCCTCATTTTTAATCGCACTACGTATTCGTGTTGAGCTTACGGGCTTATCCTTATAAAGAACCGGCGTCTGCACAAAAACTTCTATATTATATTCTTTACACAACTTTTTAAGCGTATCGGTGTCACCTACACCCGATTTTCCAAAACGATAATTAAATCCACAAAAAACCGCTTTTGCATTTAAAGTATCACATAAAATTTTGCTCACGAATTCCTCGGGCGACAAATCTCTGATACTATTAAAATCCGGCATATAAACCGCTTGAATACCTATATTTTTCATGATCTCAAGCTTTTGCTCATTCGTTGTTATTAAATCCAGCTTTATGTTTTCAACAATCGCTCTTGGGTTTTGTGAAAAAGTCAGTACACAAGGCTTTAATCCCCGCTTTGAATATTTGACGGTTCTTTCCAGTATTTTTCGGTGCGCTATATGCACCCCGTCAAAAAAGCCCAGCGCAACTGCCGTACTGATTTCTGATTTTTTTAAATTATAATATATTTCCACTTTTTAATCACTCAATTTTTACTTCAAACATTTTAAAACTTTTAATTCATCACTTGCCCCATCAACTTTTCCAAGCCCGATAAATTCATCACTGCAATAGATTTTATAAACCCCATCGTTTGGCGAAGTGCCACTAAATTTTACTCGCTCTAACGCAAGTGCACCGCCGTTTTTGAACCTCGTCGATTGCGCCGATGTAATTTGTGCCGTTGGAAAAGTCTCAAACAGTCTCTCGGTTGGCAAAATAAGTTTTTGTAAGATATCTTCCAAATCCATTTCAATTATTTTTTCAAGAGGTACGGAATCACTCTCGTCAAATCCATTCGATGAAGTCCTACGAAGTTCTGTAACAGCAGCACCGGGGCCTAGCTCTCGCCCGATATCATCGCAAAGCGTACGAATGTACGTGCCTTTGGAGCAGTCCACAGATATTTCCGCTTCTTGATTTTCAAAATCAAAACTTTCGGTTTTAATACCATTAATAAAAACTTTTCGCTTTCCCCTATCTATTTCTACACCTTTTCGCGCCAAGTCGCAAAGCTTAACGCCGCCCTTTTTTATCGCAGAAAACATCGGAGGCGTTTGGTATATTTCACCCAAAAATGATTTTAAAACTTTTTCTAAATCTTGCCTCGTAATCTCACTTTTTTCACTCAATAAAATTTGCCCTGTTATATCCAAAGTGTCAGTCGTGATTCCAAACTTCATTTTTGCCCTATATGATTTATTATTATCAGGCACAAAAATTTGAAACTTAGCTGTATCTCCAAGTAAAATCGGCAACACTCCCGTAGCCATTGGGTCCAGCGTACCCATATGCCCTATCTTCCTCTGCCCAAGCTTTTTTCGGAGTTTTGCTATTACGTCAAACGATGTGAAATCCTTTGGCTTGTCTACTATGAGTATTCCGTTCACATATACCACCCTGTAAAATCTGAAACAGTTTTTTTGATTTTTTCAACTACATCGAACGCATTTCCGGAAACAGTAAATCCGCCCGCACGCTCATGACCTCCGCCATCAAAAACTTTACAAAATTCGTCTGCATCGATTTGGCTGCGAGTACGTACAGAAACTTTACACGTACCATTTGGCTTTTCACGAACAGTAATGCCTATCTCTACGCCCTCAATTTTTATCGGGATTGAAGCTATTCCGTCAAGCTCACTATCAGTAATACCGATTTTTGACATCTCAGATAAAGTAATACACGTTACAGCCACTTTATCATCAAAATAAAATTTCAAATTATTGTATATAGTCTTCACCAGTTCAAAATGCTTTTTCGGCTCCAAAATAAACAACTTTTCATTAATTTTTCCTGAATCAATTCCTGTTCCAAGTATTTCTGAAACAATTTTATGCGTACGTGCAGTCACGTTCGAATACATGAACCCGCCCGTATCTGTCGCTATTCCCACATACAAACACTCTGCAAGTTCTTTATCCAAGTCGCAACCGAGCTCACCGAGCATTTCAAAAATTATCTCACAATTTGCGGCAGAAGTGGCATCTACAAAAGTATGGTTTGCATAATTTTTATTCGATTTATGGTGATCAATGCAAAAATCTATATTCTCCGACAATCCTTTTACGCTTTCATGCAGCAAACCTATATCCGCAAGGTCAACAGATATGTAACTTTGCGGTATAAAGTCATCTTGCGCAATATAATCTAACAAAAACTTAAATTTTTCGGGGATTTCAGATCCGAAATTAACTTTGGCGTGCTTACCTACTTTTTGCAAGGCGTGGCAAAGGCCTACTGCTGAACCCACAGCGTCTCCGTCGGGATAATTATGCGTCAAAATACAAAAGAAATCCTTATCTTTTATATTTTTAACGATTGAAGATAAAGATTCCATTTTTTATTCTCCTAAATTGTTATTTTCTTCGTTCACAGTCTGCTTTTTCATGACTTCGTCGATCTTTTTTGAGATATCTGCAGCATACTCAAGCGCATCTGTTGGAATAAACCTAAGGCTCGGCACATAGCGAATGTGAAGCCTACTGCCCAGTTCTTTCCTGATAAAGCCCGCAGCGGATTGCATACATTCCGCCGCCTCTTTTGCCTTATCCATACCCTCCAGAGCGCTGACAAAAATCTTTAGCCCAGAACCGGATTTATCACTTGAAGAAATTTTTAAAATACTTACGAAACCGTCACTTAGACGAGGGTCTTTAAGCTCTTTGACTATCGCCGTTATTTCACGTTTAATGCTCTCCGTACTGTGCTGAGCCCTATGATTTGGCATACTTTAAAAACTCCTTTATTCTTCCCTATATTCTTCCATCGTGAATGCTTCAAAAATGTCGCCGACTTTAATATCATTGAAGTTTTCAAGACCGATACCGCATTCAAAACCTTGTGCAACTTCTTTCGCATCGTCTTTGAAACGTCTGAGCGAGGAAATTTCGTCTTCCGCGATTACAATACCGTCACGCACAACACGGATTTTTGCACTTCTGGCAACTTTACCCGAAAGGACATAACAACCCGCAATCGTACCAACACTCGAAATTTTGTAAACTTCACGGCACTCGGCACGGCCGAGCTGTACTTCACGGAACTTCGGCGCAAGCATACCTTTCATGGCCGATGAAATTTCTTCTATGCATTCGTAAATAATCCTATAAAGACGCATATCAACGCCATGACGTTTTGCCGATTCTGCCGCATCGGGTTCGGGTCTTACGTTAAACCCGACTATAATCGCATTTGATGCGTTTGCCAGCATTACATCGGATTCATTAATCGCACCAACCGCACCATGAATAACGTGGACTCTGACTTCAGGCGTAGACAGCTTTTCGAGAGATTGTTTGACCGCCTCGACCGAACCTTGAACGTCGCCTTTTACAATTACTTTTAGCTCTTTTACGTCGCCGAGTTTCATCTGGTCGAAAAGGTTATCAAGCGTTACTTTCGTCTGACTATTAAACAGCGCCTCTTTCTCGCTGTTTCTACGCTGCTCAACCAGCTGACGAGCTAATTTTTCGTCTGAAACTGCGTTCACGGTATCTCCGCCGCTCGGAACCGTATCAAGACCTGTGATTTCAACAGGAACCGAAGGCCCTGCGGATTTTACTTTTTCGCCTTTATCGTTTGTCATGGCACGTACTCTGCCTACTGCCGTACCGGCAACCACTATATCGCCCGAATTAAGCGTTCCGTTTTGTACGAGAATGGTAGCAACAGGTCCACGACCTTTATCAAGCCTTGCCTCTATTACCGTACCTTTGGCTCTGCGGTTCGGGTTAGCCTTAAGCTCTTTTACGTCCGCAACCAGCAATACCATTTCCAAAAGTTCTTCTATACCCTGTTTCGTCTTTGCCGAGACTTCTATACACGGCGTATCTCCGCCCCATGCTTCAGGTAAAATTTCGTATTCGGTGAGCTGCTGTAGTACACGTTCGGGATTTGCGCCCTCTTTATCCATTTTATTTATGGCGACTATTATAGAAACGCCTGCAGCTTTTGCGTGGTTTATGGCCTCCACGGTCTGCGGTTTTATTCCGTCATCGGCTGCAACAACGAGTATCGCTATGTCTGTAATCTGCGCACCTCTTGCACGCATTGTCGTAAACGCCTCGTGCCCGGGCGTATCCAAAAATGTTATATCCCTATCGTTGATTTTTATTCTATACGCACCGATATGCTGAGTAATTCCGCCCGCTTCGGTCGACGTTACGTCGGCATGGCGTATGGCGTCCAAAAGCGACGTTTTACCGTGGTCAACGTGCCCCATGACAACTACTACCGGCGCTCTTGTAACGAGGTCTTTTTCTTCGTCTTCGTGGTCGTCAATAATCATTTCTTCGATTGTGACTACTTCTTCTTTTTCTACTTTTGCGTGGAATTCCATCGCAACAAGACTCGCTGTATCGAAATCTATATTATCATTAATAGATGCCATTGTGCCCATAATCATGAGTTTCTTTATGACTTCCGCTGCTGTTGCCTTTAGTCTGCTGGCAAGCTCTCCGACGGTGATTTCATCGGGAATTAAAACCGTGAGAGGTTTGGCTTTTCTTTCTTCTGCAATTCTCTTTAGACGTTCGGCTTCAGTTTCTCTCTTGGCACTCTTAAATTTATTCCTCTGCTGTGATTTTTGGACTATCTTTTGCTTACCGACAGTGTTATCCGTCCTCATTTTTTCAGAGGCAATTCTATCATATTTTTCGTTATATTTATCAATATTTACATTCTCGGTTCTGGTATTTATTACGACGCCTTCATTTGTTTCGTCTTCTTTAATTTTATTGTTCTCGACAGATTTGCTACCCGTAAGAATGATTTTACTTTTGAATTCATCTTTTTTATGCGCCGGTTTTGGCTTAGAAACAGTTTTTTTGGCGGGCGCAGATCCTTTTGTTTCTTTCACAGGTTTAGATAAATTTTCTTTATGGGACGCCACTTTTTTAGAAACGGATTTTTCGTCTTTGGGCTTACTCTGAGCCGTTTCTTTGACCGATTTTTTAGTTTCTTTCTTATCCTCTTTCTTTTCCGAAGATTTTGAATGTTCTTCCGTTTCGGCCTCATTTTTCGATGCAAAATACGCATCAAAACTCTCAACCTGATTTTTTTGCGTATAATACTCCAAAACAATATTAAGCTCATCATCGGTCAGAGCCGTCATGTGCTTTTTCTCTTCGCCCAAATAGTCCTTCAAAAGCGCTATTACGTCTTTGCTCGGCACACCTAAGTCTTTCGCTACTTCATGCACTCTATATTTTATCATTATATGCATCATTCCTTTCGGTTTTTTGCTTCGGGTTCTCCTCCGCCAGAAGTTTTATTTTATTCGCTATATTTATATCTGAAACGCCTATTACAGCCGCATATTTACTTGTAATTCTTTCCATATCATCTTTGGTATAACTCAGCTTTATTAAATTGATTGTACCGGCTTTTTCCGCCATAAACGACTCTATTTTTTCGAGCGAATTTGACGAAATATCGGAAACAATCATTACCAAACAAATGTCTCCGCTTATAATCTTGGATTTTACTTCGTCCATTCCGAAGATGAGATTACCTGATTTTTTCGCAATGCCCAGAAAAGATAAAAATTTATCAATCATCGCCATGCACCGCCTTTTCAAGCAGTTCATAAATTTTTTCGGGCTCAAAATTATACTTTTTCGAAAGCAATCGTTCCAAACGATGCGTTTTTTTTGCCCTCTGGATACAGTTTACGTCCCTACAAATATAATACCCACGCCCCGATTTTTTATCCTCGCCGCTCATAACGTTAAGTTCGACACGCTCTTCACTTTTGGCCGGCCTTACTATCATCAAAAACTCTTTTTTTGGCTTACGCTCCGAGCACACTATGCATTTTCTAATCGGCACTCTGCTTGAAATCAATGGCAACACTCACTTCTAAGTTAGTCTTATTTTACTCCCCAAAAAATCCGCTTTCCGGACGAATATCAATCTTATATCCCGTCAATCTGGCCGCTAATCTTACATTTTGACCTCTATTCCCTATCGAAAGCGAAAGCTGATTATCGGGTACCGTCGCAGTACATGAATTCGGTGTTTCTTCATCAAATTCAACTCCCAGAACATTCGCCGGTGCAAGTGCGGCAGCTATGAATTTTGCAGGGTCTTCACTATATTCTATCAAATCTATCTTTTCTCCGCCGAGTTCTTCCATAATAGTACCAAGTCTATTGCCGTGCGAGCCTATACAAGAGCCTATTGCATCTACGCTCGAATTATTACTCAAAAGGGCAATTTTAGTCCTTGAACCCGCCTCACGAGCCACTGCTTTTATTTCAACAACACCATCGTGAATTTCAGGAATTTCGCTTTCAAAAAGCTTCCTTACAAAATTCGGATGAGTCCTTGAAATCATGATTTTCGGACCTCTTTCACTCACTCTAACGTCGGAAACATATACTTTTATGTGGTCTCCCTCTTTGACGTTCTCTGTCCCGATTTGTTCGCCTTTCGGGAGAGTCGATTCCGCTTTGCCTATGCGAAGTGTAAATGCTCCGCTTTTTTCATCTATCCTCTCAATCAATGCGCTGACAATCTGATTTTGTTTGCTTTGAAATTCGGCCGTTATCTGACTCCTTTCGCCGTCACGAATGCCTTGCCTTATGATATTCCTTGCGGTCTGTGCGGCAATTCTTCCGAATTCTTTCGTATCTAAAACTATCTTAACTTCTTCGCCTATTTTGACTTTTTTATTGATCTTTTTGGCATCTTTAAGCGATATCTCTCTGCCAGGAAACTCTACTTCTTCACAAACGGTTTTATACAAATCCACCTCGAAAAGTCCTGTTTTTTCGTCCATCAGAACTTCTACATGCTCATTCCCGTCATAACTGTTTTTACATGCCGTCACAATAGCTTTATTAATCTTCTCAAGCATGAAATCCATTGCTATTCCACGCTCTTTTTCAAGAAGTTTGAGTGCCTCAAATATTTCGTTCCCCATTTTTATTCCCCTTTTTAATAATTTAAATTTATGTGTGATATATTTTTTCTATTTATTTTTAGTATTTCTTCGGTTTCGGTTTGAACCCCTAAAAATTCTTTATCGAAATCCACCAAAACACCTTCTAAGACTTTTTCACCGCTATCATTCGGCCGCACAAGCCGAACTTTAACGTCGTAGCCTCTGAATTTTTCAAAATGCTCATCTTTCGTGAGTTCCCTATCTATTCCGGGTGAGCAAACTTCCAAAGAATACGAAACCGCAATCGGATCGGCTTCATCTAGCGGCGCGTCAATCGCTCTGCTCATTGCTTCACAGTCATCTAAAGTTATGCCATCGGACTTATCTATGAAAATTCTTAAGATATGATTTGGACCCTCTTTTAAAAACTTAATATCCCATATTTCAAGTCCAAGCTCATCTGCAAACGGTTTCGCAATACCATAAACTATCTCCGCAACAGATGCATGCGAGGATTTTACTCCGTTTTCTTCTGACATCAAATACCCCCACTATACAAGCAAAAGAGCGGGCAAACCCACTCTTTGACTACGCTTAATACTTTAATTTTATACCACTCAAAATAAAATGTCAACATATTTTTTGAATTTTAATTGCACGGGCTCTTCCGCTCGATAATTAGCAAACCACCAAGCTTACTGCTCCTTCATAATATTGAGAATTTCACGCCTTTCCTCACTTAATTTGTTATCATTTCTATGCTTATACCATTTTTCATTATATTTACATGATTTCGGCTTGCCCTCATTATCAACCGCATACTCCAGCTCTCCATATTTTTTTGCAAGTTTTATGCCGTATTTTACTTTTTTTAAATCATCTTCAAAAGAACCTTTACACATTTGTTTGTTTCTCCTAGCGTTTTCAACGGCATCTTTTACGCTTATTATTTTTGTAGGCAAATAGCTTTTTGCAGTATGCTTCAACGGTGTGGTGGCAAAGTTAGATTTTGTATCTTCATTAATTTGATTTAAATTGTCTATCCAACATTTTCTAAATAAAATTATTAAACAGTTTCACTGTCTAAGACGATTATATATAAGTATATATTAAATGTCAACAAAAAATTGAATTTAAGCCCTGAACTCACAATATATTTTTACATCTTAATCTGCTGCTTATTTTAGGTAAGCGTCTTGCAAAGCCTGTGCGGCAGTCGGACGTTTTTCAGGCAACGCTTCTGTTAATTTCGATATAAAAGTCAAACAAAGTTGATCTTTTTCGGAAAGATCTTTTTTGTTAGTTTCAATGTACCTTAAAACCAAATCTGAAATAGTCCTACGATTTGATCCTGTTATCTCTGAAATAGGTAAAAACTTTTTATCAATTATACAAAACAAAGACAGGCCTAAAGAGAATATATCGGATTTTGGCCCGATTTTTTTAAGCTTTTCAATTATAAATTTCACTTGCTCAATACAACCAGCTGGCGGCCAAGAAGATTTCTTCACGCTTTTTTCCAGCATATCACCCACATTTATGAGGGTGCGCTTGAATAAATCATTAAACCACAAATCTGCAACCTCGGGTGCCATGAACAAAGACGTTCCAACCAACTTTTTGGACAATAATTCGAACTCGTCATGTAACTCTTTGACTTCTGAAGGTTTAAATTTTGACCCTTCCGGATGTCTGTTATACTTATATTCTCTTATTAAACCAAAATCCGCTAAATTATATTTAATCGTGCCGTCCGGATCCAATCTTGTCAAAATATTAGCCGGTTTCACATCCGCGTGTATATAACCACGTTGATGTGTAATTTTAAGAGCGTTTAAAACGGTTTTTATTAGCGGTTTTATATATTTATGGTTTATTTTGTCGCCTTCTTCAGAAGGGGGCATAAGCAAGGTTTCGGCGTTTCCTCTGTCCATGAGCGGAAACTCAAAAAACGCATAGTATCCCATGCCACTAGCTATAACTTTAGGCATATTTATGCACGTCGAAAGATGATTAATACGATCAACAAGCCCTTTATTATACCTGTCCCTATAATCTTTCGGTACAGGGCCAAACTTTTTTTCTGATGCATTTTTACTGAATTTTTCCAAAAGTTCCTTATCAATCGGTTTCATGCCGGCAAGTTTCCTCATCGCTTCAACTTCTTTCTCAACAGTCATTCTATTTCCGCGTACAACCCTTACCGCTACCCACTCACCATTTTTGTTTTTACAAGAAAGCACCGTTGAATAATTGCCTTCACCTATTTCTGAAAAACTTCTGTAACCCATTTGTATGAGTAATTCTATTACATCTATTTTATGCGCTGGATCATATATCACACGTGTGCCTTCCACCATTGGTATACTCGTATACCATATCTGGCAATTAAAACGATCATCTTTTATGAGTTTATATGGCGGTCTCCACTGCCCTAGACCTATATCATACACCATTTTACCCGGCATATTATAAGTTAACTCACATTTAAAAGCGCTTTCAACCTCCTTAAATTCAATTTCCGCAGCTACAATTCTCACAAGTACAGCTTCGTTTTTATGTTTATCAATGGCCTCAAAAGTGTATCTGCGATAATCTCTATAATTATTCCTGGTGTCCTCTACACATAGTTCTATGTCGTAGCCCTCTTTTTTGAGAATTTCAATAGCTTTTTTCCTATCTAATTCATTAGAGTCAAATTTGCTCCCCCCCAACACCAAAAATATAAAAGCCGCATTAAAAGTTTCCGGACTGTAATGGCCAACATCGCCAGGCTTTTTTTCAGTTTTCAATGTTAGTTTTTCTATATTGTTTTTATCCCATATCACTGTATACGCATGCGAATCACCTGAAAATAATTTTACTTTAACTTTATTGCTAGTCATAAAATCACTCTTCGTGATCTCCTTAGTGCCATCTGTTATAACTACTTGCACAACACCTTGTTCACCGGTACTTGTTTTCTCATAATGGGCTATATAAAGTATTTTATCGCCCGCCCTCTTAATATTTAATTCTCTCTCCAAAGAATACCCTTTTTCACGCAATGCATACTCAATTGCCTTTTTAGCCTCTCCAAGCCTAAGATCCCCGATGTTTTCAAGTTCAACTTTCAGTCTTGACTTTCCCATTTTGAAAACCTCTTTCTTTGTTAAATTTTGTTAAATTATATACTTTTTATTCTAAAAAAATATATAAATATTACGCAATTCAGAGTTTAGCACAAACGAATCCAATTGTCAACACAAATAATTATTTTTGAAGAATTTATAACTAATTTGTTTTTATTGCCCATAATTATTGATTGACTTCTTTTTGTGGGATTGGCGGATAAACTGTTTTTTGCCCTATACCCGCGCACATTTGCGGAGTGGCACCGACTATCACCACTTCCGATACGAGAATATCACTATCCGTTTCGCAAACGCATGAATCACCCGGTATCATAACGCTTATTCGGGCGTGCACATTCAGATAAACTCTATGGAGCGTCTGATTAATTCCTGCGCCCGAAAACTCACTTTTGAAATCTGAATTGACGCTCCCTGAAGATGATATTTTTACAGGCACTTCCGGACCTTGACCATTTAAAATCTCCCAGCCCAAAAGCGTGCCTAAAGAGATATAAAACGTTTTTTCTTTGAATTCCGAAAATTTATTCTGGATAAGCATATTTATTCTGGATTTGAGTGCGTTGATTTTACACATCGCCAGCGAGACCGACAGCACCTCACCGGCGTTACCCGTTTTTATCACTGTTATATTTTCGTATTCGCTCGAGTTTTGCGCCATATCTTCCATTATGGCGCTATTTATCACTTCAGATGCTATTATTTTTGCTTTTGATGCGGAAATTGTTTTCAGGACGGGTTTAATTTTGAAATCCATAAATAAAAAAAGTCCCAGGGCTGAGGAAACTACCATAAATACAATAGTTTTTGCTTTAAATGAAAGTTTTCGTTTTATCGCAGCCGCCCCCATTTCAAGCAAAAAATTCTTAATAAATCATACGCCCCAAATGGGCGTTTTGTTAAAATAGAAGTAAAATCTTTCCTGAATTATCTTTTCGTTTTTGGAAACCATTATATCGAGAGCTTTAGGGCTTTCCAAAAAATTGAAAGGGTGATTTTTAATGTGCGAAACAGCTCATGAACACTGTAAACCGTGTCTTTGCCAAAGAATTTGCGGTATCATCAAGCTTATAACCGTAGGCGTCGTTTTGGGAGGCATAGCGGGAATGGTTGCCATGTACTTTTTTGACCACGACAGATGGCTACAGTGCCGCACCAAGAAAATGGTAAAAGACTCCGAGAACTTCACCAAAGGCGTAGGCGAAAAAATCACAGGGGTTATAAGTGGCGGCAACTAATCTTTTGGTAATAATCTATTAAAAATGTCAATTTTCGTTTTTCGATTATTGGCATTATTTTTTTATTTACTTGACGTAAATTATGCAACTTTTTGAGGTTTTTTGTCGACGTACAGAAGCAATGCTTTAATTTTTTAACAGGAGGATTAATTTTGAACGACTCAAAAAAACTTAAAAAGAAAGAACTCATTTTTTGCCACCAGTACTTAAAAACAGGCAATCCAAAAGAAGCCGCCATACTTTCGGGATATGGCTCTTCGCCGGAAATAAAAGCCATGTGGTTACTCTCGAGGCCTGAAATATGCAAGAAAATTGATGAGCTTTACTCAGAGAAAAAACGCAACTTTATATACCGTGCGGCAATAGGCTATGAACGTCTTGCATTTGGGAGCATTTCGGACGCAATAAGACTGATATTCAGCGAAAAGCTTAATTTTGGCGAAATCGAAAAAATGAATCTTTTTAATATCGCTGAAATCAAGAAACCTCGTGAAGGATCACTGGAAATTAAGTTTTTTGACAGGCTCAGAGCACTCGAAAAACTCGAACAAATCGATACTGAAGAAAGTTCGGGCAAAAATCTGCAGTTTTATACCGCTCTCGAAAACAGCATACAAAACTTAAATAAAAATTTTCAAAATCAAGAAAATAGCTAAATGAATTTTTTGGAATTTTCCGGAAAACAAACACTGGCTCTCACTTGGTGGGTTAAAAATTCAGTATACGAACATTTTGATGCAATTATCTGCGACGGCTCCATTCGAAGCGGCAAGACTCTTTGTATGTCGATATCTTTCGTCTTTTGGGCGTTCTATAAATTTGAAAATTCGGCATTCGCTCTTTGCGGCAAGACCATACGCTCTCTCAGAAGAAACGTCGTTACCCCTATTATCCCGATTTTACAGGGTCTCGGATACGATTGTAAACAAAAAATATCCGAAAATATCCTAAAAATTACTTATCAAGGTAAATCGAATCTGTTTTATTTATTTGGAGGTAAGGACGAGTCTTCCGCCGCTTTAATTCAAGGAATGACTTTATCGGGCGTACTTTTTGACGAGGTCGCTTTGATGCCTAAATCATTCGTTGAACAGGCGCTCGCAAGATGCTCCGTAAACGGTTCTAAATTTTGGTTTAACTGCAATCCCGAATATCCAGGACATTGGTTCTTTAAAGAGTGGATTTCAAAACGTGAATCCAGAAACGCTTTCTATCTTCATTTCACGATGGACGACAATCCGTCACTTTCAAAATCGCTTAAGAATCGCTACAAACGTCTTTACAGCGGTTCTTTTTATCAGCGCTTTATTGAAGGTAAATGGGTCGCTGCCGAAGGTCTTGTTTATCCGTTCATGAGCGAAAGCACGGCGTTCTCCGCACCGCCTAAAGTTGAGTTTGGCAGATTTGCTCTCTCTTGCGATTACGGCATCGTAAACCCCACCTCTTGCGGTCTTTGGGGACAGTACGGCGGCGTATGGTACAGGATTGATGAATACTACTATGATTCCAGAAAAGAAGGTGAAACACGAACTGACGATGAACATTATGCGGAAATTAAAAAAATGGTCGGCGGAAGAAATATCGAACTCATGACTGTTGACCCTTCGGCGGCAAGTTTTATAACGCTTATTCGCAGATATAACGATTTTAAAGTCGTTCCCGCCAAAAATAACGTATTTGAAGGTATACAAGAGGTTTCTTCCGCCCTGAAACGGGGTGATATTAAAATTTGCAGTAACTGTTACGACTCTATGAGAGAGTTTTCTATTTACCGCTGGAATGACGGCGGCAACAAAGACTCTCCGCTCAAGGAAAACGACCACGCTATGGACGATATCCGATACTTTGTAACCACGATTTTGGCCGATGATTACGATGAACCATTCTTCGCATTGGCCGCCAGAAGATGAAAGGAGAATATAATCTTGAATTTATTTAAAAGAAAAAATAAAACCGATACCGCAGCCGTCCAGACCGCACCTTGCGGCTACGCCAAAGCACATCCTTATGTATCACTCGGAAATTATGAAAACAAAATCACAAATCAATGGAAACTATATCACACACTGAGAGAAGCCGTACCGATAATCGATGCCGCTATATCGAAAATCGTGCGTTTAACGGGCGAATTCAGGGTGGAATGCGAAAATCCCGATATTCAGTACAAACTAAATAAATTCCTTACAAACATCAAAGTTAACGCCTGCGCTACGGGTACGAATAATTTTATACTTTCTTATCTCGACCAGCTTTTAACCTACGGAACCGCCATCGGTGAAATCGTAATGGATTCCGAAGGTACCGACATCGCGGCGCTTTACAATGCCCCACTTAAAAATATAGAACTCAGTACAGGTAGCAGTCCGCTAAAACTCAAAATTTATAAGAAAAACAAAAACGGTGAAAAATCAGAAATAAAATATCCCGAACTTGTTTTGGTTTCTTCGCTAAACCCCGAGCCGGGCTGCGTTTATGGAAATTCTCTGCTCAAAGGCCTCCCTTTTGTAAGCGACATACTTCTGAAAATCTACAACAGTATCGGGCTTAACTGGGAGCGTATTGGGAATGTACGTTTTGCGGTTACATATAAGCCGTCAAACGATGCCGGAGATAAAGCTTTTGCCAGAGAAAGAGCCTCACAGATAGCTTCCGAGTGGAGCAAAGCTATGAAATCAACTTCAAATCCGAGCGATTTTATCGCAGTCGGAGATGTTTCGATAAAAGTTATCGGTGCGGATAATCAAATCCTCAACAGTCAAGTACCCGTAAGACAAATGCTCGAACAAATCGTAAGCAAACTTTCAATTCCGCCGTTTTTGCTTGGACTCAACTGGTCAACAACAGAAACTATGTCCACTCAGCAAGCGGAAATCCTCAGCAACGAACTCGAATCCTACAGAAGACTTTTAAACCCGATTATATCAAAAATTTGCGATATGTGGCTTATGCTTGAAGGTTTAAAATGCGACTACCACATAAACTGGAACACAATCGACCTGAAAGACCAGTTACAAATTGCAAATGCACGCCTCACAAACGCAAAAGCTATGGAAATAGAGCAAAAACTCGGCGCAAATTTAAAAAATCAACAATCCCCAATATTTTAGGAGGTACTTTATGAGAAGCGGTTATATAGTCAAATCAAAATCTGCAAAGAAAATTTCCGAAAAAGAACTTGAAATGATAAATAAGCTCACCAGAAGGACGTTTGAAGAAGATGAAATTTATTCGTTTTCGGTCGTGCTTTGCGACAACGATATCGACAGAGATTTCGACAGGTTCAGCGACTCGGCTCTCGCAAAACTTTCCGAGCTTTATATCGGCAAAACAGGAGTCCTCGACCACAAAGCCACCAGCGAAAACCAAACAGCAAGAATTTTCTTCTGTGAAATCGAAAACGTACCCGAAAAAACCAACAAAGTCGGCGAGCCTTATAAACGTCTGGTGGCAAAAGCATACATGCCGAAGTGCGAGAAAAACGAAAGCACTATTTTGGAGATTGATTCGGGAATTAAAAAAGAAGTAAGCGTCGGGTGCGCCGTAGAAAATAAGATTTGCTCCATTTGCGGCAAGGATTTAAATCAAGAAAAATGCGCTCATAAAAAAGGCAAGAAATACAGAAAAAACGGTAAATATGAAGTTTGCCACAACGTTCTCGAAAACCCCACAGATGCCTATGAATGGTCCTTTGTGGCCGTACCCGCACAACCCGAAGCAGGTGTTATTAAAGCATTCGAAACCAAACCTTTTAAAGGAGGTGAGAAAAATATGGAAGAAATCATTAAATCTTTGGGAGGCGGCGAAGATATAAATCTTTCCGCTCAAGAATGCGAAAAACTTACCAAAATGATTAAATGCTTGGAGAAAAAAGCGTCGGAAAGAGATTCTTACGTTGAGCAAATCCGAAACGACGTTCTGAAAATGAGTAAAATTCTGGAACCCGATATCGGTGAAAACCTCATTAAATCGGCTCTTGAAAACCTTTCTCTTACAGAACTTCAGTCGCTCAAAAAAGCATTTAAGTCGAAAATTTCCAAGAGTATACCCTCGGCGCCTCAGTTTGCGCCCGAAAAACCTGATTTGCCCATACAGAAAAATACACAGTTCAAAATATAAAATTTAATTTAACGGAGGACGATATATTATGTCATTTTGCGATTCAATCAAACTAGAAAAAGGTATGTACAATGTCGGCGGAAAAAGTTTTACAAGAGTACTGGAAGAATTAGACCCTTCCGAAAACTATAAAGGCACAAATCTCGAAGGTTTGGACGCCTATCAAAGACAGCTCAAAAGATTTAACATACGAGTAAGCGGTCCGGACTGCGACAAAGTCGAGAAGTTCTTCTGCACTCCCGATTCAGCCGTACTTTTCCCTGAATTTATTTCAAGAGCAATCAAAAAAGGTCTTGAGGCATTTGATATTTTGCCATCGATAACGGCAGCTCAAACAGTAATTGACGGCATTGATTACAGAGCTATCACCGCAACGACCGAAGCTCTCGGTAATGACAACACAGGTGCTGAAGGTAAATCTCTCAGAGCCGTGAACGTCTGCACCAACAACAGTTTGGTATCCCTCAAAAAATACGGCAGACTCTTTTCTTCAACCTACGAATCCTTAAGATTCCAAAATCTTGATGTTTTAGCACTCGTATTTAAACAAATAGGTATGGACCTCGCCGCAGAACAAATTTCCGATGCGGTTTCCGTACTCGTATCAACGGGCGCAAGTGCAGCCTCAAAGGTAACCTCTGCCACAGCCGGTACTCTCGCTTATGCAGATTTACTCAGTTTGTGGTCGGACATGAGTCCGTATCAACCGAACGTAATGATTGCAAAAGCTGCAACCATTCAGGATATCTTGGCGCTCACTCCGATGCAAGACGCAAATGCGGGACTCAATTTCCACGGAACAGGCAGCGTTGTAACACCAATCGGTGCCAAACTCATTATGAGCGAAGCGGTCAGTGCTACAAACATCGTGGCTATCGACAAGAATTTCGCTCTGCAAATGATACAATCGGGCGACATCAAAGTCGAATACGACAAAGTCATCGAGAAACAGCTTGACCGTGCAGCCGTGAGCGTAACGGTAGGCTTCTCGAGAATCCTCAAAGACGCCGTAAGAGTCCTCGACTACACCGCAAGCAACAACGGTTAACATCACGCACCTTACATAATTTAACATCGGCGTACGGTCGTCGCTCGGTGCTAGACTGAAATTTGACATTTAAGGAGGAACCCACTATATGAATCCGGAAGAAATTTTGGAACGTTTTGCAATTATCGCAAATATTTCCATTACCGAAGGCTCTCCGTGGATATTTCTCTGCGAAGAGGCCTCCGATGATATTATTTCTCACCTAAAAGACTCCGTTTCTGTAAATGAGAATTCAAGGCGTTTGACCGTCGCCGCGGCATCGCTGGCTTTTTACAGGTACGTTCTCTATAACAGCGCAAATGGTTCAACCGCATCTTTTGGAGCAGGAGAATTACGTATTAAAACCGATTCTCAAGTAACCGTCAAACACGCTTACGAAGTATGGCTCAGTGCCAAACGTGCTATTTCCGACCTCTTGAGAGATGATGATTTCGTTTTTGAAAGGGTTGGATATCAGTGCAGATAGAAGCTAAAACTTTGATTAAAAAATATGGTCAGAAAATAACCGTATCCGGTAACGGTAAGGATTTACAATCATTTGCATTCATTCAGCCCCTCCGTGCAGATGACCAAAGTACTCTTTACGACGACTATAATCAAAACAACGTCGAACAATATCTTTACATCGGTCTGCCCGACTGCCCTATCGACGATTCCGGCAGCACTACCATTACTTTCGATAATCAAAATTATTCGGTTGTTAAATCCGAAAGCGTAATGCTCTCAAACAAAGTAATTTATAATCGCGCTGTACTCGAAAAGCAGCAAAACTAACTTAGCTTATGGGGCGTCTTATTTTAATAATTCGCCCTTGTTGCCGTTTATTCTTTTATATTAATTCGGGAGGAACTTAGATAATGCTCAGCAAAGCCTATATCGCTCGCTCTGAAAAAAATAATTTCACCGAGCCTATTATCGTATCGGGCAAGTACGTCGGTATAAGACTTTTGTCTATATACGATTTTATAGTATGTATAAGAATGTACAACCAACTGATAAAAAATAATATATTCAGCGGTCTTGACGGAGAAATATACTCTACCATTTGCGAACAAGCTTGTATAGCTGCGCTTTGTACATACAATTCAAACGGAGAAAGACTTTTCTCGGAAGCACTCAGCACACTCAAAACGCTCACACCTTACGAACTTCAAAGAATTTATCTTGAATACAATAAACTTCAAGATAATATCATCAAACAAGATAAAATGTCCTGTAAGATAGTGGACAGCGTGAAACACTACCACAAAAAACACATGAAAAAATCTTAAAAACAAGAACACACATTAAGATAACACCGCACAAAAGCACGGTGTTATTTTTTTGTTTCTGTATTACTCCATTACGCCGGACTGATTTATTTGTGAGGTTATTTCCCCTATAATTTCAGGCCTTGGGTTACCTGAAATTTGCATATTCTGTGGGCAGCCTTTAAAAGCACCTTCATAATCGCCCCCAAAAATCTCAGTAACGCTATCTGGAATCGTCACTTTTGACAATTTTGAACAACCCTTAAAAGCTTCACTATTTATATACTTAACCCCCTTCGGGATTTCTATATCAGTTAATTCGGTGCAATTTTCAAACATTGATTTTGGGATATACTCTACTTTGCATTTCATAATAACTTTTCTTAATTTTTTACAGTTTGCAAAAGCGTAACCTGAGCTACTAAACTCCTTAACACTTTCCGGTATTACTATCTCTTCCAAACTTTCGCAACCGTTAAAAGATCCATAACCTATAGAAGTGACCGTGTTTGGTATAACGATTTCCTTCAAAGCGCTACAACCATAAAAAGTGCTCGAACCTATAATATTTAGGTCGCTCGGTAATTCCACTTCCTTTAGATTCTTAAAATCATCAAAAACCCCTCTAGGTACGTCAACACCTTTAGCAATTCTAACATACTCAATTTTATCCCTTTGCTCAGCTAAGCTCTGTAAACCCTCTTCCCTTTTAACTACGTAAACAGGTGATTTTTTTGAAGTATCAGTTTCATCCAGCTCAACGTACTCCCCGATTATCTTCTCAAATGATCGGCCGATTTGGAGTCTTATTTTAATTTCAACCTCATGTTGTGGGTTACCTAAAATTTGCATATTCTGTGGGCAGCCTGCGAAAGCGCATTCCCCTATTTCTTTAACACTGTTGGGAATTGTAATTTCTTTCAGCCTCTCACATTCGGCAAAAGCTTTTGAACGAATCGATTCTACTCCATCGGGAATCACCACCTTGGATAGCTTGGAACAACCCTCAAAAGCTTCACTATTTATATGCTTAACCCCCTTCGGGAGTTCTATATCAGTTAATTCGGTGCAATCTTTAAACATTGATTTTGGGATATACTCTACTTTGCATTTCATAATAACTTTTTTTAGCTTCTTACACCCCCCAAACACCAAACCAATATCACCAAACACTTTAACACTTTTCGGGATTGTTATCTCTTTCAGGCTCGTGCATTCATAAAATGCTTTACTCCCTATTTCACTAACTGTATTTGGTATAACAACTTTTTCTAAAGCACTAAAGCCATTAAAGGTATCACTCCATATAGCCTTCAGACCCCTCGAGAATTCCACTTCCTTTAGATTCTTAAAACCTTTAAAGGTTCCTCCACCCACAAAACCGCCTTCAGTAAATTTAATATACTTAACCTTATTTTTTCGTTTGCTCAAAAATTCCAAATCCGCTAGTCTTTCTACCACATCTACAGGAGACATTTGCGGTGAATGAGCCTCCTCCAACTCAACACGTTCACCGACCATGTCTTCAAACGCTTGCGCAATAGATCTTAATGCCTTTTTACTATCACTCAGTTTCCATGGCGTTATTCTTTTCATTCTGTCAAGGTATTTTTTGATATATTCATCGCTTATTCCTATCTTTTTCAAAATGTTGGTCTTAAATAAATTACAATTGAGTATTTCATAGATAGCTTTACCATCACCATCTAATAATGCCTGCGCCAAGGATTTTCCGCTTTTGGATAATCTACCAATTACAATTCTTGCGTCTCTTTTCAAATCACTGTTTCCGGACCTCGCTATTGCGTCAAACAAAGCTACTGTGAGTAGCGCCAGGTTTTTGTCGTAACAAATAGTAAAACCAAAGTTTTCAAAAGCTTCTTTGACCTTTTTCCAACCGCCTTCTCCCGCTTCGCTACCGTTTTTCGCATCAATATCCACCAATGCGAACATAATATCTTTCATCTGCGAAGTATTCCCTAAACTTTCAATCGATTGTGCCGTACCACTTGTCATCATTTTAAACTGTGCCATAATTATTACCTCCTTAAATTCTGTTTGTGTAGGAAAATTTTAAACGACGCTATTCTTTATTTCTATATTATGACCTGCCGATTTGTTCTTCTATTTTAGCTTTAATTTCAGGCCTTGGGTTACCTAAAATTTGCATATTCTGTGGGCAATCTACGAAAGCATATGTTTCTATTTCTCTAACACTGTTGGGGATTGTAACCTCTTTTAACATCTCACATTCGGCAAAAGCAGATATACAAATCGACTCTACGCCATCGGGGATAACCACCTTGGGCAGCTTGGAACAACCCTTAAAAGCTTCACGATGTATATACTTAACCCCCTTAGGGATTTCTATATCAGTTAATTCGGTGCAGTTTTCAAACATTGATTGTTCAATATGTTGGATTTTGCACTTCATAATAACTTTTTTTAATTTTTTACAGTTTGCAAAAACGCAACCTGCGCTATCAAATCCCGCAACACTTTCCGGTATTACTATCTCTCCCAAACTTTCGCAACCGTTAAAAGATCCATAACCCATAGAAATGACCGTGTTTGGTATAACGATTTCCTTCAAAGCGCTACAACCATAAAAAGTGCTCCCAGCTATACTCTTCAGACCACTCGGTAATTCCACTTCTTTTAGATTTTTAAAATTTTTAAAAGCCCCATAACTAGGTACGTCAACACCTTTAGAAATTTTTACGTATTTAACCTTACCTTTAATCTTTTTAAGATCACTAAAGTCTTTTTCATCATTTACAACATATAAATTCGAAATTTTTGGAGCATGAGCCTCATCCAGCTCCACACGCCCGCCTACCATGTCTTCAAATGCTTGTGCAATAGCTCTTAATGCCTTTTTACTATCACTCAGTCTCCATGGCGTTATTCTTTTCATTCTGTCAAGGTATTTTTTGATATATTCATCGCTTATTCCTATCTTTTTCAAAATGTTGGTCTTAAATAAATTACAATTGAGTATTTCATAGATAGCTTTACCATCACCATCTAATAATGCCTGCGCCAAGGATTTTCCGCTTTTGGATAATCTACCAATTACAATTCTTGCGTCTCTTTTCAAATCACTGTTTCCGGACCTCGCTATTGCGTCAAACAAAGCTACTGTGAGTAGCGCCAGGTTTTTGTCGTAACAAATAGTAAAACCAAAGTTTTCAAAAGCTTCTTTGACCTTTTTCCAACCGCCTTCTCCCGCTTCGCTACCGTTTTTCGCATCAATATCCACCAATGCGAACATAATATCTTTCATCTGCGAAGTATTCCCTAAACTTTCAACCGATTGTGCCGTACCACTTGTCATCATTTTAAACTGTGCCATAATTATTACCCCTCCAAAAATATTTATGTGGCTATTATATATTTGTTTGTAAAGTTTGTCAAATATTTCATTAAAAATATAGAACAAAAAAAGAATTTAACGGTGGTATAACAAATCAGCTTATAGTCCCCACGCCGACAAATACAAATAACCGTCCTTTATCTCACTTGACAATACTTGGAACACACTATATAATTATAACTGTATTTGAATATAGATTAAGAACGTTTCCCTCTCATAATTTAAAATGGGAGGGATATATAGGCGTTACTCAAATTAATTACTTGGAGTGAAATTCAAAATGGAAAAACAAATTATACTTACTGCTGAAGGATTACAAAACTTAAAAAATGAACTCGACGATTTAAAAAGCGTAAAAAGAAAAGAAATCGCCGAAAAAATTAAAGTTGCACTCTCTTTTGGAGACCTTTCTGAAAACAGTGAATATGACGAAGCAAAAAATGAGCAGGCAATTATTGAAGCTAGAATTCTTGAAATTGAGGCCATGTTAAAGAAAGTTAAAGTCATAAATGAAGGGGAACTCTCTACAAAAATAATTCACGTTGGTTCAAAAGTAAAACTTGAAGACAAAACTTTTAAAGAAACTGTTGAGTACAGAATTGTAGGCTCGAGCGAGGCCGACCCGAGAGAAGGAAGAATTTCCGACGAATCACCCGTGGGTGCTGCGCTTCTCGGACACAAAGCGGGGCAAACCGTAAAAGTCGAAACCCCCGGCGGCATCTCAACTTACAAGATTTTGGAAATATCAAAATAAAGGAATGAAATTTTAATGGAAAAAGAAAATCAAAACAATCAGCCGGCAGAGCTCACCGAAAGCGAAATGATGAAAATTCGCCGTGATAAATTTGCCGAACTGAAAAAACAAAATAAAAATCCTTTTGAAATCACTTCTTTTACGCAAACACATCATGCGCAAAATATAAAAGATGATTTTGAAAATTTTGAAAACAAAGACGTTACAATTGCAGGTCGAATTATAAGCTGGCGTAATATGGGCAAGGCCTCGTTTATGGACGTTATGGACAAAAGCGGAAAAATTCAGGTTTATATTAAGCTTGACGAGGTCGGCGCAGATAAATACGAAGAAATGTCACTTTGGGATATCGGCGATATAATCGGCGTTACGGGCTACGTTTTTAAAACAAGACGAGGCGAAATCTCCGTACATGCCAAAGAAGTAACTTTACTTTCAAAATCGTTCCTGCCGCTGCCTGAAAAGTTTCATGGTTTGAAAGACGTAGATACACGCTACAGACAGCGTTATCTCGACCTTATTTCTTCGCCTGAGATTAAGGATACATTTACAAAACGCAGCAAAATTATCCGCTCAATCAGAAATTATTTGGACGAAGAAGGGTACACAGAAGTAGAAACGCCCGTTCTTAACACTATTGCAGGGGGTGCAGCGGCAAGGCCGTTCATAACCCACCACAACACCCTTGATATGGATTTATATTTGAGAATTGCCCCCGAACTCTACCTGAAAAGACTCATTGTAGGCGGTATGGAACGTGTTTATGAACTCGGCAGATTATTCAGAAATGAAGGCATGGACACAAAACACAATCCTGAATTCACAACTATTGAACTTTATGAAGCGTATGCCGACTACAAAAAAATGATGGACATTGCAGAAAACCTCATTCGCAACGCCGCAAAAGAGGCTTGTGGAACAGGTGTAATCGAATATCAAGGCACTAAAATAGACCTTTCAAAGCCATTTGAAAGAATAACAATGATTGAGGCAGTCAAAAAATATTCCGGGGCGGATTTTTCAGAATTTGCAGGAGACAATCAAAAATCGCAAGAAGTTGCCAAAAATCTAGGGGTAGAAATAAAAAATACAGATTCCTGGGGAGATGTTCTCAACAAAGTATTCGAAGAAAAGGTTGAAGAGAACTTGGTTCGGCCGACTTTTGTTTGCGATTACCCTGTAGAGGTTTCTCCGCTAACCAAAAGAAAACCCGATGCACCGCACTTGGTCGAAAGATTTGAACTATTTGTAACAGGCAGAGAACTTGCTAATGCATATTCTGAGCTCAACGACCCAATGGATCAGCGTGCAAGGTTTGAGCGTCAAATGGAACTGAGAGCCGCAGGCGACGATGAGGCAAACTTAATTGATGAAGATTTCATAACCTCGCTTGAATATGCTATGCCACCTACGGGAGGGTTAGGCATCGGAATTGACCGCTTAGTCATGCTCCTGACGGACAGCGCTTCGATTAGAGATGTAATCATATTCCCGACAATGAGACCTCTCAAAAATCAGTAAAAAAATTATCCGCCTATTCGGCGGATTTCTCACTTTTTATATGGGCTATAATCAACCCATCCAGTGATGCGAATATGTTCCATGCGATGCCTGGTGTATTGCTCTTTGAATACTTGATTTTAATTCTGCGATATCTTTTGTAAAAAAATTTCCCACTTCTCCGGCATCTTTTTCAAGGGCGGATAATTCATCTATTAGTTTAGAAATACCTTGAGCGCACTTGCCCGCTTTGAAAATAACATCTTTGGCTCGTCTTGATGAGCCTTCTTTATTAAAGGTACTTTCACATTTTTCCATTATCGCCTTAAATTTTTGGAAAGCGGCTTTGAGCTCCTTGCATTTTTTTCCAAAAGCATGCGCAAAACCCTCCATATCACCAAATTTTTTCACTGCATCTTCGCAATTTAACATAAATATCAGTCCTTTCTAAAATATAAAATTTAAAATATAAGCTGGCCGCACAACTTATATAGATTATATATATATACACATATGCTGTCAAGTGTTTTTTGAAAATATTAGATAAATATAAAGAGCCCCTAACATCGTAACATCTCCAAAAAGCAAAAAATTATCCGCCTATTCGGCGGATTCTGTTAATATTCTAATTTATTTAAAGAAATTTTCATAATCTTCTTTTTCTAAATAGTCCAACAATTTTTGAGCGGTATCTACCACCTCATCAGAATTACTAATATTAATATCAGAAAATATTTCTCTATACTTATATTTGCTCAGTAATTCCAATTCCTTTTTGTCCACCTCGACCGATTTATCAAGAAAACGTTTGACTTTCAAAGCACAACTCTTGAACTCTCTCGTTTCCGTTTTGCCTGCATCGTACAAATCGGCAAGTTTATACCAATCCGAATAAATTTTTGCGGCAAGTAATTTTTTGGCTCCGCATATTTCTGCCAATGAACTAAAAAATTTTTCTCGCACATCAAGATAATTGAAATTATTCGCATCCTGCGCTCCTTCAAATTGTTTTGGTTGATGAGTAAACAATCTTTTGATCTTGTCTTTCAATGTTTTCGGCATATGTACCAGTCCTTTCTAAAATATAAATTCAAAATATAAGCCCTTAATCGGCTTGTTTATATTATATATGATATGTTTATAAAATATCAAGCGATTTTTAAAAAATATTAGGTAAATTCGAAAATAACTACTGCGCTCCGAAAAAGCAAAAAATTATCCGCCTATTCGGCGGATTTTTTCAATTATTATGTAGCTGAGGCCATTTTCTCTTTATTTTCTCTCAGTTTACCTATGTCATACGTAGGATACTTAATGTCGTTATAGATTTTATTGATTATATCATCTCTAAATTTATGATATTTCAGAATATTCATTATGCGATTTTTTATTTCAATAATTTTTGAGGCCAGATTCTCATACGCTTTTATGAGTCTTTCAAGCTTTTTATCATAATCGTTAAACCACAACCCCTTTGCCATTTTTTCACTCATTATTGTATCTACTACCATTTGGATTTGTTTCTGCCGTTTTACTAATTTTTCCAAACAATCGTAAATTTCTTTCAGCAAAGCCTTTAATTGGCGCTTGGCGTTTTTGGCAGCGGTACCAAGTTGGTTAATATCGTCTTTGCGTAACTTGGGCGCAGAAACCACTTGAGCTTTTTCATAACCTAGCGCAAAGCAAACCATTTTTAAAAATAGCTCATCGTTATCGTTTTCGTTAAAGCCAAGTTCCTTCAAGATATTTTTGCCTTGACTCTCCTCATAGCCCTTGTAGCCAGAGTATTTTATTTCTATATCATCGGCATCTTCCGAGAGCTTACCAAGTGCTTTTTTACTCAAAGCTTCCAATCTCCATAGTCCTTCTGCTTTTGCTTTATTGACTGCAAGCAGCTCCGCTAAACACTCACCAACTTTATACTTTTCCAATATTTTCTCTATATCCTTGGTTATATTCCTGGTTTTGAGTACTCCAAAACGCCTAAACATATCTAAGATACCGCCTCTCATTTTCATGTTATTATTATAAATGAGCGGAATATAATATGCAATAAAATAATTTAATATTTACTGAAACTATTTTTGCAGAAATTCAAAAATAGTCAAATGCGTTTCATAGGGAAAATCGATCTCGCTAAATATCTCTTTAAATGGCTCATACATAAACTTTCTTATGAATTCCTGAACTTCGGAATATAATTCCACAGCCTTAAATTCCAAAAGATATTTTTCTCCGGAGTCCAATATATTTGCTTCACCACTATCTAAAACTTTTTCGAGCTCAGAGCTTCCCTCGGCTGCCGGAAGACACATGGGCGGAAACATCACACACCACCAATTTTTACCCTTGCCCTCGCCTATGACTATCCTAAGAGCATCGTAATACCCTGCAGGCAAGGTTATATCACCATAATAACGAGTATTAAAGTACATATGCACAATCTGCACTTTTACTCTGCAATTATAGCCGTTTTTTAAAATTTCATCTTGCGCTATGCTTTCAATTTTATCGAGATTTTCTTCTGTGAGTTGCTCGGCCTCTATAATATCGGCAGCTGAAGAAAAGTTTTCTCCCAAATCACTTAGAATTCTATCACGAACCTTCAGTTTTAGCGATTGGTCTTCAGCACTATCCGAATTGGCTATTATATGTAATCTGAAAACTTTACCGCTTATACTATCACACCGTCCAAAAAAACCCAAAAAAGAACATAATATCGAAACAATAAATCCGCTGACAATCGCTTTTGTTATAGTTTTCATAGTGATACTCCTTAAAAATCTATTCTTAAATGAAGTATCGGAAATCGCTCAAATTTTTATACACAAATGAGTAAAAAAATTTGTTTGTCAATTTGATAAATCATCAAACGCAAAATATTGACAACATGTTAAATTAATAATACAATCGACTTAATAAAATAGTGGAGGGAATGCAAATGAAAAAACTAAAAATACTAACCTTAATCATAGGTATAATGATATCAAGCAGCGCTCGTATATGTTCGGCCGAACCTCCTGTGGTCAACAATTCCGCCAATGAGACCGTAACAAGAATACAGGAACTTATTATTACAGCAACTAAATCCCCTTATCAAAGCGTTATAAAAGTGGTAAAAAATATGGAAACCATTTGCCTTGAAGATGAAAGCAAACTCCACGCAAAAACAATTGCAGACTGTTTTAAATGCTTCGTATATGCACTTCATTCTAGACGTATTTCTTCGGTGGAACTGGGTACTTTACGATATTTTTACCACAATGTGTTAATAAAGCATTTTGAAATGAGTGTGGAAGAATTGGAAGAAATCAAAGACACAATCGAACATATGCCCAACGTAACGGAACATAAACATAGAAGATCAATATAATTAGATGTATATCGATATTTTATGATTATAATATTCAACCAATTAAAAGCTGGATATGATTGAATTTGTTGTGCAATAAATTTAAAACCCAAAGCGGTT
This sequence comes from Clostridia bacterium, assembly GCA_030523605.1. GTDB lineage: Bacteria > Bacillota > Clostridia > Oscillospirales > Acutalibacteraceae > UMGS1491. The sequence continues at coordinate 54,000 of JAUNIE010000002.1, read as the reverse complement.
AAAGGATAATCAAACGCAAAAATTAAAACTGTTGACATAGTGGCCGAAGTATGTTACAATAAGTTTAAATTTACATTTAGAAAGGGTGTTTAAAGTGAAAAATTTAAAATTATTATCAACAGCTTTGGCAGCCATAATACTTTTTTCACCTGCCGCAGGAGCTATGAAACCCGCTAATCGCAGCGATACGAAAGAGCCCATGATAAAACGTGCAAGAGTCAGTGAAGATACATCAGACGAAAGCACATCAAGCGAAAGTGCAAGTGATATTGAAAAGCCTGAGGATATCCCAATACCCGAAATAGGAAACGCTAGTGCCCATATCGATTTTGTAAGAGCAATCAAAAATCAAAATAGGGAAGACGACCGTAAACATCTGTATAAACGCAGGTCAAAAGATTGGAAACCTGAAATTGACGATCTGCCAACGGGGGAAAAAGTTGATAATTGGTTGTTAGGATCACCATACAAAGAAGACTACGAACGTGCAGTTGTCTATGCCTTTACACCTTTACCGACTGCCGATGCATTCCCCTGTAGTCAGGATCTTTATATGCCTCGTATGAGAGCGTGGTTCATGTATTATTACAAAAGAGGAAAGTACGAACTCCCCCAGTGGGTTATTGATTTGAAAAAAGAGCCAAATAAAGAAAAACCTTCCCCAAAAAACGCAACAACATGCGAAGAAAAAGCTGAGCCAAAGTCAGTAAATCAAGAGAGCAGTACCAATGAACCAAAAGCAAAATGCGAAGCGACTACCGAAAGCAAACCATCACTTGGGCACGCTCTGGAAATGTCATCGGACCAAGAAACTCATAGTCTAATACCAACAGCCGAGCTTACATTTGAAAAATGTGCGGAAATAACGGAAAGAGAGAGACGTCAGAAGAAATTGGAAAGAGAACGTAGCCCTTTTTATGAACCAGAGATACCCGCAATAGGAAACGCTTATGCTAACGGAGCTTTCGAGGCTGCAATCTTCAGAACAAATCAGGCAGATGATCTTGCACATTCTTATTGTCGCAGACCAAAAAGTTGGAAACCTGCAATCGAAGAATTACCAAAAGAGGATGAATTTAACGAGTGGTTAAAGAGTACACGTTACGCAAGTGATTATTATAATGCCATCGCTTTTGCTCCTGTCTGTGTTGCCGATGCCTCCCTGCATCACCCAAGATTTCATATAGATCGTCTGAGAGCATGGACTATGTATTATTACCAAAGAGGAAAATACAACGACCTCCCTCAGCGGGTTGCTGATTGGAAAAGAGCTCAAGATGAAAAAAAATATGGACAAGACTTCTTGCGTTTGCTAGCAGATGCGGTGGTGGCACAAGAAGAAAAGCGATCAAAAAATAAATAAGCACCCCATTTTGAAAATAATTTAAATAATAGAGATTTATAATAATGAAAAATATTAGAATTTTATTCGCCCTCTTGGCAATTACCACAATTATTATGCCCTCTACCAGCGCCATGCGCTCATCTCGTGGCGACAGTGATAGCTCACAAGGCTGTGCAACACCTTGTAAACGCTCCAGAATGTCCCCAAGTAACAGTACAACCACGGAGAGTACTCAGCCGCTTCAAATAACAGATGCAGATAGATGGTTGTTGCAATCGGCGGTCAGAGATGACTACGAGGATTATCTCCTTAACACTTCATCCACACAGTTATCATTTGACGCATTTGAAGATAAAGTTATACTGCCGGGGCTCAGAATGTGGGCAATCGATGGGCATCACAAAGGCAAGTGGATACTTCCTCGTGGAATTATTGAGGAATTAATAAAGCAAATTGATGAAGCAAAACAATAAAATACCCTTATTATAGGCAAAAAAGAGTTAATTTTAAAATTAAAACCTCGCTAATGCTAATCTGCAAAAGCGAGGTTATTTTTTTATTCAACCGAACTTACGACTACATATGCGGAATCTGATTTATTTTCAAATTTCACGCTATACGCCTTAACTTCATATACTCCCTCTTTTGAAGGCGCCGTATAAAGCCCGTTATTGTCAATAGTACCTGTGTTTTCTTCTGCCATTCCCCAGCGTACTTCTTGGCTTATAGCTCCTTCTATATGCGCTTCGAAACGCACTTGTTCAAGCGGTTTAACTCTTATTGTATTTGGAGTTATAACAACTCTTACATTTTCATCGATTACAAGGTCTTCTTGCTGTTCTTGAATTTCGACCGGCTTAAATGCCCACCATCTGACGTCAACAGCTTGTGCGGTTGTACGTTCCAGGAGTCTTACACCGAGTCTGACGGTTCCTTTTACTGAATTCACTACGGCTCCGATCTGCACGCTCGGCGCTGAAATGGATATCTCTTCTTTTGTAAATATTCCTTTATCGCCAAACACCAGAAGCCCTTTATCATCGGTCATGTAGTTTGCTTTGTTGTCGATAGCCGTGACGACTGCTACATTACCTTCGCCGAGGCCATGCACAAATTCATATGAATAATATGATTTGCCGACTTTGGGATTAAATCCTAAGTTAATTCTCTCTACGCCTGTTACTATATTATCAATTTTCGGTTCGGGGAGTTCCTCGACCTCAGGCTTGACTTCTTCTTCGTCGGGCTTAATAGGCTCAATCGAAGGCGCTTTTGCTTCCGCGCCTTCTACATCTTGCAGCAAATTAATCAGTTCGTTACTGTAAAGATACTGCTTACACGGATTCTTCTCAAAGCTCTCTATGAAATACGTAAGCTGATTTGTAACAATATGGAATTTTGCAAGGTAGATATATTTGTTTTCAACATCTTCGATTATTTCCGTGAAATTCTTTGAATAATAATCATTTACTATTATATCCTTTATCGATGAGGTCTTGATTGATATCGGGATTTTTACGTCTTCTTCAAGTTTTTTCTCGTCTTTGCCGACCGTAAGCTTAAATGAATCTTTATCGACAACTATATCACTGAGCGCATCGGAAGCCGCATCGCAGTAGAGATAATAATCATCTGTCACGCTTTTAAATGTTGATATTTCCGTCTCGTTATAGCGAATTTCAAGCTCTTTTTCGCCCTCTGTCGATTTGAAAAATTCTCCGCCGAGTTTAAATGAATAATTTACGGGCGCTTCGATATTCTCTTTTTCGAAAATTACCGAAATCTTTACGCACTTATTCGGGTTGACATACTTATTTACGTCGAGGACGATTTTAATGCCGTCTTTGTTATATACCGTTATCCTCTGGTTTACAAGATAATCAAGTTTAAGCTTTTCTTCTTTTGGCTTCTCAGCTGTTAAGAAAAGTTCATAACCTTCACTTACGCGGTTATATTCCTCGCTCACGCCGCTGGATTTGCCCGAACTTGCCACAGAAAACGTAGTTTCTTTCAGGTCTTCTTTATAGGCGAGGCACAAATACACTATACCTTTATCCTTATTTTCTTCAAAACCTTTTATCACGTTAAGACGTCTTACATACGGCTCGGGAACGACAATCTCTCGGCCCATATAATCGAGTGCCATACCTGGTTCGAGCGAAAATGTTTTGTTATCCACAAGCACAACGTCAAGCCCCGATACTATTCCGACACCGCCCATCATTCTGTTGCCGAGTCTACGCTTTGAATTCATATAAGTTTGTTCGCTTTCAAAATCCCGCACGGTCATTAGTTTTCCAAAGAAGTAGTTGTTTCTTTCGCATGAATAATACTGTTTATTGTTCACATTAAGCCCTCATTTCTATTAAAATTTATTTTTTAAACGGCATTTTCGGAAATTACAAGGTTATTTACTTGCCTTATGTTTGTGCCAAGTGATAAATCTTCGTTGTTGGTAATGAATGAATTCATGCCCATATAACAGTGATGGTCAAGATATATTCGGTCGCCCAGAACTACAAGATTACATTTTGAATCAACGGGTTTTACGCTATTGATAACTCTCAGAAGCTCTACATAACTTTCATTATCTTTTACTTGCGATTCGGGTAGCATGACTGTAAAAACATATCCACTATCTCCAAATAAGTTATCAACCACTTCCTTTTGTTTATCATAATACATATTTTCTTTTACGTCAAACTGTTCTACTATAATCGGTTCGACTCCCGTGTATTCTTCTACTATCTTCGCTACAGCTCTCTTTGTGCCTTTCATCTTGTAAATCTTAACGCACTTTTTTATAAGTTTTCGGAGCTTTTCTTCGCCCCAGACAGATGCATTCTCTACCGAAAGCCAATCCGCTATCCACTGCAAGAAATCTTTTGTCGTCATCTCGGTATCAAAATTCCTCGCAGTATAATCCATTTTATCTTCCAGGTCTACGTAGAGCGACTGGAAAATTCCGAGAAATCTCGTGAAAAACGATGAATTATCATGATTCGCTCTATATACCTCCGGCAGGTAATCCATAAACGATACCATCGGAAACTCTATCTTGACCGATTCTATCTTTACCGGCTGTGCCTCATAGTCCACCAGCTCTATACATAACCACAAATATCGTCCTTGTAAGTCGCAAAGCAGAATATCATCTATGTTCTCACAATGTTTTGCGCCTATATAATCAAATGTATCTACCTTGCGGTTAATCTCTATCTCAGGGTCGTGCATAAATTCATTGATATCAACTTTCGTCGGCCTTTTCTTGCCTGGGAGTGGAATATATATATCGGGCGTATCACTGGCGTAAAACCTCAGCTTATACTTCGCCGTGTGCGGACACTCTATCTTCGCCCTGAACCTATGCCATACTGTGCCGTTTTCGAGAGAGTCGAAAGGCGCCGATATATAAACACCGTTTTCGCCGTTTTTGACGTCCGAAATTGCCATATCATTTTTAAACTTTATGTTTTTTATGATGCTCTCACTTTGCCAGTCGCTCTTTCGGTTCAGTACAAAACTCTTTGCGCCTGATGCCATAACTTTTCCTCCTATCTACCAAAAATATCTGCGCCTTTGATGTAATTAAAATTTATTTTGTCTATATAATATACCCCATTCGGAGGAATTACAATATCATCTGAAACATTTTTTGTCGCTCCCTCGCCAAGTGGCAATATCCTGAGCGTCTCCAGCCTCGAAACATATTTTAATCTGTCTATCATGCCGAACATATCGCCGTAGCGCAGTGTCTGACCCAAATCTTTATTTATCTCGTCGATATAATTCTTTATCTCCTCTTCAATAAGCCCTTCCGACTCACGATACGATGAATCCACTACTATATCACCGCTGATTACAAGCCCCACATAAATCGGACTCACAACTTTGATTTTTGTGTTTATCAGTCTGTACTTATTAAGATGATTCATTATATTTTTCTCGAAACTTTTTGGTAGCGTAAGTCCGATTTTTCTATTCCACCGCACCGCCACGGTAACACAGTTTTGTTTTGAAATATCTTCTCCTGGCATATAGTTCGGCAAAATTTTTACGTTTGTAAAAGTAAGTCCCGGCGTTTTTCTTACTATCGATTCGTAATCTTTAAGAGTTATCGCTCTTTCCGGATTACTGAAAAGCTCTGCCGCTCTTGCTCTTGCGTGTTCCATTGTTTCTTCATCAGCTCCGCCCGTTGCGGGCAAAATCTGATTTATACGGCTGTTTTTTATTGTTTTATTTTGCGTGATTACACCTTTAATCAGCCCTTCTTTACAGTTGGACTCTTTGCCTTTAGTGCGCCTCAGACGACATATCCGTATATTATCTTTACCTATCCTCGGAGCTATTCCGTGCTCGTGGTCACCGAAAATTATATGGTCGTCTTCGTCATCAATCATATAGTGGCGGCTGTACTTATTCGACGAAGAAAAATCTCGCACCGATTTCCACTTATAAAAAACCTCTTCACCGTCTACTTTCTCCGAAACCATGATTTCAAAATCACTGTCTTGCAAATCTTTTGTATTAAATTTCAGCGTTTGATCAGACATACCGGTTCCACTACCGAGAACGGGTGTCGGGAGCTTATCTTTATTGTATGAAACCACCATTACCGCTTCATCTGTCGACTTGAGGGCTTTAATATCGTCCCAGACTCCGCTGAGGTCTACTATCAATCTGCCGTCCGTAATCATTGATTTAAAAGTCGGAATTTCTGTTCTTACCCAGCCGCCGTGCTTCTTAAGATAAACTTCACTCCGACCGTATATCGCTATATTCGTAAAGACTTTTGCCGTTCTGTCGGGATCTATCTGCTCTTTTGTTATTATCACATTATCGCACCAAGTATCGTTTTGAGCCGCTTTCATTACGTTCGTCAGAATATTACTTACTCTCGGCGGGTAATCATATTCATCATAGATAAGCGTTGCTCGGAGTTTATAAACTTCGTCAAGCGGTGTCATCTCGCCTTTACATATCAGTTTAACAATACCCGAAAACAAGAAATTATAAGTACTGTCACGGTCAACTTTCGCCTCGTGCCAACCCAGTTTGCCGCCTTTCTTACCGTAGTACTCCCACTTTACTTTTGCCATAGGCTCAAATTTATCGCTCGACTTAACAGGATTGCGTTTGATGTCTTTTCCGCTATATACCGAAAAATAAATATTAAAAACCGAATTTTGCGGCAGTGGTCGGTCAAAATTAATCGTAAAACTTCGGGTTATATTATCATCGTTTTTGCGCTTTGTATCCTTCCCGAACAGATAAAAATGCTGCGAACCGTCAAATTTATAATACTCCTCTTCGGACGGCATTTCGGGATTGTCAAATTTGACGCTCAGTATCTTTGCGCTCATCACGCTTTGATGATTAAGGTTTTCAAATATCATATCACCCGATATCCACGGGGTTCTGATCGGTATACTGACGTCCTTCGAAACTTCAGAAACTTCAACATAGGTTTCCGAACCTTTACGGCGCCATAAATTGATATCCAAAAGCTTCAAGAAATTATCTTGCACACCGGGCGAAAATACATTCAGGTACTGGTGCTGTGCATGATTGAGCCACGCAAACAGTTCCACCAACGTAACTCCCGGGTCTGCTTCTTGGAAATCCGTCCACTGGTCGCTGAGGTATACTACGTTATTTAATCCTTCTTCTAAAATTTCTTCAACCGATTCATTGTTTAGATTTTGGGTTTTTATCATTTCTTTTCACTTCCAATTCAGTTCACGGTTATATTTATTTCAGGCTCTCCGTACACCGGTACTACAAATTTGTTATATTTTACTTTTTCATAATCAATCTCTTTTTTGCCCTCGTCGGTAACAAGTTTTGTAAATACATTTATACTCTTTATCCACTTGAGCCCTGGCAAAGCTTTGATATAATTATAAATCAGCTCTTTTCTCGGAAACTCTCCTATGCCCCAGCCTTTACGTGAAAAATTGCCGCTTATCGGATTTAAAAATTCTTTCAGCTTGGTTTCGATGCCCTTATATACCGACTGGTATGAATTAAAATCATCTATCGCAACTTCTAAGCTTACACTTGTTTCAACGTAATTTGCTTCGAAAATTCTGAGCCTACTGGAATTCGCCAAAGTTACGGGTGCTTTTTCGTCTATGAACTGCCAAATCTTATTCTTTATGCCTTGAAATTTTTCGTAGCCTTTCATGAACTCCCTCGGCAATACAGCCACAGATGTTATACCGACTTCGTCTTCGCTACGTTCGTTTACGTGCGTCAAACATTTCACCTTATAAATATTTCTATCGTTGAAACATATCGCATTCTCAAAATCGCTTATAGAAACTATCCTATTTCCACCTGAAATCTGCGAAAACATTCTTCTTGCCGCGCTATCTATAGTCTCCATATCCACGCCGCCCATAATCGGGGTCGGATTCTCTACGCTATCGACGTTGTCGGGCGAAACAACAAAATCATTTATCCGCTTTGAATCTATATTCCCCTTACTGCCGTTACAAATACAGTACTGAACCTTTATACTTTCGTTATACTGCGAAGCGGGGATTTTACCATTCCTGCCGTTGCCGAATTTGACTTTGCCTTGAGAATAATCTATTTCGTAAACTCTGTCCTCAGTGCCGTAGGCTATTAGATTTGGAACAGGTTTCCATTTTACCCACAAGTTTTCAAGACGTCCCAAATCATCGTAAACGGGCTGTACTTCGGTTATAGGCATGCTGAGAAGTTTTTCCTGCTCACTTGTCGAAACGTTTTCACATTCGTCTACCCAAACTTCCGCATTTGATGCATCTGTCGATGCCAGATTACATACTTTATCTTCTTCGTCAGGCTCTATCGAAAAATACTCAGGTTCTTTTGTATCACGCTGAATAACTCTCACAGCATTGAATTTAATATCGTTTATAACCGGACGACCTGCTATATTTTCTGAATTTGAGTATTTTTTATCCGGATTTACAATTCTTAAAAAATATCCTTCGGCTTCGAATATCTTTGCTTTTTTGAAATCGTTTTGACCTATCACAGTTACTGTTTCACTGTGCGAAAAGTCATCTGTTCCATCCATGATATCAAGATGCTTCCAAATCATTCCGCCTTTATGGTCGTCTGCCAGATATTCCCATTTTAGAGTTGGATTAAACCTGTGTATTCCGTCCTCTATATCTATCATCATGCGTATCATGCCCTGCGACAGCGGTCGCGTTAAACATACATACATAGCAGGCACTTCGCAAAGTTTTCTTTCGGCAATTTTTTTGAGTGAACCCGATGAAATATCTACTGTATTCTCACGCATATCTGAATTTACCATAACCTCTTTTGCGCTATGGCCCTCACCGCCATACGAATAATTTATTTTCACCTCATGAATGTACGGCGTTATATAATTCGCATAAAAATCAAATTGGTCTTTCATCTTTAAAATTCTGGCTCTGATAAAATTACCCTCATCCGAACCCACCGATATGGATTCGATATCATCAGGGCACTTGAATTTCAGTACCCTATGCGTATCTTTGCTGTTTTTGCCTATATTAAAGAAATTTTCAGCGCCTTCATTGGTTTTGAGCGCAGCCCAACCTTTGCCGTTCCAATATTCCCATTTTACTTTTTGAATTTCTATATCTTTTGGGTCAAGGTCGGCAAAATCGACATCGCTCATTATTATCTTATAGTGCTTACCCGGCATTTCCGCATCTGTTTTTATCTTAACAAACTGCATATCTGCGGCTATTTCGACCATTGCACCTTTTTTCGTGAGTGCTTCATCGCACTTAATCGCAAAATTACTATAAAGATTATACTGTTCGTCAAACGGATAAAAGTCCATCATTGAGAGGTCCGAATCGCCCGAAAATATTGAATCTACACCCAAATCTTCCGACCTTGTTTGATATTTAATTGAAGTAAGCGAAATTCCACTTTCGGGTATTTTTTTTAGCTTACAACGAATATACCTTGCCGTAACTCCATTAACTTCACACGGCACGGTGGAACCTTTAAATTTTATTCTTATGCCGAGCTCTGTTTTTTCGGCGCTATCAACTTTCTTCCAGTTTTCCCCATCATAATATTCCCAAGTAATATTGCTCTCATCAGAAAATATTTCAGGGAGCATTTTCTGATTTTTTGCGGAAAAACTATTATAAAACGAAAATTCAATATCAGTATTTGCCATATCAAATACTGTATCATCAGATATATAAATCTCGTGCGCTTGAAGATTATCATAATAGAGATTATCAAAAATCCGGAAACTCCCTACTTTTTTACGTTCATTTTCCTGCTCCTCGGTTTCTTCTTCGTCTTCCTCGTCAGATTCGCTTTCTGCACTATATACGCAACCTATAAAATCCGAATCAGGTTCTGTGAAATATATCTTGCTCACGGAAGTATCCACAGCTGTAAGCGAATCGACGGTTTCATAAACCACGGCGCCGTCTTCTGTGTCCGCATCGGCATAAACTGCAGAGCCTTTTTCTATATATGTCGGTTCACTTCCCGGGGTCGTGGTTACCGTAACTACCCCCTCGGAAGGTGCCGCAGGACGCAGTTTTGTGCCTAACGTATTGAGAAACGTAAGATAATAATTATAGGACATTTTATTATATTTGGTGATAGTATTCTCCATCATTTTGCTATAAACTTTACTGAAAACAACACCAAAATCATCACTGTGCTCGTCAAAATTCCATTCAGGCGTATATTTGGCGGCAAGTTCTTTGATTTGATCCATTATATCATTGGCATTACGTTTATCAAATTTTGGTATATTACTCATCCCCGCAGAGCCACGCACTAAAACGCAACTATTATTTGGTGGCTCGATTCACTTCCCTTCCGTGTGCAAATAAAATATTTATTCTTTATCCGAAATCGATTTTGAAACTCTTTCTTGTGTGGGCTCAATATCAGTTATATAATCAACGTTTGCCTCAAGATATGAAATCGTCCCTGTTTCGGATTTAACACTGACATTCATATCTCCAATATGGCTTTCCCAAGTTTTTATGGCGTTCTCAACCTCTCCCTCAAGCGAAGATATAACCCCCGGACTTATTGTTTCGAACATATACTGCCTTAAATTTGCGCCGAATTCCGGAACAATCTTACGCTCGTTCGGTCTGGTTTCGAGTATCATCTTAACCGATTGTTTTACATTTTCATTATCTTCAACCGTTTTTATTTTCCCGTTAGTTTTATTTACCTGAATGGGAAATTTCCAACCTTTTATCACGGGCATATTCTATTCTCCTCCTTTTATCCTATCTTTACCAAAGAACCAACAACCTGAGTTACACCATTTGATTTTAGATTTGCCCCTGCGCTGCCTTGTATATTTATCTCTGCATTTGCTTGGATTTTGGTTGTAGAACTTGCTTTAGAATTTATCGCATTTGCATTTAATTCAATCTTTCCTTTTGGACTCTTTACACTTACCCCGGATGAATTCGAAACCGTAACAGAGCTGTCCCCCGCCTTTATCGAAACTGCATCCTCCCCTTTAAAATGTATCGTTCTGGCCGCAAGCTCAATCGCACTTTTTTCAAAATTAATTGTTAAAGCTGTTTTACCATCCTTGCTTTTTGCTTTTAGCAATTTATTACTTGAGCTGTCCTCTAAAATAACGGTATGACCACTCTTGGTTTTTATTATAACTTTAGGATTTTTTTCATCCTCTTCGATTCGGATTTCCATACCATCTGCAGTTTTGTGTATCCTCACCACATTTTTGCTATCTACTTTCACGGGAGGCTTTCTCGTAGGTGTCGGAATGCTCCCTAAAATAACGGGCTGCTGCATATCATTATCCAAAAACGCAACAATTACGAAATCGCCTTTTTTGGGGAGAGATACTTTACCGTATCCAGACCCCGCAGAATCCGTCAGAACCGGCGCATGATCAAGCGTTATGCCTTCGGAACCCTCGCTAACAATCTTGACTTTTATTCTGTTAAGCCCTTGCTTGTCCCCCGTGACATCCACAACTTCCGCCATGTGAAGCCCGGAAAAACATCTACTTGGCATTTTTCATCATCCCCTTTGAGGTGTAAATTTATTTGCCGCCATGTAAAGCTTTGTAACATAAAAACTATCATCCGAAAATGTCCCACATAAATGAACTACTCTGGCTACCAGATATTCATTATTAAACGGTGCGCCAAAACCTTCTAAATTAACTCCCTGACCTGTGCAAATTTTGGGATTCCCCTCTATAAGAAGCTCTGTTTCTACAAATTTTAAATTTCTTCTATTGTACTCGGCATCAGCTCTGGCCTGAGCTTGCTCTTTATTTTCAACCGAATTGTCTGTTATATTAACACATCTTATGCCTGAGCTTAGTGATGAACAGTTTTGCGGGACCACTTGCTTGGGTGATTTACCCGAACCTATGGAGCTTGCTGAATTTGATGTTGCCGATATAACTCTACTTGGATTTGAAGGATCAATCGATGTAACTTTGACAGATTGTGGCGTCCCCCAAACACTTGCAGAAAACTTTATCCCCAAAACAACTTCATTTTTAAGCGCTATTGTATTCATCGGTTTCATTAATTTGCTGGGAGCACAAAAATTAAATTTCCCATCGGGGTCTACGTAGAAGAGCGACCCTGTTAAATCTGACATCATAGATAAAAACTCATAATCACTCTGGTCCACCTGGTAAAATGTACTCTTGAGCTGAATATTTTTAAGAAGCGATATTTTCCCCGTTTTTCCTTGCGAACTATAATTCTTTATAACTGATTTTATAACTTGCTCATAACTTTTACCTATACCCCTTGACTCTGTAAGTTTATTCGCCATCATCCACATTTTTGCATCCATTCCGTGTACGACGAAATTAACAGCTCCACTACTCTCGATTTCAGATTCAATTCTTTCAACAAACCCGGTAAAAATCGTTGAATACTCTTTTGTGATGCCTTTGCTGCCTGAATTTGAAACTTCGATTTTAAGCGGTTGTGCGATTTTTATTTGGGCGAAATCATCGTTTATTTTAAGCTCATCATTTGCCGTTAAACTGTACGCCAAAACTTTCATATGCACTTCGCAAACTCCGGCCTCAGGCGGCATACCGCTATCAACCATAATTCCGGTTATTGCAACAGCTTTATCATTTTTTATTTCTTTGCTGCCTATATTTATTTTTACGTCAAAATTTCTTCCGTAATCTTTCGGCGAACTGGAAGCCCCACTGAAACCGCCGCCAAAAGCATCTTTAAGTTTTGATAGTAAAGACATATCATGCAGTCCTTTTCGTAATTATAAATTCTAAAAAATTCCGTTCCTTCGCTTGTCCATTCTGAGCTTTGTTTCGACCCTACCCATTACTTCTCTTGAAATCGTATCTACATTTACATCTCTCATGTACGATTGTATCATTTGCGCCACGTCGTTTTTGCTGAGCGTTTTGGAAATTATATCTTTTTCAAGTTTTTTGGTATCCATCACTTCAGGCTGGACAATCTGCTCAATATGAGGTGTGTCACTGCCCTTTTGCGAATATCTATGCTTCTCGGGGCGCTTTTCTTCTGCAACTTTTTCCGCCGTTATAAACTTGGGTTCTTCTTTATAGACCATGTACGGCGTTTCTGTATAATCGAGATAACGTTCCACAGGAGTATTTATATCTCTATGCACCAAATATTCGGTATGGGTCTGACCTGTGGTTTTTATATGTTTGGTAATTTTCGGAGTAACTATATGACGATAAATATCCTTTGTGGTAAGTTTAATTTTGTTTTCCGTTAGAACTTTCGGGCTGAGGACTTTATTTATGTTTTCTTCGACCACATTTTGAATTTCTTTATTGTTTATTACCTTATCTTTCAGGTAAATCGGTGTGAACTGTTCACCTTTTTCGGTGATTCTATATTCTTTATCCGAAAGAATTAGTTTACGATGCTTTTTTATAAACTTATCTATCTTTTCGGTACGCAGTAGTTTTGAACCTTGCTCGCCGTCAATTAAATGCGATGTGAAAATTCTTTTTAGAATTTCTTTTTGCTCATGAGTCTTATTTGAAATTGTATCTATACTGTTTATGAGCGTTTTATAATTTATACTTCTGGAATTTATATTATTTAAAATCTGCTGAGCTAAATTCGTCTGCTCGGAGAAACGTGTTTCTAGACTTCGGTTATTTCTCCTGATATTTACAACGTCTTCAATCGCCAAGCGTTCTTCGGTATCGAGCGCTTCTACATTTTCTCTGTTTATACGCTCACTTTTATCTACGACTCTCTTGGTATTCGACTTTTGAACTTGCTTCTCATAAATATTTTTAATCCTATTTACAACTTCGTTTTTCGAACTTACTTTAAGAAGATTTTTCTTGATTGCTTCTTCGAAGTTCACATTCCGGAATTTTGATGATTTAAGAACCTCAAATACGTTTTCCGAAATATTTTTGGCACTATATACCTTGCGTATATCGTTATATATCCTATCCAGACTGCGTTTATGAACTGCTTTATCGACCTGATACTGTTCTTCGTGCGATAAAATATGTTCTTTTATTTCCTCGATGTCTGACTTGTCGACGATTTTATTTATAAGTTTTGTGTGCGTCTTCAAAGCCTTAGGTACAGTACGCTCCACAACCTGGCTTACAATCTTGTTTACGTTCGTAATTACGCTGAGTTCCGAAATTTTTGATTGCAGTTTTACAATAGGCGAAATCAGTCCGAGTTTATTTACTATCTTTTTCTCGAACGATTCCTGAATTTCCTCAAGTATTTTCGGACTCAGTATATTATTTATCTCACTCGAAACATGTTTTATTTTATTTAAGTTTTTTTCCGGTTTTTTAGCGCTTTCTTCTTTCGGAGTTTGCTCCGGTTTATCTTTTTCTGACGATTTATGTATTATTTTTTTGCTGCTTACATGGTCAAAAACGCCCTCCACTACTTTAGAATAGTGATGCACGTTTTTGAGTATCTTAAGATAATATTTGGCTATCCGAGCTGTGCTTATTTTGCCGGGCTTGGACGCTTCGATATTTTTATAAATTAATTTTCCTTTTTCATCTGATTTTTTTTTTGAACTTTCAAGAAGCGATTTCAAAATATCCGTAAGCGTCTGCTCATCGAAATTATTACTTGAAACTACTTCCAGATTTTGTATTTGATTACTTGTTAAATTATTGCCCGCTTTAGAAATCTCATTCTTGAGCTGACGTAAAATCTGCTCTCTGACTACCGTATTATTCTGTACAAATACGTTTTGTTCACTCGTCGCCGCCTTGAGCTGATTAAGAAGGTCTATAATCGTAGCAAAAGCCTCAGGGTCAAAATCTGAGGTCGGCGGTGTACTATATACAAGACTTTCTGCTCTATAGTTTTCTTCGGTACTGTCGGTCGGTAAAACTGTCATGGAAGATTTTGTAAAAAGTTTGTTGCAGAACTTACCGTTACCCGTAAGCTGTACAAAACTCACAGGCGACTTTACTTGTATAAGTTCGGGTACTTTTTTATTCTCCATCGGCTCTTTGTCCATCGAATACCTTCCTGACTAAAAGTTTATTTAACCTAATTTCTGATATATTGTTCTTAGGGAATTCTGTGCTTTCTCAATCTTTGCGTTTTGTTTATCTATCAGCGATTTTAAGTTCCTATACTGCGAAAATGATGCATCTTTCTTGCTTTTTATCTTATAAATAGCTTCTTTGATATTGAAATAACTTCCATCTTTTTTACTTCCTGTCAAACTCGCTTTTTTGTATTTTTGGAAAGCGCTTTCTTCAATCGCAAGTCTTGCAAGAACATCCTCAAGGAGTGATTCGTTTTCTTTAATTATCATCTTGCGTATATCGAGTTCATGCAAAATAGCTTCAAGTTCTATATCAAGCGCTTTTTCTTCTGCAATTACTTTTTCGCCTTCGGTTACGGCGTTTTCTCGCACGCTCGCAGCTTTTTTCAGCGCTTCGGCAGTTATCAAATCTATCATACGTTTTTCATTTTCGAGTTTTTCTTCCGCCTCACGCTGTTTTTGCTTTTCCATCTCTCGAAGCTCTTTAAGGGTGAATATCTTTCTGGCATCAATATCGGTTAGTGCCTTCTCGATTTCCGCCATTTTGTTTTTATTGCGTTCCAGCGCTGCATTAATCTCAGCTATTCTGGCTTCGTAATCTTTTTCAAAATCACTATCGTCATTTTCAATCTTATCTGTATTCTGTTCCAAAGGAGTTCTCACCTCTCTAATGAACTTTTTCGCTATTCAAATACGCTACGAATTATTTTCATTTTTCATATTTTGTTCGGCTTTTTCAGTAGCTTCATGAACCTTTTCTGTGCTTGCTTGGTCTTGCTTACTCTGTTTTTCGGTTCTTCCCTGTTGCGCTTCCATTCGGCGCTCGTAATCCGATTTCTGCTGTTCTTGACGTGCTTTCAGAGCTTCTGCATTAGCTTTCGCTTGTTCTTCTTTTGCTTTTTCTGCTTCTTTCCTTGCTTCTTCTGATTTCTTAGCTTCTTCCTGACGTGCTTTCAGAGCTTCTGCATTGGCTTTCGCTTGTTCTTCTTTTGCTTTTTCTGCTTCTTTCCTTGCTTCTTCTGATTTCTTAGCTTCTTCCTGACGTGCTTTCAGGGCTTCTGCATTAGCTTTCGCCTGTTCTTCTTTTGCTTTTTCTGCCTCTTTCCTTGCTTCTTCTGATTTTTTAGCTTCTTCCTGACGTGCTTTCAGAGCTTCTGCATTGGCTTTCGCTTGTTCTTCTTTTGCTTTTTCTGCCTCTTTCCTTGCTTCTTCTGATTTCTTAGCTTCTTCTTGTCTTGCTTTAGCCGCTTCTGCATTGGCTTTCGCTTGTTCTTCTTTTGCTTTTTCTGCTTCTTTCCTTG
>JAUNIE010000002.1:0-37715 GCA_030523605.1 Clostridia bacterium | reverse complement strand
CTTCTTTTGCTTTTTCTGCTTCTTTCCTTGCTTCTTCTGATTTCTTAGCTTCTTCTTCCTTCGTTTTTGCTCTCTCCTTACGTGATGTTTCTATGCTGTCAAGCTTAGCTTTCTTCTCATCTTCAACTTCTTTCTTCTTCTCTTCAGCCTTTTTGGCACGCTCCGCAAGTATCTCGTCACGCTTATGAAGCAAGTTTATTCTTTCATCATCAAGAGCTTTTTTCTGTTTTTCAAGCTCTTTTATTTTCTTTTGACGTTTTTCAAATTCTTCTTTGTTCTTTTCCATTATCGCCGTCATAGTCGCCATGCTGTCTTCTGTGGCACCCATCCAGCCCATAACAGGCTGCAAAGTACTCGGAAGCCACGTTGCAGGTAACAATGTTAAACCGGTATGCGCAATTGTTATATCTTCAAAAAGTGCGTCACTTGATTGTGCGTCAAGATTTGAAAAAGACCACTCCGTCATACCAAGCGACAAAAATGAAAACATCGCAACCAATTTTTTCCGGCGGCTGTAAACTTGTATAAATCCCGGGGCAGGGCCGTTTTCCAGCGCAGCCTGAGGGCTTGATGCATTAATCGCTATGAGGGCCGCCTTTCTCGCCACTTCATTCGGTATCCTTGCCACTCCCGCCACTGCAACTTTGTTTATTACTTCATCGGGAGCATGAATTATGTATCCACGCCGTAACTGCAAGGTATAGTTATTGTCATTCGGAGCTCCCAACAAAAGCGTATGATCGTTTACGCCGCCTTCTTGCTCAGGGCGCACTTCACGGTGGCGCTGTATATTGGAAATGCTCTGAAATCCATAAGTAAATTCATTGAGAGAAAGAATAAAATTAAATCCGGTGAGCAGGTTGTCCATAGCGGAAACACGAGGCTTGGGTATTCTATCAACAATAAGTCCACCCATATTTGACGCACTATCCGCATGTAATCCGCCGGTGAAAAGCTCCTTTAACATATTTCTAACTCCTCCCAATGAAACTTATACTACGTTATATCAAAAATATTTTTCTTACCGCTTTTTTCCGAACCATTTGTCTTTTTATTAATTTTTGAAATTTCCGAACAGAATTTTATTCTCTCTTTATGCGGCAAGTGCATTATTTCGTGCCTGGACCAGTGAAAATAATAAGCCAAAAAAGCTATCTCTTCATAGAGCACCGACTCGGGATAACTTTTTAGGCCTCCCCGAAAAAAGGCAGTTCATACCTAAACTGATGCTGGCATTTTGGACAAGTCACAGTGGTTGTCGGTGGTTCCACGGCGTTTATTGTTTGATAGAGATTTTGCAAATATGCCATATCGGCCGTGAACAGACTTTCTATTACATGAGCATCTACTGTTTTTAAATCTCCGAGCTTTGTAATTACTCTTTCTAGTAGCAGAATGCTAAGATATCCGGGGTTCATCTTTACTCTCGCATCGTTAAGCGGTGCTATTTCGTCTGCTGCATTTGCAAGTCTCATTACGCCTTTTTTGTGTACTTTTCCTTCTTTGTCTACATATCCTTTTGGTAATTCAAATTTTACTTCTGTTTCAAAAGGTACTGATGCTGCCATTAATAATCACTCTTCCTTTAATCTGATATGTTCTCCCCACATAACATCCTTATTACTATGCAGGGAGAACTTTAAATTTAATTTTAAATTAATTAACCTGCTGCGGTTGTGACATCTCTCTTGATACCTTCATGTTGCAGGTTCAATGTTTCAACCAAGATTTCTGAGCTTTCGGCGTTAAGTCCGGTTGACTCATATCTTGATGGCCATGCGTTAATTACCGTCCAGCTTGCCTGCGGGTTTCCGGCGTTATCATATACAATAATCGTTGCATTGACAGGCTTGAAATTGTTTCCTTCGAGGTAATCGTTGAAGAAATTGTAAAGGAGCGGGCTTGCATAGAGGCCTTTGCTCAGCGTAATTTCTCCGTATGTTATCATACCGGGTAATTTTCTGGAGGTTAAGAAACCAAATCCGCCTTCACGATATTGTATTGGTTCAACGTCTGTGTTGAAGCCTTGTACTTCACGGAATGACGTAGTTCCAAGTCCTTCAAAGTTTGCGGTAAATCTAAAACCTCTTATTGGGGCTTGAAGTCCGTTTGCATCAGTAGAGTTCGTGGAAAGTACCCCCGTACCGAGGTCCTGAATACCGGTTGTTGCTAATCCGTCTGCCATGTTGAATCATTCTCCTTTCTTTCTTAAATTATTTATTCTTCTGCAGATTCACCTGTTTTTTGTGTAATTCTGAAGATTACGAATTCAGCAGGTTTGACCGGTGCTACACCGATTACGCAAATTAATCTGCCGTTATCGATATCATCTTGACTCATTGTGTTCGGTCCGATATCAACAAAGAATGCTTCATCGGGTGAACCGCCCACAAGAGCTCCCGTTCTCCACATACCTTCGAGGAAAAGTTCGATTGTACGTTTTACTCTCGACCAAAGCGCCGTATCGTTGGGCTCGAATACTACCCAGTTTGTGTTTGCTTTGATTGATTCTTCGAGATATATGAAGAGTCTTCTTACGTTGACGTATTTCCAAAGCGCTTTTGATGAAGCTGTTCTTGCGCCCCATACTCTTATTCCTGCGCCCGGGAATCTTCTTATTAAGTTGACGCCCTTCGGGTTGAGTAAGTCTTGCTCCGCAACATTGTAGTTGACCATAAGTCCCGTACAGTTTGCAACAACTTCGTTTGCAGGTGCTTTATGAACACCTCTGGAGTTATCGCTGCGAGCATATATACCCATAACCGAACCTGACGGAGGAATAAATGTATCCTTTTTGTCGAGCGGATCAAATACTTGAAGCCACGGATGATACATTGCGCAGTAGTCACTGTCAACTATATCTCTGTGCTGCATTATATCTGCAACGCTCTTTGCCGTCATAGGTACATCGAGAACTGCAAATCTGCTGGCAAGTTTTTCACAGTGATTTACGAGTGAAAGTTGTACGTTTGCGCTCGTAATACCTGGTACCGCCATGATATTTACTTCTGCGTTGTCAAGGAACGCCTGAATACCTGTTCTTGAACCGGGTCCTTTATCATGTCCGATGAAATCATCATCTGTAAGTTTTGATGCTGTACCGTTTGTACCGCCTGAAAGACTTACTTTTATCTCGTCGCCGTCTTTACCGAACACTTGTTTTACAACATCGATCGGCGCAACTGCGCTGGATTCGGGTTTCGCTTTCAGAAGTACTATTTGTGATTTGCTCATCACTTTTTCAATAAATGATGGTGCAAATGCATTGAACGAAACTTTTGGATATTTTTCCAGATCGCCTTCGTGGTCTACCACTACGTTCATTTCACAAGTATGAACTGTGATTTGCGGTAAAAGTTTATCGTCTACGACTTTGCCTTCGAATGGTGTATCAAATGCTACTATATCGCCCGTAGCGTTCTTAACTACACCGTACTGTGTCTCTCCGGCTCCTTCAAGTGCAACGATATCTCCTTTATCAAATCCTGCGGCATTTTTCAGTCGATATTTTCCTTCGCCCAAGTCTTCGAGTATCTGGGTCTTGCTATCTGAAGCGGGTTCAAATGTCAGGATTACCGTGTTACCCCATGAACCCGGGTTTTTCGCTTCGATTTCCAGTACTCCTTCTTTGCCTTTGGCACATTTTGCTTTTGCAATCTGCGCATCTGAGGGTGCTACACGCATTACGAATGCTCTTGACCCTCCGTTAATAAAGAAGTGGTTTACCGCATGAGCTAAGAATCTGTACTCGCCAAATTCGCTCTCATGCAAATATCCGCCAAACTTACGTGTGAAGTCTGCGGGACCTGTTACCAGAATCGGTGCTCCTGATACAGGACCTTTTTCTGCCACGCCAATAAAACCTGCTGTGCTTGTTCCGACACCTTGCATCGGGGTGGGGCCACTGTCAAATTCCTCGACATAGACTCCCGGAGATAAATATTCTGCCATAATCATCTCGGTTCCCTACTATTATAATAGCAAGAACCTTTCAACTCCTTTCCGGTTAAATAAATGAATTTTTTTGCATCTCGTTTACCTTATAAACAATCACAGTACTTGCTCATAGAGTAAACTCCATGCGATTTATTAACAGATAAAATAGGGAAATGAGCCCTAATTCATTGTTAAGCAAATTCAGT
Source organism: Clostridia bacterium (assembly GCA_030523605.1). Classification (GTDB taxonomy): domain Bacteria; phylum Bacillota; class Clostridia; order Oscillospirales; family Acutalibacteraceae; genus UMGS1491. Next base: position 33,573 of record JAUNIE010000002.1, on the reverse strand, counting down.
TTTCCGAGCCTAGCATAAGCAACTCTTTGATTATGGTTATCATCTCTTGCTTATCTAACTTTCCCAAATTCATACTCTTATATTTTTTTAGGATATCGTATGGTAACTCTTTTCTTTTTAATAGTTCTTCTAACCTCTTCCTTAACTCTATCAAACTCAGCGATTGTAGTTCGGCTTCTATCGAAAGCTCTAAAATTCTCTTCCTTCTCATAACCGCATCGTCTGAATCTACTCTTTTTTTAATTTTGTCTTTCCGGAGCCTCGATACAAAATTATCAAGCTTCTTCAGAAAATCCTCATTATCCTCTTCTTTTTCTTTCTTGATATCTCTTATCTTCTCTATCTTCTTGTCTACCACCGAAAAATTCTTAATATCGTCATTTTGTTTTTTCTTCAGATTCTCAATCATATCATTCTCTTTTTTTGACGTATAAAGTAACTCTTTTTCGTCGTCGACAACTCCATCGTTGTCTTCTTTGAGTTTCTGAATCTCACTTCTTTCGGGGTCGTATTTAAAACTTACTTCACTTGCTTTGAATTTCTTTTTTCGTATTTTCTTATCGTTTCCAAAATAATAATTAGGTGAGTTTACCTCTCTGTCGGATATGCCCTCATTTGGCTTGGCGCTTTCCGGTACCAATGAAAAAACAACAGGTGAATTTTTTTGATATTTTTTGTTCCCTACGGCAATAGTCCCAAAGCGTGTGCTCAGGTATCCCAAATTATCGGGAGTTTCACTGTATTTTTCGGTTTCTCGGGGTATTACCGACGATGCTTTTAAATTCTTCTTTAAAAACTCGTGCTTTTGTTCTTCGTCTTCGGAATTTTTATCGTACTTTGGAGAAATATTGTCTTCGTTATTTAAAATATAGTAATCAAGACTGTTTTCTTTTTTGAGATGTTTATTTCTCGTCCGATTTTTCTCCGAAACCTTATAAGCCAACCCTTAAAACCCCTTTACAACATACTTTGACTATCAATGCCTCTTGCATCGCCTCCAAAAATAGATTTACCAATGAGCTCAAAGCCCGATATAATCTAGCCTTTACTAAATAAATTAATATTTTTACTATAAAAAGCCGTTGATTATATTTTTTTATGGCATTTTGATACACAACTGTATTATATCACTAATTTCAAATATACACCATTAATTTTTGACTAAATCATTGTTTTAATGACATTATTTTATATTAAAGTTTCTAGAAAACGCCATTATTTATTCAAGTATAGTATGTAGAACTACCATAATTTGGCAGCCCAAAACTAACCGAAAGCGCATGGTCAATCCTCTGCATGGCATCCATACCCAAAGAACCACGTTTTTCTCTTAAACGTTTTTTATCTATCGTACGGATTTGCTCCAAAAGCACAGTGGAATTCTTCGGCAACCCACTACCGCCCGACGCCAAGCTTATATGCGTCGGCAGATTTGTTTTCATCTCTTGGCTCGTGACGGCTGCAGCTATTACAGTTGGACTGTGCTTGTTGCCGATATTGTTCTGAACGATGACAACCGGCCTGACACCTCCCTGCTCCGACCCCACTACAGGGCTCAAATCCGCATAAAATATGTCCCCTCGTTTTACGTCCATAAAAAAACCACCTTTATATATTTCCATACAAAGGTAGTTTTAGCCGTTTTTACGATTTTTAATCAGCTAAAAAGCTTTACTAAAGCTTCAAATACGATTTCTATATTTTTTAATAACTCTTCTATATCGCTCTTTTCCAGCTGTTCCGATTCTCCCCTTATGTCTTTGTTATGGGAATTATAATCGGCTATAAATTTCGGATCTAATAATTTTTTCTCAACATCTCTCCCGCATGCCTCAAATTTATTTTTCGCAATCGATACGGTAGCAAGAGATTTAATGTTTCTTTTCTCGAGACCTTCTTGCACATTCTTTACAACACTAAGATCAACTTTTCCCCCTTTTAAAGCGGCAAACAGTATGTCAGCAATACCATAACCCGGATGCATATGTCCAACTGATTCCAAAAATTTCCACCATTCGCTGTTCAATGCCCCACAAGTTGCCGCAAGAGCACGGTAATCGTCAGTATCAGTAAGCTGGTTTAAAATGGCACGCATATCCCGAACACTAGTTATCTCCATAAAAACATCTCCTTTAAATATAATTTTGTTGAATCACAGCCGAGATTCATCTATATTATATAAACAAACTTCTGAAATGTCAATTCTGTTTTTAAAAAATAATACAAATTTTACAAAAATTTTATATTTAAGCTTTAATTCGCAAAACAAAAAAGCCATGCTTTCATGCACAGCTTTACTTATTAACATTATATATTCTCATTACATACTCTATAAACTATTCAGGTTGGACTTCTACCTTAATCACAGCCGTAATTTCCGGATAAAGTTTGACCGGAACATCATAAACTCCACATTCTTTTATGTTTGTATCAAGTATTACACTATGCTTATCAACATTAATTTCAAAAACTTCGTTTACTTTTTTGGCTATATCTTTAGTCGTTACAGCACCGAAAAGATTTCCGTTTTCGCCTGCTTTGAGCCTCAAAACTACCGTTTTACCATTAATTTTATTTGCAATTTCCTGGGCTTTTTCTTTGTCTTCCTGTTTATGAAATTCTTCTGCTGATTTTTGCATACTTAGTTCATTGAGCGCCTGAGAATTTGCAATTTTCGCACTGCTTTTAGAAATTAAAAATCTTGCAAATCCATCCTTAACTTCTTTTACTTCGCCTTTTTTGCCCGTGCCCTTTACGTCCGCCAATAACACTACTTTCATTAATTAATCCCCATTCTTTTTATTATTTGAATTATTCTCTTTCAGAATTTCAACCAGCTCTTTTTTCGCTTTTGCCATATTGTACACTTCATCAAGTTGAGCCGCTGCCATTGTTTGATGTCCACCGCCTCCGAATTTTTCCATTATAACTTGAACGTTTATGTCACCCACCGAACGAGCCGATATATTTATAATACCATTATTTTTAAATATTACAAAGGATGCTTTTACATTTTTTATGTTAAGAAGTTCATCCGCCGCCTGCGCACATGCGATTTTTAAATCCCCTGCACCTGATTCGACGCACGCCACCGCACAGCCTTCAAACATTTCACAATTTTCTATTATCTTGCATCTTAATTTGTATGAATCAAGTGAGTTTGAGAACAGCCTTTTTACAGATAAACTATCTGCACCCTTTCTTTTTAAATACGCCGCAGCCTCAAACGTGCGTATGCCCGTTTTTAGTGAAAAATTCTTTGTATCAAGCGTGATACCCGCCAAAAGCGCATCCGCTTCGGGCTTTTTCAAAAGTTTTCCGTTCATATACTGCACCATTTCGGTCACCATTTCGGAAGCCGATGATGCAAACGGTTCATGAAAAAATATTTCTGCATTCTGAATTTTGTTTACGTGCATACGGTGATGATCGATTACCACAATACTTGCGCATTTTTCGTATAAATCCCTATCTTCAAGAAAATCCGAACTGTGCGTATCTACAACTATTAAAAGGGTTTTGGGGGTAATCATATTTTTTGCCTGTTCGGGAGATATAAATATATCTTTCTTATACGACTCTAGATATTTGATAAGTTCCAACGCCAAAGTTTGCGATTTATTTATTACAACGTGGCATGATTTTTTCTTCATTCCAAAAGAAATCCCACAAAGCGCCGCCGCTGCTCCAACGCTGTCAAAATCCGAGAATTTATGACCCATTATAAATACATTTTCTGCTGTTTCGATTTTTTCCATAAGCGCTTTTGCCACAACTCTTGTGCGCACTTTACTGCGTTTTTCCAGCCCCCCCGAGTTACCTCCAAAAAATTCATAAGAATTTTTATTTTTTACTGCAGCCTGGTCTCCTCCACGCCCCAGCGCCATATTAAGAGCGTTTTTGGCTTGAGTTTTTGACTTTTCAAGAGTTTCCGTGCCACGGCTTAGCCCTATCGAAATAGTCGCATATTTGTTATCCGGTGATTTTATTTCATGAATTTTCCCGAGAATTTGGAATTTTTCATCTATAAATTTTTTCAGATATTTTTCTTCAAAAAACACTGCATATTTATCATCCGAGATTCTTTCCAGAACACCTTCCACAGATGATATCCATTTTTGAAGTCTGTCTTCAAGTCCCAGGGAAATATATAAAATTTGCTCATCGGAAAGTGTTTGTTTAAGTTCTTCTTTGTTATCAAAAGTGACGTAACCCACGCACATACGGCTGTCTATAAACTTTTGTTTTAGATTTCTATACTCTGTATCGTCTTTAAAGTAAAGAATTATAAAATCAAAAAACTTTCTTATATATAATCTATAACTCGCTTCACCTATTTTGATTACAGAATGCGTTTTACTTACCAAAGTTTCAGCAGTTTCCCTGGGCAAAATGTCTTTAAGACCATTTACCGAACAATAGCCCCTATCCAAAAATACGGTTTTAAAGTTATCGTTATAAAACAGAATTTCGTTAATGTTTACCGTACTGACTATTATAACGGGCATCGGCACGGCTTCTAAAATATCACCCGAATTGCCACTAAAGAATTTCTTTACGTTTTCGGAAACACTTAAGATATGCTTCTTATCATACTGAAATTCTATAAATCCCAAAGCGCCTATGGCTAAGACAATCGCAAAGTGCATAAAGGACAGAATAGGGTTTATCGGCAGCAATGCTATGCTCATAATCAAAAGCACTGCGCTGATAAGCATCCACACAAATCGAGGAGAAAGTTTTAAGTTTTTCACAGTTTTTCACTCCCAAAGGCCAATTTAATAATTTGCAACCATTATACTCTTATTTTAAAAATTTTGCCAATAAACTTTAGCATTTTTAAATATAAAAAAATAATATTGATTTTTGAATAAAAATATGTTAAAATAGAGTTACGATAAAACTTAAAGGAGGAAAAATATGAAAACAAATTCTAAGTTTAAACGCATAGCTTGTATCATGATGAGCACACTGGCCATAAGCGGAAGCTTTGGAGTCAGCAATCTAAACACAGCGTACGCAGCAAAACCGAAAAGTTCAGCCCAGGAAGCACAAGAACTATCCAAAAGGCATAACAAAGAAACTTGGGAAAAGCAGATAAAAGAATTAAGCGATGTTTATGATATTCTCAATGGCTCAAAAGAGGAAATCTTCGTTAATCTCAGCGAAGCTCAGCAACAAACGCTTAAAGAATTTTACAAAAAAACATTCTGTGGTAATGAATATGAATTTCATTCCAGCGGATATATTAACTCTATTCTAATAAAAGGAGAAAACCCTGGTTCGTTCGATGAAGAGCTTATACGCTTAGTGCCGGCTACTTATAAAAAAAGTGACACTTATTCACGTCTTGATCGTAGAGTAATAATCCCGGAAAGTTACGACGAATCAATGGTGAAAATAAGTAGCAACAATACTGCAGCGACTTCAAACACTTCTACCTCAACATCCGGCGGCACCACACCAAAATCAATAACCGGCTCTTCGTCGGATGACAAAGATTTTGGTATAGACGAAAACGGAAAAGCCCTTACCAAAGAAGCATATGAAAAGAAATTCTACGCAGATGTTTTTAAAGCAACACGCCCATTTTTGCGTAAAACAATTCTCAAAAAATTAGAAGATCTCGGCAAAAAACTTAAGAATGCAGAAACAAATCCTGTAATGCAAATAATCGGTTCCCCCGCTTTTAAAATCGGAGGGGGCATCCTCGGCGGATTGCTAATACTCAAAAACGGCGGACAAATCCTCGACGGAGTGAGAAACGTGGGCAAAGAAGTTAAGCACAAAGTAAAAGATGCTTGGTACAAAGTGTCACACAAAGGATTTGACCTCAAGCATTATCCTGAGTGTCTGGAACGCATAGAAACACGCCTACGTAAAGAACTCGTGGGACAAGATGAGGCTATCGAACGTATAATCGACATCATGAGAGGTTACTTTGCTTCAATGGTCGAGGCCAAAGAAAACAAAGAAAAATTCGAAGGCGGCTTGATGCTCTATCTGACAGGATCACCTGCAACGGGTAAATCCACCATGATGAAAATAATCCAGGAAGAAATGAATTTAGGTACTTGCGTTGTAAGAATGTCAGATGTCATCGAGGATAAAAACAACGGTGCCGAAACCGTTGCCGCACGCCTGACAAAACCGACAATCGAAAAAACCAAATACACTGAAATTAAGAACGAAACTCCTTTAATTAAACAGCTGAACCTGCGCAAACCGACTCTATATTCATTCGATGAAATAGACAAAATGAGATTGCTTGACAGTTCTCTGCAAAAAAACAAGACCGGCGAAATATCCAAAATCAACAGTATCGATGAGCTCCTAAGGAATTTCATTGATACAGGACACATAGCAGGTATCGATGCTTCAGGTTCAATCCTCATTGCAACATCTAACGAAACCGATGAAGATATGGACAAACTCGAGCCAAGCCTCAAAAACAGATATTCACCATATCGTGTCAAATTCAAAGATTTCAGTAAAGATGACTATAAAGAAATCATTAAACGTGGAAGCGTTAAGTTGCAAGAGCACTACGCAAAAACCTTCAATGCTAATATTGAATGGAGCGAAAATGCTATGGATTACTTTGCAAGCAAATTCGTTGAAGAAAAAGCGGGCGGACGTTGCGCAGAACCTTTGATGATGAAGGTCAGAAGTGCAATCGCTGTCTTACGCAAAAATGTGGATATCCATGACAAAAACCTATCCATAGATATAAATGACCGCAAAAATATAGTAATTAACTTGGCATAATTTAATAACAGCATGAATTTCACCACGGAGATTAATCCGTGGTATTTTTATGCCAAAAACATAGTGTTAAATGTTAAAATTTGCTTAATTTTATCTAAATTTTTAAAAAATTGCTTGACACGATATATATATGTATATATAATTTACACAAATCACTTTTTGTGATTTTATATTCTATATTTTATATTCAGAAAGGATGATGTATCATGTCAAATTATTTCAAAATCAAGAGGCCATTCGTAAGCAAAACGGATAAACTGCCCGAGGGGGACATCAAAAATTTAGCGCAAAGCTATAGAGGTATAGAAAAGAACTGCGTAAAAGTTTCTAACTGTGCTAGAGATTGTAAAGTTGCTCTTAAAAAATGCTCACCTGTACAGCAGAAACTTGCTAAGGAGCAAAATGAAGATAAAAAAACCAAATTAAATGAGCAGCTATCTAAGCTCAAAGATAAATACATAGATTGTTATTTAAAACTTCTAGAATATTTTAGTAAAATGGCTGCGGAAATTACCCCACAGTTACAAGTATTAGCAGATGCAGAAAAGACATTTTTTACACCGACACAGCTAAACAAAATACAGGAGAGAATTGCGGAATTAGAGAAAAATGCTGGAAAAGCAGGAGAAGCAGCAAAGGAAGCGGAGGAAGCGGCTAAGGATGCAGAAAAAGAAGCTGAACAAATATTAGAAGCAGAAGGAGAAAGCAACCAATAAAAATAAAACAATCTATAGAATTGCAATATACAACAAATACAAAAAGGGTCGGAGCAACCGGCCCTTTTATAATTTTTAAAACCAATATTACTAATTATTCTTATTATCCTGCCTTTTGAATGTCGGCACTATTTTTGAAAGCATCGCAACTATTTCCTCTTCGCCAGCCTCGTGGCATATACTCCACAGCTCATCAAGCTGTTTCTTAAATTCCTGCGCATTAAACTCAATCGGGTGACCAATGTAAATTTTCTTGCTCTTTGTTTTTTGTATACCTTCTTCGTCCATTAAAAGCTCTTCATACAGTTTTTCGCCGGGTCTGAGACCCGTGTATTCTATCTTTATATCCTCGTGCGGGACAAACCCCGACAGCCTAATAAGATTTTCCGCCAAATCTTTAATTTTTACGGGCGCACCCATATCAAGAACGAAAATTTCTCCGCCTTTTGCAAGCCCACCGGCCGTCATGACCAGCGATACAGCCTCAGGTATCGTCATAAAATAGCGTATAATCTCAGGGTGCGTTACAGTTACAGGCCCCATTTTTTTGATTTGCTTTTCGAAAAGCGGTATCACAGAACCGTTTGAACCCAAAACATTACCGAAACGAACCGCCACGAACTCAGTTTTACTTTCTTTATCTTTCGACTGAACCAACATCTCGCAAACACGTTTTGTTGCGCCCATAACGTTAGTTGGATTTACCGCTTTATCGGTTGAAATCTGAACGAACTTATTCACTCCGTATTTATCAGCGCAGTCAAGAAGATTAATCGTGCCATAAATATTATTTTTAACGGCTTCTTCAGGGTTACCTTCCATGAGTGGAACGTGTTTATGCGCCGCAGCATGAAACACAACATCAACAGCCTCTTTGGCAAAAATTTCTTCAAGCTGTTTTTTGTCGCAAATAGTTACTATCTCAACGGATAAATTTAATTTATCGCCATATTTCATTTTCAGCTCTTGCTGTATTTCATAAGCGCTATTTTCATAAACATCAAGAATTATGAGTTTCTTTGGGGATAAACTCGCAATTTGTCGGCAAAGTTCCGAGCCTATCGAACCGCCGCCGCCCGTCACCAAAACAGTTTTACCTATCAAATATCCGCCATATCGGCTCTTATCAAAAACTATCGGTTCACGTCCGAGCAAATCCTCCACTCGAATTTTTCTAATGGCTGACTCTACCGAAATCCCTGACGTTACAACATCATATACGTTCGGAATTATTCTGACTTCTAAATTTGTCTTTGCGCAAATGTCGAGTATTCTGCGCCTTTCTACATTCGAAATCGAAACGATCGAAAACAGTATAACTTCAACGTCCAGTTTTTCGCATATTTCCGGTATTTTTTCCGTAGAACCCGCTATTTTCACGCCCATCATATTTCGTCCGATTTTTTCGCTATCGTCATCGACTATCGCAACAGGCAGATACTCTCCCGAATGCTTTGATATTTCCCTCAAAAGAAGCGCAGTTGAATCTCCTCCGCCTACTATCAAAAGGCGCTTTTTATTTATAAAATCTTCCGTCGATACGTTCTCCAAAAGTTTATTAAGTCTATAAAGAACCCTAAACATCAGAACCGCAAATACCGAAGTTATCAAAAACAAGAAGTTCATGCGCATACTCATTTTTATACCGCACAAAATCGTCAGCGTGAAAAACAACACATTTGCACAAAGCGTCGCCATTCCTACGTAGAAAAAATCTTCGGCATCGGCGTATCGCCAAATTTTATCATAGAGCTTGAAAGACAAAAATGTAACCAAAAAGCAAACATTTACAAGCCCCAAATACGTTAGAAAAGTAGTATCAAAATCAATTATGGAAAGACTATTTCTATTAATCGCAAACGAAACGTAAAAAGATATATTCCATATCAGTAAATCGCAAAAAAGCAGCGCATACTTTCTATATCTTTTGACAAATCTCCATATCGCATCTTTGATTCTTTCCATATTTTCAATCCTTTTTATTTTTTATTTTGTGCCGAAAATACGGTCTCCCGCATCGCCCAAACCAGGTATTATGTAGCAGTCGTCGTTAAGCGCCGCATCTCTGGCCGCACAGTAAATTTTCACGTCCGGATGCGCTTTCGTAAGCGCTTCTATGCCTTGATTTGACGCCAAAATACACATGAATTTTATCGACCTTGGTTTTCTCTCTTTGACCATCGTTATCGCGTCGACGGCAGTTCCGCCCGTCGCAAGCATCGGATCAAGAAGAATTACATCACGCTCGCTGATGTCCGACGTCAATTTACAATAATACTCAACAGGCAGCCGTGTTTCGGGGTCTCGGTAAAGTCCAATATGCCCCACTCTTGCAGTTGGCATAAGATTTACAACTCCTTCTACCATTCCAAGTCCTGCCCTTAAAATCGGGATAAATGCTATATGTCTTTCCGCTAAAACTTTTGTCTTCGCGGTCATAAGCGGTGTTTCTACTTCTACTTCTTTCAGCGGCAAATCTCTGAGCGATTCGTAACACATCAGCATAGTAACTTCGCTGATTAACTCTCTGAATTCCTTTGAACTCGTTTCTTTGTCCCTGAGTAAACTGATTTTGTCCTGGATTAAAGGGTGATCCATAATCATTACATTTTTGTTTTCTTGCATGTTCTTTCCTCCGTGATTTAATTATTTTCTTCTATATCTTTAATTTCCTGAACTCGCCTTTCGTGGCGTCCACCTTCGAATTCAGTACTTAAAAATATCTTGATTATACTTTTCGCCGCCTCAAAATCTATATATCTCGCGCCTAAACACAAAATATTCGCATCGTTGTGGCGTCTGGACATCTCGGCAAGCTCGGAGCTCATACAAAGCGCCGCCCTTATGCCTTTTACCTTATTCGCCGCAATTGAAACTCCTATCCCCGAGCCGCAAACAAGTATGCCTTTGGCGTTCCCTGTACTTACAACCTCTTTGGCCACTTTCCCCGCAAATACAGGATAATCACAAGATTCTTCGCTACTTGTTCCCAAGTCTTTATAATTTTCACCGATTTCGCTGAGATAACCTTTAATAAGTTCTTTCAGTTTATATCCCGCGTGGTCGGAACCGATAATTATCATAAATTCACCTCTTGCTCTTTGATAAACGCTCATTTAACTGCCTTTCGGCCTGAGGCACTCTTAAATAGTTGAGCTCTAAATCTTCAGCCGTACAGAACTCCCCCGCACTATACCTTTTAAGTGCCAAGCGTGCTATGTTATGCGCTTGCACATATCGATTATATTCCGGCAAAATAGAATACTTATCACTGCTCTCACTCGCCATAATTCTATTGTAACACGATAATGATCCGTCGCCAACAAATTCTACATTTTTATCCATATTTTTTAGCTTTTCCGTCAAATGGGTAATTAAATCGGCACTATCTTCCGTAACCCTTCCAATCACGCCGCCGTTACTCTCAAAAAGCGCTGTATAAACTTGGTCGCATCTGGCGTCCATACACGCACAAATCAAACCGCTTTCAATACTCGAATTATATGCAAGCACCTCGAGCGACGACACACCTACACACGGTTTATTATTCGCAAAAGCCATCGCTTTAACCGTAGCCGCACCTATCCTCAGACCCGTAAACGAACCGGGGCCTGTAGTTATCGCATACAAATCTATATCTTTGGGCTGTGTATTTGAACTTTTTAGTGCGGCGTCAATCATCGGAGCAAGCGTCTGACTATGCGTAAGCCCGGCGTTCATAAAAAACTCAGCTATAACTTTTTCGTCTTCTGTAATCGCCACTGATGCCGTTATCGACGAGGAGTCCACCGCTAATATTTTCATTAAATTTCTATCCCCTCTATATCTATTATTCTCTGCGTTTCTTCGTCGGAATTTTTTTTGATATCCACCGTGATTATCTTTTCGGGTAAAAATTGCTCTACGTTTTCGCTCCACTCTATTATTATCAGTCCTTTGCCAATATAGTCAAAAAAACCTGTCGATTCCAAATCTTCATACGAAGTTATTCGGTACATATCAAAATGGTAGATTTTGAATCTATCACCTTCATATTCGTGCGCAATGGCATAAGTCGGACTGGAAACGTCTTCTTTTGTATGAAAATATTTGGCAATCCCTCTTGTAAATGTTGTTTTGCCTGCTCCCAAATCGCCATAAAACGCTATTATTTCATCGCCCTTTAAACGGCTCGCCAATCTACATGCAAGGGCTTCCGTTTCGTGCGGATTTTTCGTTATTACTCTCATTATTTTCTTTTTCTCCGATTAAGTTAATCTATTCAAAAATTTACTTATTCTTACATTTTCGCAGTTGCCAAAAAAATCTTCGGGAGTCGTATCCGAAATAATTTTCCCTTCGTCCATGAACAAAACCCTCGTTGCAGCTCTCTTTACAAAATTCATCTCGTGCGTAACCATTATCATCGTCATGCCCGATTTCGCAATATCAACCATAAGTTCTATTACGTCTTTTACAACCTCAGGGTCGAGCGCCGATGTAGGTTCGTCAAACAGCATTACTTCGGGGTTCATCATGAGCGCACGTACTATCGCAACCCTTTGCTTTTGTCCGCCCGAAAGCCTAGACGGATGCACATTCCACTTATCTTTAAGCCCGACTTTTTCCAAAAGCGCCAGTCCAAGTTCTTTCGCCTGGCTTGGCTGATAAATCTTAAGTGTTATCGGCGCAAATGTGATATTTTCGAGTATCGTCATGTGCGGAAAAAGATTGAAATGCTGAAATACCATTCCGATATTTTTTCTGATATCGTCTATTTCGTTACTGCCTGCATCAACTTTTCTGCCTTTGAAAAATATTTCTCCCGAAGTCGGAATTTCGAGTGCATTTATACACCTTAAAAACGTACTTTTACCTGAGCCCGAAGGCCCGATTATCGCTACCTTCTCACCTTTTTTAAATTCTGTATTTATGCCGTTCAGTACGTGCAAAACTTTGTCGTCTTGCTTAAATTCTTTATATAAATTCTTAACGCTTATCACTCGAACGTAACCTCCTTTCAAGCAGCGAAAACAATACCGTGAGCACTGCCACCAGCACGAAATATATCACGGCAACAGTCAACAGCGGCACAAGCGGTTCGTACGTCTGGCTTCTGATTATATTCCCCGCTCTGGACAAATCCATGACTCCGATAAATCCCGCAACTGATGTTTCTTTTATCAAATTTATAAATTCTCCCGTAAGAGATGAAAGTGAATTTTTTACCGCTTGAGGCAAAATTATTTTCAGCATTGTTGTTTTTCCGCTGAGTCCCAGTGAACGACCTGCTTCATATTGGCCGCTATCAACCGAAAGTATTCCGCCACGCACTATCTCAGCAACATATGCCCCCGAGTTTATTCCGAAAGCTATCATTGCAACCAAAAGTTTCGGCAAGCCTGCTGACGCAAAAATTAAATAATATATTACAAAAAGCTGCACGACAACAGGTGTACCTCTGATAATAGTTATGTAAAAATTTGCAACGAATTTCAGAATTTTCATAAGCGTATTCTTACTCTTACTTACTTTGATAAGCGCAAGCGTAAAACCTATCAGCAAACCAATTATTAGTGCTACAACCGTTATTTCAAGCGTTGTGGCAAGCCCGCTGAAAATCATTTTATATCTATCTTTGGTAACTAAATTTTTGTAAATTTGGGCTACTAAATCTACACTTTCACCCTCCGGCACACCAACATATTTAGTTACGATTTTATCTATTTCTTCGTCAGATTTCATCTGGGCTAAGCACATATTTATTTTATCAAGAAGTTCTTTTTCGCCTTTTGGCACGGCTATTCTATAGCTTTCTTCAGAAAAATACTCATCAAGAAGTTTTGCTTTTCCGTTTGAAATATTCACAAGTTTCTTTGCAGGCGTATTATCAACCACAACCGCATCAAGCCTACCGCTAACAAGATCTAAAACAGCGTCTGACGCCGTATCATAGCGGTGAATGTCGGCATTCGGGAAGTGTTCTGTGCAGTACATATCACCTGTAAACCCAAGAGGGACACCAATTCTTTTGTCGGCAAGTTCACTACTCGAATCTATATTACTGTCTGCAGGCACTATAATCGCTTGTTTTGCATAGTAATACGGCTCCGAGAAATCAACGCTCTGCGCTTTTTCATCACTATAACTCATTGCCGCTATGGCAAAATCACATTTTCTATTGCTCAGCTCTAATATTACCGCTTCAAAGGAAACATCGTCTATTTCGATGCCCACACCCATATATTCCGCCAACTTACGAGCTATATCGACGTCTATTCCTATTATTTTATCGCCATCTTTGTATTCAAAAGGGTCAAAATCAGCATTAGTGGATACTTTTACGTACCCACGTTCTTCAATTTGCCTGAGAGAACTTTCGGCGTGAATGCACCCCGTAAATATCATGGCAAAACATATTATAATACTGCCGATTATGCTTTTATAAATTTTCTTCACCTGTGATTTTTCCTCCCGAAAAAACTACTTTGTTACTTGTGCCGAAGATTTTGGTTTATTGTAGAAATATGGCACCAATATCGTTGCAACGTTTTCATGTTTTCTGAGTTGCTGTTCGATAAAGAACGTTGTTTGGTTATGGTAAATCTCATCTTTCCAGCCGTTTCCGCTTATGCGTGTAAGTACTACTGTTAAATTCTCGCCGTCTTTAAGCTCGGCTTCTTTCTCCGAAATAAAATCTTCAATAGGCGTGATTATATCACGATACGGTGTATAAACAACTGTTAACGGTACTTCTATACCCAAATCCTGCCATTGTTTTTTAAGGCGCTCAGTCTCCGTGCTCGAAACCGAGATATGAAGCACTGTGACATTTGATGTTATTTTATTCGCATAATCAAAGGTCTTTAGCGCAGCTCTATTCATCTTATTAATAAGCACTATACAAGGGAATGTATCTGTGCTGGTGCTGGGTTTATATTGATAGTTATACCCTAAAATGCTTATTCCTTTTAAGAATTTGAAATAGTGCTTATGAGTTTGCGACATGAACCACATTAATATCGGCGTTACTATGAGAAGCGCCCATGCACCATGTGTAAATTTTGTAGTAAACACAACTATTGAACCTATGAACGTAACCAATGCGCCAAATCCGTTAATCAGCGATTTATACTGCCAGCCAGGCTCTTTTGAACGCATCCATTTTACAAACATACCAAACTGTGAAATCGTAAACGATACGAACACTCCGACTGAATAAAACGGAATTAATTTATGTGTATCTGCGTTAAATGCTATCAAAAGCAGCGAACTTACTATAAATATAAAAACTATACCATTTGAGAAACTAAGTTTTGTGCCTCTCTGCGCAAACTGACGAGGCATATATCTGTCTTTTGCCAAAATTGACAGAAGTATCGGTAATCCGCTGTATGATGTGTTTGCTGCAAGCAGCAAAATAAGCGAAGTTGTGAACTGAAGGACATAAAACATTATTCCGTTGCCGAAGATTGCCGTTGCCATTTGGGCGAGAACTGTTTTATCAGAAACAGGCACAACCTTGAGCGCCGTAGCGAGGAAACTCGTACCGCCAAAAATGAATATTATTATTCCGCCAAGCATAAATAAAACTTGTTTGGCTGTTTTCTGGCATGGCTCTTTAAAACTCGGAATGGCGTTACTGACAGCTTCAACACCCGTAAGAGCTGAACATCCCGAAGAAAACGCACACAAAAAGAGAACCAAGCTCATATTTGTCATGGTGCTTTGAGAAATATTTGCAATTTGATCGGGCGTGTATGTAATCGGCGCCAGGGAATGATTAAACACACGAATAAAACCCGTTACAATAAGCGCTATCATGGAAAAAATAAATGCATATGTCGGAATACCGAAAACTTTTGACGATTCGCCTATTCCACGCAGATTTATAAGCGTGATTATACCCACGCAAACAAGCGAAATTATTATTCTATATGGCTCTAAAGCAGGATAAACCGCCAAAATTGCCGCCGTTGACGATGAAACACTTACCGCCACCGTCATTATGTAATCGATAATAAGGCACGTTGCCGCTAGGAGTGAAGATTTTTTGCCGAAATTTTCTTTTGAAACAACGTATGCCCCGCCGCCGTTCGGATAGTGGTTAATTATCTGAGAATACGAAAAAACGAGTATCAGCAAAAGCAAAATAATCGGAACGCTGACAAATCCTACATAATTAACAGCCAAAATCCCGAGTGCAGGCACAAGAGCCATAAGTATTTCTTCAACCGCATATGCAACCGAAGAAACCGCATCGCTCGCCATTATCGGCAGTCCCCAGAGTTTGGACAGCTTTTCGTTTGACAGCTGATCATCTTTGAGCGCAGAACCAAGAAGTATTTTCTTTAATTTTTTAAATGCATCCATATTTTCGTCTCCATTTATATAAAATTATAAATTAAAACACACTCTAGATAATATTATCACAAATCTTACAAAATATAAAATGTTTTTTTTAAAAGTTTTTTGTCTGATTTTTTGTATAAAAAAACTCCGCCGTAGCGGAGATGAAGTAATACTTATTTATCCATGTCCAATGCTATTGCTATGGAGTAAGTACTGTGAAAAACAATAGCAATGTTGAATACAGCGTTGTAATAGCGCAACAATTCCTTTCTAACTGTATCGTTTTTCACATAAACCTGCACAAAGTTATGAAAGTACGTAATATTGTTCAGCATATGGTCCAGATTAGTAGCCGAGGGATATTTCTTGCATAAAGACGTAAATATAGATTGAATAATACCAAAATAATCTTCACATCTTGCCGCAAGCACAGCTTTATTACCGAGCCAATTATCATGCAAATCCAAAGAACTGCCGGCAAATTCCGGTACATATTCGCTTGTAAACCACGACCGACTTGGACTTATTACTGAATATATAAAGCCCAAATCGTCCTTGAACTTCTGCCCTCCACTTTGTATCTGGATATACGCATTATATAATTCCAATTCGCCCTCCTCCTTCATGAACTCCCTGTTAGACAGATTCTCATACCATTTTTCGTGCAGTGTTATAAAATTACTAATAGAATCCCTAAATCTTTGTTCGTTAAAACCACCGCTTGGAGGCAATGGCGCTCTTTGATTTTCTCCTACTGCAAAAACACCGACCGGGATTACATTGGCCAGTACAAACGCTAATAAAGAAACCATCACTAAAAACTTTTTAATTTTCATTATTACGCCTCTTTAAAAATCACTTTATTATTTTGGATTAATGCTATTATAATGTTTTTGTCTCAGAAGGTCAACACAAAAATAAAAACCCCGGAAAAACTCCGAGGGTAATTCTCAAATTCTATTATCTTACCGTGGGAACAGCTTCTCTTGCCGCTGCTGCACTATAATTATAAAATGCTTCCAAAACATCATTCAGCGATGAAATATAATTTTGCTTTGCTTTTTCTGAAGAAATAAATTTAATCATATCCTTCATCTCAGACTTAACCAGCTCTTCAAATTCTGCAACTTCACGGTTTTGATCCGCAAATTTGCTCTTGCAAACAGCATAGCCCGTATATGAAGTGCTGTCTATTCTAAATCCGTCATGTTTCCAGGCTTCATAGGCGGCATCAAGTTCGTTTGCTATCTTTTGCGAAACTGTCTGCGCATCTCTCAAAGATTGAAGATCTGATTTTAATTTGTCAACCAATGTGTAAAAGTTTGAGAATTCGTCTTGACGTCCCTCTTTTGCGACCTCAACGGCTTGGCATTTGTCTTCAAACTTTGCTTTACAAGTTTCCGCATCGTCTTTCTTGCCGAACCAGCCTGCTTGAGCTGAGTTGGATATAAATGATATTCCACTTAAAACTAAAATTCCTGTTACTACACTTTTTTTAAACAATTTCATTAGTTTTCCTCCATTTATTTATTTGGAATTTCATTATATCAAAAGCTGAAAAACTTTTAACAACAAACAATAACTACTATTCATTCATTTTTTTGTTTTGTATATATACTTTTTAAGACTCGATATTTTTTTCTTACGTTTCAAAGTCGCTTTAAAATCGGTTTGAATATAACCGCTTTCGTTTCTAAAAACAACATCGCCTTCACTTATTTTGCCGTTCGTTTCGCTTAAATCAAACCTTATTTCTTCACCGTTTTCGTCCTCGCAAAAAATAGTGTTTTCTTCAATTCTATCCACAAAAAACTTCTCCACTCCAAACACCTCATGCTGATTTTTCAAATTTTATGTTTTCGCCGTCGGTTGACGCAATCACATTTCCGCATTCGCCTGTGACAAAAATATCATTCGCACAGTATTTTTTTAATCTGTCGACAACGTACGGCTTACGTGTTCTGTGTTTATCCTTAGAAACAGGTATGACGGCATACTTAGGCGAAACCGCATGCAAAAATTTTTGAGTTGTAGACGTTGCGCTACCGTGATGGCCGACCTTTAAAACATCGGCTCTTATATCGTAGTTTTTACTTAAAATTTCTTGTTCTTCAGCTTTTTCCGCATCGCCCATAAACAAAAATCTTACATCTTTATATGTAATCCGCAAAACTACCGAGTTATTATTCAAATTTTCGCTATCTTGTGATATCGGTCCGACAACCTCTATTTTTAAATCTCCGACTGTAGTACTAAATCCGGCAGACACCAAATTTGCACTGATTTTCTTATCCGCAAGCTTTTCAAGCATTCTTTCGTATGTAACCGTAACGGCATTAGCCTCTTCCGGGATTTCAGGCTCTATAAACTGAGCAACTTCGAAGTTTTCCAAAACATCTGACATTTGTCCGATATGATCTCTGTGCGGATGCGTGGCAACTACCAAATCAAGCTTTTCTACGCCTTGTTTTTTAAGATAATTTACAACTTTACCGTTCGGCTCTTTATCGGCGGCATCAATTAAAATATTCACATCACCACATTTTATATAACTACAATCCGCATCTCCCACATCGAGAAAATGTACCATCATATCCCCGATTACACTATTATTATTGTTATTTTCATACCTTGTTTCGGCTATCTCCCCGGACGAAAAAATATTTTGCCAAGTTTGCTCCGTGATTAGATTACTCGAAATCAAAACCAGATAGACCGCACCGAGGATCGGCAGAATTAAAAGATAAAAGAGATTCTTTATAAACTTTTTATTAAACTTCTTCTTCAAAATATGTTTCTCCCAAAAAATCTATCGCTATTCAGCGTTATTGAGGTTCATTTCAAGAAATTGCTGATACGTTATCAGGACTTGACGAGGTTTTGAACCTTCATGCGGCCCGACGATACCCATTTGTTCCATTTCGTCTACGAGTCTGCCCGCTCTTGCGTAGCCCACTCTGAGTCTCCTTTGCAAAAGTGACGTTGAAGCCTGCCCCGCCTCTACAACGCACTTGACCGCTTCGGCCATCATCGGGTCTACCGTACCTTCAGTCTTGACATCGCTCTTGGC
This sequence comes from Clostridia bacterium, assembly GCA_030523605.1. Classification (GTDB taxonomy): domain Bacteria; phylum Bacillota; class Clostridia; order Oscillospirales; family Acutalibacteraceae; genus UMGS1491. The sequence continues at coordinate 14,688 of JAUNIE010000002.1, read as the reverse complement.
ATTACTATCAAGTACTGCACCTTTTTCTATTTCTTTGGCTATTTCTTCGTCATAATTACTTTCTTCGGTCATCTTGATAGAATTTACAACTTTTTCAATTTCCCTGTCGGTAACGTAGCAGCCCTGTACACGTATAGGCTTATTACAGCCCACTGGTGCAAAAAGCATATCGCCTCGTCCGAGAAGTTTTTCCGCACCGCTCATGTCTAAAATCGTACGGGAGTCAATCTGAGACGACACCGCAAGCGCAATACGGCTGGGGATATTCGCCTTGATTATACCTGTAATTACGTCTACGGACGGCCGCTGAGTGGCTATTACAAGGTGCATACCCGCAGCACGGGCCATCTGCGCCAATCTACAGATATAGTCCTCAACCTCATTTGGAGCTGCCATCATCAAATCCGAAAGCTCATCGATTATTATCACGATTTGCGGCATTTTTTCGAGTGGTTCACCGCTTTTGTCTTTTGCGTCGGGATTTTCTGCGACCATCTGATTATACGATGTCAAATCTCGTACACCGGTTTCTGCGAATTTCTTATACCTCACAAGCATTTCATTTACAGCCCAATTAAGTGCGCCTGCCGCTTTACGTGGGTCGGTTACCACGGGTACCAAAAGGTGCGGAATACCATTATAAACACCGAGTTCTACAACTTTCGGGTCGACCATAAGGAGCTTGACTTCATCTGGGCGTGCATTATAAAGAATACTTATTATAAAAGAATTTATGCAAACGGACTTACCCGAACCCGTTGAACCCGCAATAAGAAGATGTGGCATTTTTGCAAGGTCCGCAGTCATTATATCGCCTGAAATATCACGCCCCAGCACAACCGTCAACTTGCTTTTTGCACGCTTAAATTCGGGCGAAACAATAAGTTCTTTCATGCTGACCATACTTACAACTTTATTCGGAATTTCTATCCCTACTGCCGCTTTGCCCGGAATAGGAGCTTCTATTCGGACGCCTGAAGCCGCCAAATTCAGCGCAATGTCGTCGGCCAGAGTCGTGATTTTACTGATTTTAACGCCCGCCGCAGGTTGAAGTTCATAGCGAGTTACCGCAGGGCCACGGCTGATATCTATAATTTTAGTGTTTACGTTAAAGCTTTTCAGTGTATCAACAAGCATTTTTCCGTTATGGTTAAGTTCCGATGTGATATCTCCGCCGTCAGGTTTTTTGGCGTCGTTTAGCAAATCCACCGAGGGATATTCATAAGACTCCGCACCTATATTTTTATTCTCGGGGACTTCAAATTCTTTGGATTTTTCTTCAGGTTTTTGAGTTTTAGCCTCTTCTTTCTGAACATTTTCGTTTTTTATTTTAGAAAGAAACTTTTCGGTTACTTTTGAAATTTCATCGGTTTCTTTTTCGCCATTTTCAAAAATTTCTGCATCTTGCACTTTCTTGGATTTTTCTTTTCGCTTTTCACCCAAATCTATGTCTATCAGCGCCGTTTTCCTAGCTTCACGTTCTATATTTCTATCCTCGATTTTTTGTTTTATTGCCTTTGCCGGTTTTGAAAAAAGTCCAAAAAAATCCATAAGCGTTGCACTCGTGAGAAACATCAAGCACACAAAAAGAAGTATTATATTTGTAATTCTTGCACCTATAATTCCGAATGCCCACACGCACGGCACACCTATAAGTGCCCCGAAAAGTCCCGAACTCCCATTAAATTCGCCTGCTCTGTATCTATCGAGCATATCGGCCAAAACATTTGAGGTGTTTTGACTATTCTCCGGACACGAGAAAACATAAAAAATTGAACACGCAAAAATTATCGTCGCAACGGAAAGCCAAAGTTTAAGCTTTACATTCGAACCCGATTTCCCCATTGCATCTAGTACCGCAACCGTACCGATGAGTATCGGCCACAAAATAGAGCAAACTCCAAACAAGCTAAATATAAAATTATGCAGCCAAAGCCAAAGATTTTCGCCAGGCACTATTACCAAAAAGAAAATCAAAAGCGAAAATCCGAACGTCGCAACGGGCTGCCACGATTTAAATACATCGCGCCCGAAACCCGATGATGAAGTTTTTTTCTTACCTGTTTTTTTTAACGTCTTATTTGCCAACTTTAAATCCTCCGCAATATCATTAAATTGCCATTCCCGTAAAAATGTTATGACCTAAAAAACTTTCGATTATGCCTATAACTACACAAACACTGCCAAGTATCGCCGTATAAGCTACGAATATCATCATTTTATCAGTTTTGAGCAGCCATTTGAATAGTTTTATTGAAAGAAATCCCACAACCGCCGAAACTATCATTCCAACCAGCACAGGCCCTATTCCTACCGCTTGTACCGCTCCGCATTTAAATGCATCTTTGAGTTCGAGGATAGCCGCTGCCAATATAGACGGCACGCCGAGTATAAAAGAATAATCGAGAGCCGTTTGTTTATTAACACCACGCATGAGCCCTGTGGAAAGAGTCGAACCCGAACGTGAAATGCCGGGAAATATAGCTGCTATAAACTGCGTGATTCCGACATATATAGCGTCAAACAAGCTAAGGTGTTTTTTGCCGTCAAACCGCTGTAAATCATCATCACTGCCAATGCGCTTGACGTAACTGTTCTTATATAATTTTTCTTTACGTATCCCCATAGTTAACATCACTGCCGTAACAATAAGCGCAATTCCAACCAAAAGCAAACTATTCGACGCTGCCAACTCTTCGGCTATATCTTTTATGTTCATGCCACTTCCTGGTACAGGCGCAAAAAGCAAAAACAGTGGCAGTAAACCCACGAAAAGCGCTACAACCATGTTTTGAGAGGCATTTAATTTTTTAAAACTAAATTCACGCCTAAATATCATTCCGATTATTTGGAAAAATGAAATTATCAATTTCCAGATTGTTTTGTAATATACCGCCAAAACCGCAAAAAGTGTGCCGATATGCAGCATTATATCAAAGAAAAGATTGTTTTCTTGTACCCCCAAAATATGCTGAGAAATCAGCAAATGTCCACTGCTCGAAACGGGTAAAAATTCTGTTAATCCTTGTATTATCCCTTGAACTATCGCATCAAAAAAAGTCATTTATGTACACCTCAATATAAAAATCGGCATATAAAAATATGCCTAAAACATACTAATGTTTAATTATATCAAATTTCAAAGTTAAATTATACTTTAATTCAAAAATTTTATTTCCATTATTTTGAAATCGCTTTCTCATCACTACTTTTTATCATTTTTATGATTTCCGGATAGTTTTTTGAGCATACCCACAGCGTCCGAAAGCCCTCCGACTTCGTTTATAAGTCCTTCTTTCACAGCCTGATTTCCGTCAATCACCGTACCAACGTCCATCGACATTTCTTCTGTATTCATACAAAGTTCATAAAATCTTTTTTCGGAAATTTTGGAATGCCCTACCACAAAATCAACTATTCTTTGCTGCATTCTTCTCAGATTTTCAAATGATTGCTCTACCCCAAGCGTAGTACCGTCCGTGCGTACAGGGTGAACTGTCATGGTCGCTGAAGGGACTATAAATGAATAATCAGCACATACCGCCAACGGTACGCCTATTGAATGCCCGCCACCTATCACAAGCGATACGCTGGGTTTGCTCATGCCAGAAATTAACTCCGCAATGGCAAGCCCCGCTTCGATATCTCCGCCAACGGTGTTGAGTAAAATCAGAAGCCCTTCTATATGTGGGTCTTGCTCTATCGCAACCAGTTCGGGGATTATATGCTCATATTTTGTTGTTTTGGTTTCTTCGCTGAGCGATGTATGTCCTTCGATTTGACCAATTATAGTCAAAGCGTATAATTTTTTCTTACCCGATGACGCAACAACCGAACCGATATTCTGTATTCTTTCGTATTGTTCTTCGCTTCCGGTTTTTTCTTTGCCGCTAAAGTTTTTGGTACTGTTTAAATAATCTTGCCTGACATATTTTGATTCCATATTTACGACCTCCCCCTAAATAGTTTGTGAAAATAAGTATATAAAATTCATATTTAAAAATATTTTTGTTGACATAATTTTATTCTAGTGATACAATCATGGCATCACATATTTAATAAGGGGGATTTTTCGTGGAAGAACAAATTAAAATGCCTATAGAAGCGCTTAATGATGAAATTCTGGAGGAGGTAAGCGGAGGTGTTAACTTTCAAGAGGGGGTTAACGTAGGCCTTGATGCATATTCGAAATTTTCAACATTAACCAGCTTGACGATAGCACCGTTTACTGACAGCATTAATGAGGCTGCGGACAAACTGAGATATAAAGACGTTATAAAAGTCATAAAATCATACGATGACTCCCTGGAACAAGATGAAGACATTTGGGCCGCTTTTGCGACGAGCTGGAACTCAAAACACCCAAAAGGCGGCGAAATGAACGCAGCTATAGCAAGTTACATTTTGGCACTCAAGGATTACCCTATCACAAGAGCAAAAATTACCTCTATGACAAAAATTAAGGATATTGTTGCTGCCTTGGATGAAATTTACGAATAATAACCCATATTAAATAATTTTGCACATTAAAAGACCACCGATATTTTTCCTATCGGTGGTTTTATTGTTTTTATAAATTATTGTCCTCTTGCAACACGAATTACTCTTGCTTTTTTTCTTGCGGCCGTGTTCTTGTGCAAGATTCCTTTTGAAACTGCTTGGTCTATCTTTTTGATAGCGGCTTTTACAGCTTCGCCGGTTTCGCCTGCGCCCTCGTTCAGTGCCGATTTGACTATCGTTCTAAGTGAAGACATATAAGCTTTATTTCTTGCTGTTTTGGTGTTAATAACTTTAACTCTCTTCTTTGCTGATTTTATATTTGGCATCTAATATTTCCCCCTTTGTTATTTTTTATTTGTATTATCTTTGATTTCCCTCAAAAAACAGCGCCAACGTTCCAAGTCCCGTATGGGTACCTATCATAGGTGTTATATTTCCGAATACAACGTTAGTTATACCTGTTTTTGCCTTGATTTTTTCAGCTAATTCTTTGGCATCATCCTGGCAATTCCCATGACTTATAAAAATCACATCATTTTTGACACCATCTGAATACTTTTTCATCTTGTCGGCTATCATCTCAATAGATTTATGTCTACCTCTGGCTTTATCAATCGCAACCAAACGGCCTTCATTATCAACGTGCAATACCGGCTTTATATTAAGCATGCTTCCAAAAAACGCCGAAGTCTTGGAAAGTCTACCGCTTTTACTCAGATGGTTTAAATCATCAACAGTAAACAAGTGACAAATTTTCAGTCTGTTTTCTTCCGCCCACTTAACTGCTTCTTCAAAATCAAGCCCTTTTTTCTTTTGCAAAGCCAATTTATAAACTAGCATTCCTTCGCCCATCGATGCCGAAAGCGAATCTACAACTCTTACTTTGCAATCGTACTTAGTATTAAGCTCATTCGCAGCAATGCGTGCCGAGTTATAGCAACCGCTGAGTGCTGACGAAAAACACACATATAGCACATTTTTATCGTCTTTTAAAAATTTTTCAAAACAATCTGTATATTCTTGCGGATTTACTTGCGTCGTCGTGGGCAGCTTATGCGAAGTCTTTATCATACCATAAAACTCGGCAGAATCAAGCTCGTTTTCATAATAACTTTTATCATCTATTGTGAGCTTCATCGGCACTACGTGTATATCAAACTCTGTTACGATATCTTGCAGCAAATCTGCCGTCGAATCGGTGAGTATCACGTAATTATCCATAAGTTTTCCCCCTCAAACCATAATATAATTTAAATCCAACAAACTGCTTTTGAAGTATTCGCAAAAAATATCCAAAAATTTTCGAATATTATCTCTTTGAGAATTGCGGCGCTTTTCTTGCCTTTTTAAGGCCGTATTTCTTACGCTCTTTCATTCTCGGGTCACGAGTAAGGAATCCTGCGTGTTTGAGATCTCCTCTGAATTTTTCTGAATCAAACTCAAGGAGTGCTCTCGAGATACCATGTCTGATTGCGCCGGCTTGACCTGCAACTCCTCCGCCTTGTACGTTACACACTATATCGAATTTGCTTTCATTTTCTGTGAGAACAAGGGGTTGACGAACTATAACTTTAAGCGTTTCCAAACCGAAATATTCTTCGATATCTCTTCCGTTTATCGTGATTTTTCCTTCGCCTTTATAAAGTCTTACTCTGGCCACGGAACTTTTTCTTCTACCTGTTCCGTAAAAAAATGGAGTTTTATCGTACATTATTTATTCCCCTCCAAACCATTCCAAATTTCAGGTTTTTGCGCTTCATGCTTGTGTGTGGGTCCCACAACAGTGCGAAGCCTTGTGATTTGTGCACGGCCAAGTGCGTTTCCTTGAAGCATACCTTTTACTGCCAAATGCATTGCTTTTTCGGGTTTCGTTCTCATAAGAACATCATATCTGGTCTTTTTCAGGTGCCCGATATAACCCGTGTGACGGTAATAATACTTTTGAGTTAATTTGTTCCCTGTGAGAACTGCTTTTTCGCAATTGATAAGAATTACATGGTCTCCGCAATCAACATGTGGTGCAAAAGTCGGCTTATTTTTGCCTCTAAGCAGGTTTGCTGCCTGTACCGCTACTCTGCCCATCGGTTTTCCTGCGGCGTCCAATACATACCATTTGCGCTCTACTTCGCCTTTTTTCGGCATATATGTAGACATTTTTATTCCTCCTATGTTTTATAAATTTAGCTTTTTTATCATATCACAGTAAACCTTACCCTGTCAACTAAATTTTTATTTTAATTTGTAATTGCTTTGTTTTTCTTGCATTTTTAATACTTTTGCTCTATTTATCTCGTTTTCGAATTTTATATCAATTACTTTCTGGCCCTTTAAACTTTAAAATGTAAAAGATTTGTTGTATAATAAAATTACCGAAATTTAAGGAGAGATTTTTATGTCTGAAAATAAAAAAGCTGTTGAAGAAATTACCTCTATGGACGAGGATTTCGCCAAGTGGTATACCGATATAGTCAAAAAAGCCGAGCTTATGGATTATTCAAGCGTCAAAGGCTGCATGGTTATTGAGCCATATGGATATGCCATTTGGGAAAACATGGCCTCCATACTCGACAAAAAATTTAAAGAACTGGGTCATCAGAATGTTTCTATGCCGATGTTTATTCCCGAAAGCCTGCTTCAAAAAGAAAAAGACCACATCGAAGGTTTTGCACCGGAAGTTGCTTGGGTAACGCACGGCGGAAACGAAAAATTACAAGAGCGTCTTTGCGTACGGCCTACTTCCGAAACGTTATTCTGCGAGCACTACGCTAAAATTGTGCATTCCTGGCGTGATTTACCTAAACTTTATAATCAGTGGTGCAGTGTTGTGCGCTGGGAAAAAACCACACGCCCATTCTTGCGTTCTACAGAATTCCAATGGCAAGAGGGTCATACAATTCATGAAACCCCCGAAGAAGCCATAAACGAAACCATGCAAATGCTCGGCGTCTACTACGACTTCTTCAAAAATGTTTTGGCAATTCCCGCAATAAAAGGGCAAAAAACCGAAAGCGAAAAATTTGCCGGAGCGGAAGCAACCTATACAATCGAAGCGCTCATGCATGACGGAAAAGCCTTGCAATCCGCAACAAGCCACTATTTCGGCGACCACTTTGCCAAGGCGTTCGGTATAGAATTTCAAAACCGTGACAACAAACCTCAAAATCCGTTCCAGACATCTTGGGGCTGTACAACACGCATGATTGGTGCTATTATCATGGCTCACGGCGATGACAGAGGTCTTGTATTGCCTCCGAAAATAGCGCCAATTCAAGTAATAATTGTACCTATTGCGATGAAAAAAGAAGGCGTACTCGAAAAAGCCGATGAACTTAAAAATCGTTTATCAAAAATCTGCAGAGTTAAAATCGATGACTCAGATAAATCGCCAGGTTGGAAGTTCGCAGAATATGAGATGCGCGGCGTACCGCTAAGACTTGAAATAGGCCCGAAAGATATCGAAAAAAATCAATGCGTAATCGTAAGGCGTGATAACTTAGAAAAAACTTTTATAAGTCTTGATAAGCTCGAAACAGCAATCCCCGAATTGCTCGAAAAAGTTCACGAGGGCATGTACGAAAAAGCTCTTGCAAGACGTAATGAAATGACGCACGAAGCTCACGACTTTGAAGAATTTAAAAACATAGCCGAAAATGAAGTCGGATTTATCAAAGCTATGTGGTGCGGCGATGAGGAATGCGAAAAAACCTCCAAAGAGCAAACTGCTTTCACTTCAAGATGCATAAAAGACGAAGAAGGAAAAATCGGCGATAAGTGTGCAATATGCGGAAAACCCGCAAAACACCTTGTTTACTGGGGCAAGGCTTACTAAAAAGTTCGTTTTGAAATTTCACAAAATAAACAGGACTGACATTTAATGGATACAATTAAAAAAGCATATAAATTTTTAAAAGGCTGCGAGTATTTCGCAGTCACTTCAATTAATGATAAATTTCCTGCCGTGCGTCCATTTGGCGCAATCATGGAACACAAAAATTACTTATATATATCCACTTCTCCAACCAAAGAAGTATATACGCAATTGAAATCCAATGGACATATTCAAATTTTTGCGCTAAAAAGCGGTACAAGAGAATGGATTAGAATAACAGGTTTTGCAAAGGAATGTACGGACTTAGAGATTAAGAAGCTAGTGCTTGGTGAATACCCAATATTACTAAAACACTTCGATTCAGAAAAATCAAAAAATTTCATATTATTTCAAATAGAACCACTCAAATTTGAACTCAAAAAAGGAGAAAAACTTTTAATGGAAAGAAAAATTTTTAATAAACTCGTAAGAGATGAAATCCCCGAAATGCTAGATAAAAACGGCGGAGAAACTGAAACCGAAATCCTTAATACCGAAAAATATAAAGAATGCCTTTACGCAAAGCTCAAGGAAGAATGCGAAGAAGTTATTACTGCAGATTCAAAAGAAAATTTAGCGGAAGAGCTCGCAGATTTACTGGAAGTCATGAAAGCAATTGCAAAAATTAATGATATAGATTTTGCGGAAATAGAAAAAATAAGAGCAGAAAAAAAGGAAAAGCGTGGCGGTTTCGACCGTAAAATATTCTTGAAAAGCTCTAATATTGTAAAAATTTAAAATTGGAGGGAATCACCATTGAATAGCCATAACAATCAAGCCACTATGGACGGCAACAGTGCGGCGGCATATTCTGCTTATGCATTTTCGGAAGTGGCGGCAATATACCCCATTACGCCATCATCAAATATGGCGGATATCACAGACAAATATTCGGTAGCCGGCAAAAAAAATATATTCGGAAGCACCGTAGAAGTCGCAGAAATGCAGTCCGAAGGAGGTGCGTCAGGAGCGATTCACGGAGCCTTAATCGCAGGAGCTTTGGCCACTACTTTTACTTCATCTCAAGGACTTCTTTTAATGATACCAAACATGTACAAAATGGCGGGAGAACTCCTTCCCTCCGTGATACACGTTGCCGCCAGAACCGTTGCCGCCCATGCACTTTCTATATTCGGCGACCATTCGGACGTTTATGCTTGCCGCCAAACAGGTTATGCCATGCTCTGTGCAAACAATCCCCAAGAGGCGCTACATTTCAGTGCTATAGCTCACTTAAGTGCAATTAAAAGCCACGTTCCTTTCCTACACTTTTTTGACGGATTTAGAACTTCACATGAAATACAAAAAATCAACTTGCTCGACTACGAAGATTTAAAAAATTTAGTCGACTACGAGGAACTGAAAAAATTTAAAAATCGTGCTTTAAATCCCGAAAACCCACGTCTTGGAGGTACGGCTCAAAATGACGATGTGTACTTTCAAAACAGAGAAGCTTCAAATGTTTACTATCAGAAAGTACCCGAAATTGTAGAAAACTACATGTCGAAAATAAACAAACTCGCAAACACAGATTATAAACCTTTTGAATACTATGGCAGTACAAACGCTGAGAATATAATCATCGCCATGGGTTCAGTTTGTGAAACAGTAGAAGAAACTATAGATTTTCTAAGCCAAAAAGGTGAAAACTTAGGACTAATAAAAGTAAGACTATATCGTCCATTTTCAGCAGAGCACTTTCTTCAAGCACTACCCAAAAACGTTAAAAAAATTACTGTTTTAGACCGCACAAAAGAGGCAGGAGCCAGCGGTGAACCTTTATTTTTGGACGTTTTGGCAGCTCTTAATCACTTAAAAATTAAAAATATCGAACTCTTTTCTGGGAGATATGGTCTAAGCTCAAAAAATACAACACCATCACAAATTTTAGCAGTATATAAGAATATGGACTCCGAAAATCCCAAAAATATCTTCACTGTCGGGATTAATGATGATGTTACAAACTTATCCCTGAAAGTAGAAAACAAAATCGATACCACTCCAGAAGGGACTTTCTCATGTAAATTCTGGGGAATCGGCTCTGACGGCACTGTGGGGGCAGCTAAAAACACGATTAAAATCATCGGCGACAACACAGAAAAATATGTTCAGGGATTTTTCGAATATGATTCCAAAAAATCAGGCGGCGTTACCATCTCGCACCTTCGTTTCGGAAATAGTCCCATTAAGTCCACCTATTATGTTGATAAAGCGGATTTTATCGGCTGCCACACGCCCGAATACATCTACAAATATGACATTTTAAATGACCTAAAACCAAACGGAAAGTTTTTACTTAACTGCCCTTGGAATGAAAATGAATTGGAAAAGTTTTTGCCCGATAAGTTTAAAAAATATTTGGCTGAAAACAATATCGAATTCTATATCATTGATGCAGCTAAAATATGCGAAAATTTAGGGCTCGGCGGAAGAGTCAACACCACACTGCAAGCAGCATTTTTCAAAATAACAAACATAATGGATGAAACTCAAGCCTTAAACCTCATAAAAAGCGCAATAGACAAAACTTACTCAAAAAAAGGCGCTGACGTAGTAAAAATCAACTGCCAAGCCGCTAAGCAAGGTATGCAATACGTTAAAAAAATAGATATACCAAAATCATGGGCAAATATTGTCATAAATAATCCACATTCTGCATTCGGGAAAGTGAAAAACTCCGAACTTCATAAGTTTTTAGAAAACATCGCCGACCCGATAAGCAAAAAACATGGGTACGATATTCCCGTTTCGGCGTTTACTGAATTTGCAGACGGAAAAATTCCGCTCGGCACTTCAAAATTCGAAAAACGTGGCACTGCCAATTTTGTTCCAAATTGGATTCCCGAAAACTGTATTCAGTGCGGTTTTTGCTCACTCGTTTGTCCGCACGGCGTTATACGTTCCGCAGTCCTTACAGACGATGAACTAAAAAATGCTCCAAAAGTTATAAAATCTAAAAAAATGCTAGGTTTTCCCGACCTCAACTTTGCGATAATCGTTTCCGAAAAAGATTGCACAGGCTGCGAAAACTGCGTCTACGCTTGCCCAGGGATGAAAGGCAATAAAGCGCTTGAAATGATTAAAGCCACCGCAAAAGATCAAGGACAAAGTGTTTTTGATTACTGCGAAACTTTGAAGTCAAAACCTGAAATCTTCAAAAAATTCAAAGAAAATACAATAAAAGGCATTCAATTTAAAAAAGACCTCTTGGAATTTTCGGGTGCATGCGCAGGCTGTGGTGAAACTCCTTACGCAAAACTCGCTGCAAATCTTTTCGGCGACAGAATGATTATTGCAAACGCAACGGGTTGTTCATCAATTTGGGGCGGTTCGTTCCCTTCGTCACCATATACCGTAAATCAAAAAGGCAAAGGCCCCGCTTGGGCGAATTCACTATTTGAAGATAACGCCGAATTTGGCTATGGCATGATGCTGGCACAAAAAGCCAAACAAAAAATCATCACAGAAAATATTATGAAAATTGCGGATTCTACTTCCGACAACGAACTTAAAAGTATTTGCAACAAATATCTTGAAACTGTAAATAGCAGTTCCGAAAATCAATCTGCCTCGCAAACACTAATAGATTATTTTGAGAATGCTACCAACAAGTTGGATATTTCAAGTGAACTGATAAATTTTATAAAAGAAAATAAAACCGATATAAACAAAAAATCAATTTGGATGTTCGGCGGGGACGGTTGGGCATACGATATAGGATTCGGCGGTCTCGACCACGTTTTGGCTTCGGGCGAAAATGTCAATATTTTGGTGTTCGACACAGAAGTATACTCAAACACAGGCGGGCAGGCCTCTAAGGCGACACCTAAGGATGCGGTGGCGCAGTTTGCTGCAGCAGGAAAGAAAATGCCTAAAAAAGACTTGGCATCTATCGCTATGACTTACGGCTATGTTTACGTCGCAAAAGTTGCACTCGGAGCTGATTTTAACCAATGCATAAAAGCCTTTATCGAAGCCGAAAGCTACAACGGGCCATCCATCATAATCGCCTACTCCCCTTGTATTAATCACGGCATTAAAGGCGGCATGAAAAACAGTTTATTATCAGCAAAATTGGCCGTGCAATCCGGATACTGGGAACTCCTGAGATTTGACCCACGAAAAAAAGATTTAGGCGAAAATCCACTGCAAATCGATTACAAAAAGCCAATGATATCTTTAGCAGAATTTACAAAATTCGAAAGAAGATTTAAATAAAAATTTAATTACATTTAGATGAACAATATGCTACACTGTAATTCATAATTACAGAAGGGGAGTTTAACTTATGAAACTTAAAAAAACTATTTCTATTGTTTTGTCTACTGTTATGGTAACTAATTTGGCATGCTCGTACATTGCATCGGCACATCCGGAAACAAAAGATATACCGTCAACGGTAACCGTTACCGAAAAAGAAATGCCCTCAACAAGTAGTTTCCGAATGGACGAAGGCAGAGATGGACAAGAATCAGATCGCAATTTTGTTACTTACCGTGAGGACTACGATAACGATCACATGAGACACTCCTATCGCAAGAAAGAATTGATTGATAGGTTCTTGACCCAAAACTCTAAATATCTGCCAAAATCAAAAATGAGAGATCTCAGTGCCAAACTCCATAGATTAAGCTGCGATGACATTCATAAATTGAATTCTGTATCACTGGACAATCCTAGCCATATGACTATTATATCCATATTTTTCGGCAACATGGGTCTCGACAGATTGCTCATCGGTAAAATCGGTACCGGCATACTGAAATTTTTGACAGCCGGCGGATTTGGAATTTGGTGGATTTATGATATCTTCAAAATAGGTGAGCTCACCAGAGAACAGAATTGGGAGAAATTAAAACAGGAAATAAACGAACTCTAAAAAACATTTGATAATAGTATTTTCCTCACTTTTTATAAAAAGTGAGGATTTTTTTATTTTAGGGGGTTGAAAAATAATAAATATTGGTATAAAATCATAATTATAAATAAAATATTTATATCTAATTAATAAAAAGGAGGGAGCGATATGAATAATAAAAAACTAATTATCGAAAAACTTCATATTGAAGATTTTGAAAAATGCCAAAATATATGGGACATGAAAAGCGACCCCGAGCAAAGGGATAGTTTTTATAATGAGCTGAAAAATGGCAACAGAATCACATTCATCTGCAAAGATGAAAATAATAATTTTTTAGGTGAGGGTAGCTTAGTTTTTGAATGCAAATATAAAAATTTCACCACACCTAAAAAACGTATATATCTTTCGCATCTGCATGTAAACCCCGAATGCCGTGGGCAAGGAATCGGGACACTGCTCTGCAATCACATTTTTAATTATTGCAAAGAAAATGGCTATTCTGAAATTTCACTCGTTGTTCAGCTTTCAAACTATAATGCTATGCGGCTTTATCACCGTCTCGGCTTTATAACAATTTTGGATTTATTGGAAAGCCAAAAGGGGAAAAGTTTAGGAGTGCTTAAAAAACTAGATTAAAAAATCTAATCATCAAAGCCAAGCTCCTTCCGTATTTCAGATAGGACTTTTTTCTTTATTTTAGGTTATTTTTTCTGGTTAACTACGGCAAACGCAAGGTTCAAAATGCGTTTCAATAATTTTAGCGCTATTCTCAGGTGAATACAAAAAACTATCCATATGTGCGCCTTTATAAAAATACTTTATCGGCGTTCGTGCAGGCACGCTATCAAAGGTATCGATTATTACGAGCTTAATTTTCATCTTATCGGGGACGATATTTTTTATATAAACGCTGACCTGCTGCCCTTCAACTGCTTCGGGATATGGCTCCGCAAGTCCTGCCAAATTTGGCGTAAGCTCCACAAAAACTCCATAATCCTCAACGGAACGGACTATTCCGCTAACAGTTTCGCCGATAGAAAACAAATTGGCGTTTTCTTCCCACGTACCGAGAAGTTCCTTATGCGTTAGGTGTACACGGTCGCCGTCCAAGTACTTTACGACAACCTTTATATCCATGCCAACGCTAAACCGCTCTTTGGGATGTGCTATGCGTGAAATTGAAAGTGTATCTATAGGCAAAAAAGAAACAACCCCACATCCTATATCCGCAAAAACTCCAAAATTTTCCATATGCGTTACCCTTGCGGGGATTATATCGCCAGGCAAAAGATTGCTTATATATTTTTCGGTGCAAATCTCTTGTGCTCTACGTCTCGAAAGCACCGCAACGTCTTCGCCGGTATCATTTTTTGTGAAATCTGTTATCACAAAGCTCACAGCTCGGTTTACTTTCGAAATAACCGCTATATCTCTAACTGTGCCCTCTTTTATGCCGATT
>JAUNIE010000058.1 GCA_030523605.1 Clostridia bacterium | reverse complement strand
TGATGAGGAGCCTGTGGAAGAAGAGTTGGTAGAGGACGATAGTGCAGGCCCTGTTGTTGAGGAGCCTGTGGAAGAAGAATTGGTAGAAGACGAGAGTGTGGATTTAGGCGGGGAAGAATTAACCTAAGAAAGTCCGGATTTGAACTTTTAAAAAATAAAAAGAGGTGGTATTATGAGAGTCATCCATAGAGCATCACTGGTGTTTTTACTGAGGGATATTTATTCCAAATCACCGATTACAAATGCTGAAATCCTCTGTGACGGTAAGCAAAATCCATATACCAGAAAAAAAGATGGACACTATGTATTTTCAAATTTGTATCCGCAGGAATATACCATAAATATTTCTTGCTCGGGTTATGTTCCGCTTGAGTTTAAAGTTAATCTAAGGGAAAACGAAACCCAAGTTATACCCATAACCATGCCTTATTCTGTGGATAACGAAGCAATGCGGAAAATCACGCATTTCAGTATTGATATTCTTCATAGAAAAAAACCTGTATCTTTTGAAAATGCATCTTTGACTCTTGCAAACGAACTCGATTTTATGAAACTCATTGAGCCGACTGCTGCGGGGACTGATACTTTAAAACTCAATATAGAAGAGCTCATTCCCGGACTTATGGGGCAGACTTATATTTACAAAACCGAAGAAGCCGAAACTGAGTTTACGATAGAGAGTTTTGACCAAGAAAAAAAGTGTTATATTTTAAGAGATTATGCAGAAAATGAGCTATCTATGGGCGGCAAATTTTACGCTGTTTGGCACGTCAAAACCGATAGAAGCGGAAAAATCACTATGCCCTACATGAGCCAGTTCATGAAAGGCGAAACAGTTGATTTTGAATGTCTTGCGGATGAATTAAATGGCAAGGTAAGTATAGAAATAGCAGGAAAAGAGCAGTCTGGAGAAACGCTCTACGCTAAGATAAATCTTAGAAAAACACCAAAGAATAAGAAAAAGCAAAAAAAGGTGGAACAACAACCGCAACCTGATGCAAATCCACAGGAAGCTGAAGATGCAAAGCAAGAAGAAACTACGGATACCGAAGTGCCTCAAAAATCAGAAAATACCGAAAAAACGGAGGAATAATATATGGCTGCACAGTCAGTAGCAAGTACAGCGATTTGCACATGCATTTATGGAACCGGCCCCATGCCTTTGAATGCAACATCTGCTCCTACGGTTTTAATTGAAGGTAAGCCGGCGGCGACTATTATGGATTTTGCTCCAGCGGCTAATGTGCCGCCATTTGTAATATGTAATTCTCCTTCTAATCCCGCATCAGTAGCCGCTAAGGCTGTGGGCCTCTCCGCACCTTGTACACCTGCGCTTACAGCGCCATGGATTCCGGGGCAACCAAAAGTTCTTATTAAAGGTAAGCCGGCTTTAACCAACACTTGTAAGCTGGTGTGTGCGCTGGGAGGTCCAACACCTGTTGTGTCTATAACAAATCCAGGCACAACTCACACTCAGTACTCATAATTACTCATGTGAGGTGATTTTTTATGGACAGCGCATTTGATATTGTTTTTGATGCGGGGCTTCAGAATACGGGATATGAGAATAATGACGAGTATATAAGCGATGAAATTAAAGTCGTCGATATTATGCTGTCATATTATAACAACCGAATTTCCGATGACACTTACGATATTATCAAAGATTACGCTATGAACGACTTGGAGCGTGCGAAAAATTATATTAAGAAAAGGCTAAGCCATACCGAAGAAAAAACTTTTTTGGCGGGAAGGTATTTTAGAAATATTTATAGGCTAAGTGATTTGGAGTGGTTCTTTGTTGTTTGCGCACTTGCCGAAAAGATGGACATTCGCATAAAAAAAAGACTTCTTAAAATAGACGACACAAACACACTCAAATATAGTTCGGTTTTTAAGCTTTATTTTTTTAAAGAGAACGTTTTTGAAATTGAGAATTATTTTAAAATGCTTTTCGAGATTAAGGAAAAACTTGGGCTTTTCTGTCTTGATAAAAGCTCTGTGAAAATAGATGAGCGTGTTTTTGAAAATATAATGAGCAACGCAAAAAGCAGTATTAAATTTCCGGAAACCGAAACATTCTACCCAAAACATATCGGTCCTTTGGCAATTCGTGAAGATTTGGCGCAAAGAGCATACAAGTTTTTTAATAATAAACCTGTTGATACAAATGTTTATTTTTATGTAAGCGGTGCGCACGGAATAGGTAAAACGTATTTTATGAATCGTGTTTGCGGTCTTCTTGATAAGGCTGTTGTTTGTTTCGATTTGGCAAAATTTTCACCGAATAATGAGAATTTTATGCTCCATTTTATGGCGGCGTGTCGTGAAGCGTCGTTTTTGAAGGGGTTTATTTGTTTTGAAAATTTTGACAAAGTTATAGAAAAAGACGAAAAATATACCGTGAGTGCTGAATTTATAATATCAACAGCCTCCAAATTCACCGATTGTATATTTGTGCTTTCGTGCGAAAATGAAAAATTGCCGGTTGTGCTCAGAGATAGATATAGCATCGCAGTAAATCTTGAAAACCTTAATCATGAAGAGAGTTTTAAGATTTGGGATATGGAGCTTCGAGGATTACAGCTTTCCGAGGACGTGAGTATTCATGAGCTTGCAAATAAATTTACTCTTAATCCTCTGCAAATAAGACGTGCTGTCAGAGAGGCTTCCCAAAAACAAAGCTGGAGCGAAACAAAATTTCTCAGTGCCGATGATTTATCGAGTGCTGCGTATACTCAAATTACACGGGAGCTTTCGGATAAAGCAACGCTTATTAAGAAAAAACACACTTGGGACGAGCTTGTTCTTCCCGAGCCGCAGAAGAAAGCGCTTGAACGAGCTTGCAATCAGGTGAAATACAAGCATATTGTTTATGATGAGTGGAATCTTAAAAATACAGTTCTTTATGGCACGGGCCTAAGTATGCTTTTCACGGGTCCTCCGGGTACAGGTAAGACAATGGCAGCGCAAGTTATAGCAAGTGAACTGCATTTGGAAATTTACAGAGTGGATCTTTCCAGAGTTGTTTCAAAATATATCGGCGAAACGGAGAAAAATCTTGCCGAGATATTCGACAGTGCAAAAAAAAGCAATGTAATACTTCTTTTTGATGAAACCGATGCGCTTTTCGGAAAACGCACGGAAGTAAAGGATTCTCACGATAAACACGCAAATTTGGAGACCGCATATTTACTTCAAAAAATGGAAGAATATAACGGCATAACTATAATGACAACCAATTTGATAGGTAACCTCGACCAAGCATTCTTTAGAAGAATAAGTTATGTTGTGCATTTTCCGCTTCCCGATGAAAAATCGAGAAAACTTATATGGAAAAAAATATTCCCCAAAAACGCTCCACTTTCAGAAGATGTAGATTTTGATTTTCTTGCGAGAAAATTTGAGATTTCTGGCGGTAATATAAAAAATGTGGTAATAACATCAACGTTTATGGCGGCGGCAGAATCTAAAAAAATAGAAATGAAACATATCGTAAAAGCGCTTGAATATGAAATAAAAAAGCAAGGAAAAATGATATCAAAGAGCGATTTTGCGGAGTATGGATATCTCCTATGAAAGTAGTTGTGTTATTGTTGTCATGGCTGATTTTTTGAGCTAATAATTTTATTTTTATAATATATTTCATAGAAATGTTGACAAATAGCAAGTGAAAATATATAATAAATCCGTAAAACTAAAAATCTGAAAGGGGAGATTTTAAAATGGAGTTAAAGGATGTAGCAAGTAAAATTGTGAAGGATAGTGAATTAAAAGCGAGGCTAAAAAATTTAAATTCGTTTGAAGAAATTTATGATTTTTTCGTTGAAAATGGCT
>JAUNIE010000023.1 GCA_030523605.1 Clostridia bacterium | reverse complement strand
TCTTCACGGGGAATTATCCCTTTCATGCAGCCCAAATCCACAATTAAATTATGTGCACTATCACAAATTATCGCTCGTGCTTCCAAAATTTTCCCGCTACTATATGCCTCAACGAGCCCAGAAGGGCTTTGCATATAACTCCTATTTTCGGAGCTATCAATCAGTCGCCCTTCGGGATAAAATTCTATCATTTTTTACGCCCTCCAGTTTGTAATATACATAAACATCTATATGCCACTGAAGTACGTAAATATTCTAAAAATTTAGTATTTTAAAACTTTATCTTCTTCTGAATCTTCTTACTTTACGGCGGCGTCTTCTTCTGCGTGCGGCTTTTAGCATCGCAATAATATAAAGTGCCGCAAGTATCAAAATTATAATAAACAAAATTATAAATATCGGATTTGAAAATAATTTTTTGCAAAAATCTAAAAACTGAACGAATAAATTTCTTTTATAAGTTTTTGGTGAAACAAGTTTAAAGCTTCCGATTCTCTCGCCTTTATAGAAAACTTCCGCACTACCCAAAATTTCGCCTTCTTTGACCGTTGCTTCAATATATTCGGGGATTTGCGTTTTTATTGTTATATCTTCCTTTTTAAAATCTTTGGGTACAATGGCAAAAAAATCTTTTTCCGGACGCAGTAATAATTTATCTACTCCCCAGACATATTTTAAAGATACTTCTACAACGGGAAAATCTTTTGGATAGAGTTTCTCAAATTGTAAATTCTTATAAATCCAGCTGTATATATTTTTGGTATCCAGCATTGCCATATTTTTTTCGATAGGTTTGCCGTTTTCATCCTCAGTGGGGCCACCCATGACGACCGCAATATAACTCATTCCATTACCCTCGGCACGGGAAATCAGGCACCTACCGGCTTCTTTTGTGTAACCTGTTTTTATGCCTTTTACGTAAGGACAATAATATATCCCCCCACGCTTTGAATCCATAGTATGATTCGTTGTAATTATCGGATCACGCTCGTCGCCGAAGCATCTATATTCACACATGGAGGTTATGCTGTTGAAAATCGGAATATTTCTGGCATACTGCGTGATTTTGTACATATCGAACGCAGTTGAATATTGATTTTCAGAGTATATTCCGTCGGGATTTTCAAAATGTGTATTCTCGCACCCTATCTCGGCAGCTTTTGCATTCATTTTATCCACAAAGTTTTGAATATCGCCTTCGCCTACATAATCTGCCAAAACATTCGCTGCGTGCCCTGAAGAGCAAATCAAAATACAGTGCATTAAATCCAAAACAGATATTTCTTCACCTGCTTTTAAGTGTACACCCGAACTGTCGGGGTCGACTTTGTCCAAAACTTCTTGTCTTACGAGTACTTTGGTATCTGCTATATTCGGCACGCTTTCGTGTGCAATTATGACCGTCATGATTTTAGTAAGAGATGCGGGGCTTCGTTTTTCATGTATGTTCTTTTCTATTATCGGCAAATCTGTATCCTCGTTCACAACATAAACAGCAACGGAATCTAGTGGCTCGTTATAAAATGAGAACGCTAAAACGCCACCAAATCCAAAAACAGACATTAGCACAATGCTCATAAGTAATCTTAAATATTTCACGGCAATAACTCCCTAAAAATAGTTTTGTAAATATAGAAATAAATCGGTATAAACTCTATACCGACTTACTCATAAAACACTGACAAATTATATACTTCTATCGCCTAAAACCTCATTTGTGGCATTTTCCGGCACAGGTTCATGCTCCTCATCCAAATGTTTCGGCTCCTCGGTAATTACTTTTTCGATTTGTACATCGCTATAACAATGTACGCCCGTACCCGCAGGCAACAGTTTACCTATAATTACGTTTTCTTTAAGTCCTGTAAGCGGGTCGACCTTACCTTTAATCGCCGCCTCCGTAAGTACACGAGTCGTCTCCTGGAACGACGCCGCCGAAAGGAATGAATCCGTTGCCAGTGACGCTTTCGTAATACCAAGAAGTATCGGTGTACAACAAGCTTTCTCAAGTTCGGTCTCGCCTGCTTTTTGTCTTGATTCAATCTCGTCATTAGCAGTTATAAACTCGGATTTATCAATTACAGAGTTTTGGATAAGATTTGTATCTCCGGGCTCATCAACACGTACTTTACGCATCATTTGTCTTACGATAACTTCAATGTGCTTATCGTTGATATCAACGCCCTGCATTCTATAAACTCTCTGTACTTCTTGGATAAGATACGCCTCTACGGCTTCTGCGCCTTTTACCGCCAAGATATCGTGCGGGTTTACAGAGCCTTCGGTAATCGGAGTACCTGCCTCGATTACATCACCGTCTTCAACGCAAATATGCGAACCAAACGGAACGAGATACGAACGTTCTTCGCCTGATTTTTCATCAAATACTATAACGTTTTTATTTTTCTTTATCTCTTCGACTCTGACCGTTCCGCCGATTTCGGTTATCATCGCCAAACGTTTCGGTTTACGCCCTTCGAAAAGCTCTTCAACACGAGGCAAACCTTGTGTAATATCCCCCGAACCTGCGATACCTCCCGTATGGAACGTTCTCATCGTAAGCTGTGTACCAGGTTCGCCGATTGACTGCGCCGCAATGATACCGACGGCCTCTCCGACCGCTACAGGCAAGCCATTGGCAAGGTTAGAACCATAGCATTTCTTACAAACGCCTTGTTTTGATTTACAGTTCAAAATCGAACGTATTTCAATCTTTTTCACGCCGCTCGAAATAATAAGTTCGGCATCATGGTCGTCCATCATCTTATCTTTCGATACGAGAACATCTCCCGTTTTTGCATCCAGAAAATCCTTACAGAGATATCTTCCGATTAAACGCTCGCTGAAACTTTCAATCGACTCTTTACCGTCTTTAATTTCAAATACGGTAATCCCCGAGGTCGCACCGCAATCTTCTTCACGAATAATAACGTCTTGAGAAACGTCAACAAGCCTACGTGTGAGGTAACCCGAGTCGGCCGTACGAAGTGATGTATCCGTCGAACCTTTACGTGCACCACGAGATGCAATGAAGTATTCAAGTATATTAAGCCCTTCACGATAGTTTCCTCTAATCGGGACTTCTATCGTCGCACCCGAAGTATTCGCTATAAGTCCGCGCATACCGGCAAGCTGTTTAATCTGACTCATCGAACCACGAGCACCTGAGTCCGCCATCATGTACACGGGGTTATATCTATCGAGGTTTTCTTGCAGCGCCTTTGAAACATCGTCGGTCGCCTTTTCCCATACTTTAATTGTATGATTTCTTCTCTCCTGGTCAGAAATAAGTCCTCGTCTGTAATCTTTCACGATTTCATCTATTACTTTTTCGGAATTTGCAAGAATTTCTTTCTTTGCGGGCGGAATGACAGCGTCGCAGACTGCAACCGTAATGGCGCCACGAGTTGAATATTTAAATCCCTGCGCTTTGATATCGTCCAGAATGCGTGATGTGACTTGTGTACCATGCTTTTTGATACATGCATCAACGATTTTTCCAAGCTGCTTTTTGCCGACTAAGAAATTAATTTCCAAATTCTTTGCGTTTTCAGGCTTACTTCTATCTACAAAACCCAAATCCTGAGGAATCGGCTTATTGAATATTATTCTACCCGCCGTCGTTTCTATATAAACGGTCTCTCCGCCGACAACCTGGCGAACCTTTATGCTCGCATGTAAAGTTATATCTTTTGCGTCGTAAGCCATCAAAACTTCATCAAAATCTTTGAAAACTTTCCCTTCGCCTTTTTCACCTTTTTTATCAAGCGTAAGGTAGTACGAACCGAGAACCATATCTTGCGTCGGGACTGTTACGGGGCGCCCATCTGAAGGCTTTAAGAGGTTGCCTGATGCAAGCATCAAGAAACGAGCTTCTGCCTGTGCCTCTGCCGAAAGCGGTACGTGAACCGCCATCTGGTCTCCGTCGAAGTCTGCGTTAAACGCCGAGCAAACGAGCGGATGCAGTTTCAACGCCCTACCTTCAACCAAAACCGGTTCAAACGCCTGGATACCGAGTCTATGAAGTGTAGGCGCACGGTTAAGCATTACAGGGTGGCCTTTTATGACGATTTCCAGCGCATCCCAAACCTCTGGGCGACATCTATCAACCGCTTTTCTCGCTGCTTTAATATTATTCACAACGCCGATTTCTACAAGACGTTTCATTACAAACGGTTTGAAGAGTTCAAGCGCCATTTCTTTCGGAAGTCCGCACTGATAAATCTTCAGTTCGGGTCCGACTACGATAACCGAACGGCCGGAATAGTCAACACGCTTACCGAGAAGGTTCTGTCTGAAGCGGCCTTGCTTACCTTTGAGCATATCCGAAAGCGATTTAAGAGGCCTATTATTCGGGCCCGTTACGGGTCTACCACGGCGGCCATTATCTATAAGGGCGTCGACGGATTCTTGGAGCATACGCTTTTCGTTGCGCACGATTATATCGGGAGCTCCCAAATCCATAAGGCGTTTTAGACGATTATTACGGTTAATTACACGTCTATAAAGGTCATTCAAGTCGGAAGTCGCAAATCTACCACCATCGAGCTGAACCATCGGACGCAAATCCGGCGGAATTACGGGCAGTACGTCTAAAATCATCCATTCGGGACGATTACCTGAAATCCTGAATGCCTCCACAGCCTCAAGACGTTTTAATAAACGAACTCTCTTTTGTCCTGTAGCGGTTTCAAGCGCCTCTCGGAGCTCGGCCGAAAGCTCTTCGGGATCAATTTTTTCAAGAAGTTTCTTTATCGCCTCGGCTCCCATGCCTGCTTCGAAGTCGTCTTCATACTTTTCGCGCATATCTTGATATTCTTTTTCGGTCAAAAACTGCTGTGCCGACAATTCTTTTACATCGCCCGGGTCAATAACCACATAAAGCGCAAAATAGAGAACTTTTTCAAGCATTCTTGGCGACATATCAAGAATAAGACCCATTCTTGACGGAATACCTTTAAAGTACCAAATATGCGAAACAGGAGCTGCAAGTTCAATATGCCCCATACGTTCACGACGCACTTTGGAACGAGTTACTTCAACACCGCACCTATCGCAAACTTTACCTTTATATCTAATTCTTTTATATTTACCGCAATGACATTCCCAGTCTTTCTGCGGCCCGAAGATACGTTCACAGAAAAGTCCGTCTGTCTCCGGTTTTAGCGTCCTGTAATTTATTGTTTCAGGCTTTGTGACCTCGCCATGCGACCAACTTCTAATCTTATCAGGCGACGCCAACCCTATTTTTATTGATTCAAAAATGTTAAAATCCATACCGCAACCCCTTTGTTTTTTATAAACTCTACACACCGTGCTAAATTTCAATCACAGCGGAAATATCAAAACTCCCGCTGTTAAATTCTATATTTTATTCTTCGTCATCTTCGTTTTCTTCTTCGATTTCATTATCATACTCATCATCATCGAAATCAAAATCCGAGTCGTCCTCAACCTCATCGTCGTCGAGTTCGTCAGTTTCTTCGATTGTATATTGTGATTCATCTTCAGCCGTCATTACTTCCGAACCGATTATATCTTTTTCGATCGAAATCCCCATGTCGTCTTCTTCGTCGAAATCACGCTTGAGATCAACTTCATTATTATCTTTATCGAGAACCGCCAAATCCAAACCGATTGACTGCAATTCTTTTATGAGAACTTTGAAAGATTCCGGAATGCCCGGTTTCGGTACATTTTGACCTTTTACTATCGATTCATACATCTTGACCCTACCGACAACGTCATCGGATTTAACTGTCAGAATTTCTTGCAGCGTATAAGCCGCACCATAAGCCTCGAGCGCCCAAACTTCCATTTCTCCGAATCTCTGTCCGCCGAACTGTGCTTTACCTCCGAGAGGTTGCTGCGTAACCAGTGAATACGGGCCCGTCGAACGTGCATGAATTTTATCGTCGACCAAGTGGTGAAGCTTGAGATAGTACATATATCCTACTGTTACGGGGTTATCGAAATATTCTCCCGTACGTCCGTCTTTCAGCCAAATTTTACCACTTTCATCATATCCCGCATCTTTCAAACACTGGAAAATATCACTTTCATGCGCACCATCGAAAACAGGTGTTGCTATCTTCCAACCGAGTGCTTTCGCCGCATAACCAAGATGCACTTCAAGTACCTGACCGATATTCATACGTGACGGAACGCCCAGAGGATTAAGCACTATATCCAGCGGAGTACCATCAGGCAAAAACGGCATATCTTCGACAGGTAAAATTCTTGAAACAACACCTTTATTACCGTGTCTTCCGGCCATCTTATCACCGACGGAAATCTTTCTCTTTTGCGCTATATAACATCTGACAACCTGATTTACACCTGGTTGAAGTTCTTCTTTACAATTTTCACGGTTGAATACTTTTACGTCAACAACCACGCCGTATTCACCATGCGGAACACGGAGAGATGTATCTCTGACCTCTCTTGCTTTTTCTCCAAAAATCGCTCTGAGAAGTCTTTCTTCGGCCGTCAGCTCGGTCTCACCCTTAGGTGTTACTTTACCTACAAGAATATCTCCCGCACGCACTTCAGCACCTATTCTGATTATTCCGTTTTCGTCCAAATCCTTCAGTAAATCTTCGTTTACATTCGGAATATCACGGGTGATTTCTTCGGGCCCAAGTTTGGTATCACGAGAATCGATTTCGTATTCTTCAATATGAATCGAAGTATACACGTCTTCACGGACAATCTTCTCACTTATCAAAACGGCGTCTTCGTAGTTATAACCTTCCCATGTCATAAAACCGATAAGCGCATTTTTCCCGAGACTGATTTCACCATTATCGGTTGCGGGTCCGTCCGCTAAGACTTCACCCTTCTTAAATTGTTGCCCCACGGAAACAATCGGAACTTGGTTCACGCACGTGCTTTGGTTTGAACGTGCAAATTTTATAAGCTCATATTCTTCACGCACGCCTGAATCATAATGAACCTTGATCTTATCTGCACTTACGCTCTCTACAAAACCGTCTTCTTTGGCAAGCACACACACGCCCGAATCTACGCCCGCCTGATACTCCATACCCGTACCAACTATAGGCGCCTCACTCGTAAGAAGCGGAACGGCTTGCTTCTGCATGTTAGAACCCATGAGCGCTCTTGTGGCGTCGTCGTTTTCAAGGAATGGTATCATCGCCGTTGCAACTGATACTACCATTTTCGGTGAAACATCCATGAAATCTACTTCCGAACGCTCTACCTCAACAAACTGATCACGATGTCTACCGTTTACTTTGGCATGCACAAAACAGCCCTTTTCATCGAGCGGCTCGTTAGCCTGCGCAACTACGTAATTATCTTCTTCGTCGGCAGTCATATATACAACTTCATCAGTTACTTTTCCTGTCTTTTTATTAACACGTCTGAATGGAGCTTCAACAAAGCCATATTCGTTGACTTTGGCAAACGTTGAAAGATACGAAATAAGTCCGATATTGGCGCCTTCAGGGGTCTCGATCGGGCACATACGGCCATAGTGCGTATAGTGAACGTCACGAACTTCAAATCCCGCTCTGTCCCTTGAAAGTCCGCCAGGTCCGAGCGATGACAAACGGCGTTTATGTGTGAGTTCGGAAAGAGGATTGGTTTGATCCATGAACTGCGAAAGTGGCGACGAACCGAAAAATTCCCTGATTGCCGCAACAATCGGTCTGATATTTATAAGTGCATTAGGCGTAATAACCTCCAAATCTTGAGCTTGGAGCGTCATTCTTTCACGAATAACTCTTTCAAGACGTGAAAAACCAATACGAACTTGATTTTGAAGAAGTTCGCCGACCGAACGTATTCTACGATTGCCTAAATGGTCGATATCGTCCGTAACACCGATTCCATGCGAAAGGCACAGCATATAGTTAATGGACGCAAAAATATCATCTATTATAATATGCTTCGGAACGAGCTCATCTTTACGATCTTTTATGGCAATTCTAAGGTCTTTTTCCGTCTTTGCGGTTGCTAAAATTTCAGAAAGTATATTAAATCTAACTTTTTCACGAATACCACATTCTGTTTTTGCATCGAATTTTACAAATTTATTTATGTCGACCATACCATTGGATATGATCTTAATCTCTTTATCGTCCTTTTTGACGTAAACCATACAAATACCGGCGTTCTCGATTTCGAGCGCCTTTTCTTCAGTGATAACTTCACCGACATTTGCAATAATCTCACCCGTGAGCGGATTCGGCACAGGACGAGCAAGCTCCAAACCTTTTATGCGGTTTGAAATCGCCAATTTCTTATTGTATTTATATCTCCCAACTCTCGAAAGATCGTATCTTCTGGCATCGAAAAGAAGCGAGTTTATGTGCGCTTGAGAGTTTTCGAGCGTGGGGGGCTCACCTGGACGAAGCTTTCTATATACTTCGAACAAAGCCTCTTCCATGTTTTTGCAAGCATCTTTTTCAATTGTTGCCAAAATATGCTCATCATCACCAAAATATTCTGTAATTTCAGCATCCGTACCAAGCCCGAGCGCACGGATAAATGTTGTAAGCGGAATTTTGCGGTTTTTATCAATTCTCACATACATTATATCATTGGAGTCGCTTTCGTACTCAAGCCATGCACCACGATTTGGAATTATCGTCGAACTGAAAAGCTCTTTACCGCCTTTATCATACTCCATTTTGAAGTAAACACCCGGCGAACGTACAAGCTGCGAAATTACCACACGCTCCGCACCATTAATGATAAATGTACCGCTATCGGTCATAATTGGAAAATCGCCCATGAAAACTTCAGATTCTTTTACTTGACCCGTTTCACGATTTAAAAGGCGTGCAGTAACCCTAAGAGCAGCCGCATATGTACTGTCTTTTTCCTTGCACTCATTAATATCGTAGTTTGGATGATTAATATCCATGGTATAATCCACAAAATCCAAAACCAAATTGCCGGTGTAATCGGTTATTCCCGAAACATCGTTAAAAACTTCTTTGAGCCCTTCCTCCAAAAACCACTTGTATGAATCCTTTTGGACCTCCAAAAGATGCGGAAGTTTTATCACCTCATCAATTTTAGAAAAACTCATTCTGGTAGTATTACCAAGTTGCACAGGCTTGACGTTGACCATAGATTTCAAACACTCCGTTTCATAATTTTAAAATTCTATATTCAAAACAAAATCACACGTAAATTAATGCAGAAACACAACCACAAAATTTTTCACTGTTCAGTCCGCTACTATTTTGCGATATTATTTCAAAAAACGATATATTTTTACTTGATTTTATGGAAAATAAATGTTATCATATTTGGTGTATTTTACATCTCCACGAAAAAGATAATGCAATATAATATTTTACTGCGATATAAAACGTTTGTCAAGTAAAATTAATTGAATTTTTGATTTATTTTTCAAATTAACGATTTTTCAAATAATTAAGGGGTATAGCTATGAATATTTTTGAAGAACTCAAAAAAAGAGATTTGGTGGCACAGGTCACAAACGAAGAAAAAGTAAAAGAAATACTAAATAATAAAAAAATTCACTTTTATATAGGTTTCGAGCCGACGGCCGATTCGTTGCACGTTGGACATTTTGTGCAGATTATGATTGCCTCTCGCATGCAAAAGGCCGGCCACATTCCGATTATACTTTTCGGCGGCGCAACCGCTCTTATCGGCGACCCGTCGGGCAAAACCGACATGAGAAAAATGCTTACTCGTGAGGAAATCGAACACAACATAAAGTGCTTCAAAAAACAAGCTTCTAAATTTATTGATTTTGCGCCCGGCAAAGCTATGATTGTGAACAACGCAGATTGGCTTTCCAATCTCAACTATATTGAGTTTTTGCGAGATATAGGAGTACATTTTTCCGTCAACAGAATGCTCGCTGCGGAATGCTACAAACAACGTCTGGAACGTGGTCTTACGTTCTTCGAAATGAATTACATGGTCATGCAGGGCTATGATTTTCTGGTTTTGAACCGCAAGTACGGCTGCGAAATGGAACTCGGCGGCGATGATCAGTGGAGTAATATTATTGCAGGTGTCGAACTCGTGCGCAGGTGCGACCAAAAAGAAGCCTACGGCCTTACTTTCAAACTTCTTACAACAAGCGAAGGCAAAAAAATGGGCAAAACCGAAAAAGGCGCACTTTGGCTCGACCCCCAAAAAACTTCACCTTATGAATTCTATCAATACTGGAGAAACGTCGGCGACAAAGACGTTATAAACTGCATGAAAATGCTTACGTATTTGCCTGTTGAAGAAATTGCCGAATATGAAAAGCTTGAGGGGCAAGAAATAAACAAAGCTAAAGAAGTTTTAGCGTTCGAGATAACAAAACTCGTGCACGGCGAGGAAGAAGCGCAAAAATGTATGAACGCTGCAAAAGCTATTTTCGAGGCAGGGAATTCAGACGAGAATATGCCTAAATTCAAACTTGAAGAAAGCGATATTACGGACGGCAAAATACTGATTTTAGATCTACTATGCAAAGCCGAGATGTGTCCATCAAAAAGTGAAGCCAGACGTCTTGTGCAGCAGGGCGGTATTACCATTGACGGCGAGAAAATAACCGACGTATATCATGCTATATCTAAATCAAATCTGGAAAATGGCGTAGTCATCCGAAAAGGCAAAAAAGTTTACAAAAAAATAACCGTTTAAAAGCCACAAATACTAAAAGCCGGTCATTTAAGACCGGCTTTTTATGATTCTCCACCCTCAAAAGTATAACCAAAGCCTCCCAAACAAAATACCAGAAGATTTCGAATAGTCCTAATCCTCTCGTCTCCACCTTCACGTAATAAAGGAGCGTCCATTCTTTCAACTTCTTCAAGCGACCGACAAACCACCACTAACGCTGCTCCACGATCTACTAAATAAACTTCCCAAGGTTCATGCGATACGAAAGTACAGGCAGTTTCAGGCGGTGCTTCAGTTTGAAATACAATACGACTAATTTTTCTACAATCAATATGTGGCGGCAAACTTTCAACCACCAGATTTGCCCATATAGTAAACCAATCATCTATATTATAATACCTGTTTCCACGAGTATGACGATATCTATTTAAACGTTCATCTATACCAACCTCTATAAATCCATCCAACATTCTGTCCGAAATAATCCGACATTCAAAATTCACATACTCCATGGCCTCTGTGAATGACGTTAACGCAAAAAACAAACTCACGGTCAAAAATAAACTCGCTATTTTTTTAAATAATCGCTTCAATCATAAACCCTGCTTTCACCGCATATTTAAACACATTATATATCAAATAAAGGTTAAATGTCAAACAACCTATAAATAAATCAGCCGCTTAAAAATGATTTTTATATCAGATTCATTCACATCATATGTTCCAGGAAGCCACGAAGAAAATCTCTGTAATTCGAACGCAGCAGAGGGATATCCATACCAGAAGCCGAATGACAAACCACCACCGCCACCGTTCCTCTATTTACCACATAAACTTCTCAGGGTTCATGTAGCATGAACGTGTAACCTGTTTCCGGTGGAGCTTCAGCTCGAAATGCTATACGTCTAATTTCACCGGTATTAGGGTGTGGCAGCAGAACATTGATTGCGAGCGTCGCCCAAAGCGCAAACCACTCCGGCGGCGAATAATCTCCTCCTCTATAATGAATAGGGCCGGTAATCAGGCGTTCCTCTACATCGACTGTTATACGTCTACCCACAACCCCCGGAACATCGGTAACATCGAATACTATAGCTTCTGCGGGGAGCGCTGCTGCAAACAACGAACTAACAGACAAAAAACAATGCGCTAATCCCCTGAATAATCTTTTCATTTCAACAACATCCTTTTGATATGCTAACAAACACATTACACATCAACAAAAACAGAATGTTATAAAAACTCAATAAAATAAGTATTCCAAAAATATAAACCGATCATTTACGATCGGATTATTTTCATTAATAATTGATTTTTAGAAAAATAGCTTATTTGTAACCAAAAATCGCCAAGCCAAAATATCATAATTAGCTGTTTCGGAAATTGATGATTTACAAACTATCATCAACTTACTTCTGTCCGCCGATATATACACGTCAATACTACCTTTCGCTTCCTCATCTCTATCGGAGACTTTCATAGGTTTCGGTAAACCATCGTCAGCAGGAGGTGCTGTTCTAAACTCAACATCTGTAACCGTCACTGAGTTGGGGCCAACGAGTAGATTCCTTACCAAAAAAGAAACCCAATTCTTTTCTACGTACTCTCTCTCCCTGTACACAACACCACCGCACGAATGAAGTTTTTCCTCAACAGTCACTTTTACCGAACTATTCTTGGGTCTTATCAATCCGTCAACCTTGTAAGATTCACATCCAGAATCCTCTGTGCTACATTCCGGCTGAGCGTATACGGGAAGAACCGTTGTTAATGATAGGGTCAAAATCGCCAATTTTTTGCATAAATTTTTAATTGCCATGCTATACCTCTTTGTTAATAAATTTGCTAATTCATGGTAACACATTTACAACAAGAAGTCAATAAAAATATTGTTATTTTATACTACAAAAAACCAAATCTTCGGGGACAATTAACACCAAACGCTCTCCCACCATTCTTTTGTGAAACGGCTCCGGATAATCACCGGGTGATGAAGAAACCAAGGCATGTAAAGCACCCACATATTCATCCAGAAATATTTCCGTAACGCCCCACGCCCTGAGTCTATTTATCGTAACTTCACCCCACGAACGAACATACGATTCCACGCCTCGGCGAACCTCATCAAAAGGGCGGTCATTAAAACCATTTATAATAACTTTAAACTTAATCCCAAAAGCAGTAACAAATATCGAAGGGGAATCTGTCATATACGTCCTTGGTCGTTTAAATGAAATCTTATTTTCCCCTTTGTTTGAAGATGCAAACACGGGGCTAAAAATCGACAAACCACAAAATATCGGTATCATTAACATTAAGAACAATTTTTTTAGTTTCACAATAGATTTCTCCAAGCATTAAAACATCAATTTTGATTTAGCGTTGCCTTAACGGCAAGCCTCGGCGTTTAAGCAAACCCTCAAAAGCGAATAGCGTTATATTGTACAACGGGAAATATAAGGATGGGTAACAAAATAGGTATGAATATAAGCATATCTGCTATTGTGCTCCAGCCAATAAAGGTCTCGACATGAGTCACGATATTCTTTATGCAAAGCTGATAGCTTAAGGTTTTTTGCTATGAGCTGCATTTTTAAATTACTAAGTTTATCGTCTAATTCTTTACGTTGCGCCGGCGATAAATTTTTTCCGGAATCTTTTTCCAAATCCGATATATCAGATATTAAATCTATAATTTCTAATTCCAACTCTAAAATATCGTTCGATAAATCTTTTGTATGAACGCTTGCGACTATTGCGGCAACACCGCCTATTGTGGCGGCCAAAACGCCCAGTCCAACCGTGGCAACACGAAGTCCTATTATAGCCTTGTCGGCAGATGTACTAGCGGCATGTGTCTTATTACATACCAAATTACCCAAACATAAGGTGGCACTCGCCAAAACAACCGCTAAAAACTTTTTAAAGAAACTTACTTTTTTGCACATGACTATCCCTCTTTCATATATAAATTTTAATAATATGGTTTCACATTATGATAGTGATACTTACCGATTAATCCTACGAAAGAATACAAAGCATACAGATAACAAAACTCGACAATTTTAAGCCTTTTTTATTTGGCACTTAACTTTATTATATATTTAAATTACGGATTTGTCAAGCGATTTTTAAAAAAGCAAAATCAAAAGCCCGCCTTTTCTTGGCAGGCCAATATTTTATACCATATTTTGTTCTAAATGCTATTATACATCGGCAAGTGCAGCAACGCTGAAACCTACTCCTGCAGCACCTAAAAATCCTAATGCAATTTTTCCGTATTTTATAAATTTACCGTAATTTGAAACAGATTTATTAAGCGCATTCAAGTCGCCTGTTTTTGGTTTATTTGGCTTACCACCGGGAATATCCGAGCCACCGTCTTCGGGTTTGTCAATCTTTGGAGCTATCGGCACGTCCATAGATTTAAAAAAGCAAACACCGGACGCAACGCCAAAAGCCGCAGCCACGGCACCGCTCAGTGCACCCGCCACACATGCGGCTGTGGATATATTTTCATGTCTACCTCCCGCCACAAATTCGGGAATGTCTTCGTCTTTTAATCTAATAATTTTAGCTTCATAATTTTTCATAGTCCTATGCTCCTTCTTAATATAATTATTTAAGTATATTATACATCTATATTATGAATTTGTCAAATGTTTTTTAAAAATTGTTAACATAATGGCTACCATAGCAACACAAAAATCAAAAATTTTATTTTTCAAAATATTCGTGGATTTCCTTCGCAACACTTTCTGGCATTCCGTGCATCAGTTTCAAATCTTCCACTGACGCCTTTGCTATATTTTTGAGCGAACCATACTTATTAAGAAGCATTTTTGCCCTTTCGTGCCCTACACCCTTAATACGTATAAGGCTCGAACCTACTACCCTCTTATTACGCAGC
Organism: Clostridia bacterium; assembly: GCA_030523605.1. Taxonomy (GTDB): domain Bacteria; phylum Bacillota; class Clostridia; order Oscillospirales; family Acutalibacteraceae; genus UMGS1491. The sequence continues at coordinate 10,285 of JAUNIE010000023.1, read as the reverse complement.
TTTTTATGATAATTTATTGTATATCTGTGAACTTCATCCTGGATATTCGTTATAAAATTAAACAGCCGCCCATAGTTTTTTATCTCGATTTCTTCGCCGTCGGTTGTCATGGCTCTTGTCCGATGTTTCGAATCTTTTACCATCCCGAAAATAGGTATATTAATGCCAAATTCTCGAAGCACTTCACTCGCCGCACGAGTATGAGCTATACCCCCATCAATCAACATCAAATCAGGCAAAACTCCAAACGAATTATTCGAATTTTCTTTGTTGTTTAAGTATTCCTGTATGCGCCGGGATATTACTTCGCGCATAGAGCCATAGTCATCTTGACCGTCCACAAACTTGATTTTGAACTTCCTGTATGCAGATTTCAGCGGTTTACCGTTTTTATACACAACCATTCCGCCTACGTTGTCTTTGCCCATTATATTCGAAATATCGTATGCCTCAATGAAGTTTGGCACGCTTTTAAGATTAAGAATATTGCGAAGTTCCTCAAGAGTATCGTCGATTTTGCTTTTGTTACCTTTATTTCTAAGAAGCGATTCTTCGGCATTTTTTGCGCACATCTCCAGCAGATGCAGTTGTTCGCCCCGCTTAGGGATAATTATATTTACATTCTTTTTAAAATGCTCGGAAAAATATTTCTTTATAAGCTCTTCGTTTTCAATTTCTCCGTCAATGAGTATAGTTTTTGGGATACTGTCTGTTTTTTCATAGTACTGCTCCAAGAATTCGCTACGAGTCGCAGGCAAACTATCCTCAGGCTCAACGATATAGTTTTGGCTATCATATAAATCCCCGTCTTTAAATCTAAATACTTCAAACGAAATATTTTTCTCATCATAAGCGCACGCTATCACATCTTGATTTTTAACTTTATACGCAACTACTTTTTGCCTATTTTTTACGTTTTCTATCGCCTTAATTCGGTCTCTGATTTGTGCGGCGTACTCAAAATTGAGATTTTCTGCCGCTTGTTGCATCGTATTTCTAAGGCTTTTGATGGTTTCGGAGCTACCACGCTTTACGAAATTTTCAGCTTCTTTTATTGAGTTTACGTAATCTTCATTTGAAATCGCCCTTATGCAAGGCGCAGAACAACGCTTAATATAATAATTTAGGCATGGGCGTTTATAAATTCTATCAAGATTACGATTGCAGGTCGGGACTTTAAATATTTTAATCATTTCCTCTGCTGTCTGCTTAACGGAAAATGAATTTGTATACGGCCCGATATACGTTGCGCTATCATTTTGCTTCTGCTTTACGTACAAAATTTTCGGCCATTTTTCCTTTGTTATTTTGATATAACTAAATCCTTTATCGTCCTTTAGCAAAATATTGTATTTTGGCTGATGCTTTTTTATTAGACTGCATTCCAAAACCAAAGCTTCAAATTCGCTGTCGGTCATAATATAATCGAACGCCGATATATTTGAAACCATCTTTTTTACTTTTTCGGTATGCCCGGAATCGTTCATAAAATACGAAGAAACTCGATTTTTTAGGTTTTTTGCCTTGCCGATGTATATTATCTCTCCATGCTCATCTTTCATGATGTAAACTCCGGGCACGTCGGGAAGTTTTTTCACTTCTTCTTTGAAATTAATCATATTCCTCATCTCTTTAAACCTCATTATACTTAAACTCCTTTAATTATATTAAATAATTAAAGTATGCTCAAATATTTGGCGAAAATAACTTTTGATAACAAAAAGCAGCCACCACCACGGGCAGCCGTATCAATATTATTTTTTAAGAGGTTTTAGCTGTTTGCATAGTGGTCTATTGCAGTACCTATTCCAAACGTTGTTATACCCAGCGCAATTTTTTCGCAGCGATCAGCTTTTTTTAAATATTTGTTACGATCGATATAATTACCTCTCTTACACGCCCTTTTAGCTTTAGCTCGGTAAATATCCATGGCTATCATAGTCCCTAAGCCTGCGGTAACATATGCCCCAGCTAACCCCGCAGCGACACCTAAACCCACCTTTTGCCCGGTTGTCAAATCATCACCGCCGCCAGATATTTTTTCCAAAAAAGAATCATTAAGTTCTTCTGCGGGCGTGGCCATAACTTTATTAACAGTCTCCTGAACAGACGTTGCTTCTTCATCGCTAAGCTCAAGGCCAAATTTTTTGAATTCATCTTTGTATGTCCCTGCTGTAGCCGTGCCTCCCGAAACTTTGTCCATAAACTCCTCATCATTTGCCAACGCTTTAGCTTTCTCCTCGTCACTTAAAAACGCTTTGATTTTTTCTTCACTTGCCATAAATAATCGACCTCCTTATAAAATTTAAATCTTAGATATATAGCAAAATACCTAGATTTATAATAATTGTATATCAACATTTATAAAAAGTTGACTCTTTTTATTAAAAATCTACATTTAAAAAGCCCGCCAACAAAGTGAGCCTTTAAAATAATGAAATAGTAGGTTTTACTACTGGTCACCGGATCCCAGTGAGGTCGCCGCCAGCGTTCCAAGAAACATAGGCGCAATTGAAATCCCCAATAGAACTTTTGTTGCCGTATAAAGTCTATCGTTTTTTGCACGCATTTTGTTGAATTTTTTGACATCATCATTATTATATCCTTTATACATATAGCGGTCATATTCTTCGTCCATTTTTTTCAAATGTTCAATACCCGCAATACAGCAACCCATCCCGGCGATGAAAGTTGGAATTCCAACGCCTAGCCCAACTCCTGCCATAACCTTCACAGCTGTATCGGATGACTTCGAATTTGCACCTCCGGAAACGTTTTCAAGACCAATTTCGTCTAATTTTTCTACGGGCATATTCATAAATTTATTAGCCGAATTCAAAACTCCTTTTGCCTCTTCATCGCTAAGCTCGAAGCCGAATTTTTTAAATTCATTTTTATATGTTTCGGGAGTTGCTTGCCCGCCGGATACTGAATCAATAAACTTTTCGTCATTTATGAGTGCTTTGACTTTCTCATCATCACTGAAAAACGCTTTGATTTTTTCTTCGTTTAACATAAATAATCCTCCTCCTTGTAAAATCTAAATCTTATATAAATGGCAAAATTGATAATAATTATATATCGACAAGCTTTTTAACGGCCTTTATTTGCCCTTTTTTAGTTTGTAACCTACTCCGCTTCCTACTCCTACGGCAACAACTGCGCCGCCAAACAAACCCAGCATTGCCTTTTCGAGTTTATCAATTTTATTAACCAATTTATTAATATCTTTAAGTTCCTTTTCGCCATACCCCTTTTTTTCCATCTTTTTGAGCGCTTTATCTGCTTTCTCTCTATACACCTTACTTGCTATCATGCAGCCGACACCGGCAAGCGCAAAACCTATACCCAGCCCTATACCAACCTTAAAAACCGTATCTCCTGCGGTTGATTCGGTCCCTCCGGAAACGTTTTTTAAAAATTCATCGTCCAATTTTTCTGCAGGCGTTTCAAAAACTTTATTTACCGCACTACTTACCTGATTTGCCTCTTCCCCGCTAAGTTCGAGCCCAATCTTTTTAAATTCATTTCTATATGTTTCAGGTGTGCATTTACCTCCGGACACAGCGCTGACAAACTCTTCGTCATCCATAATCATTTTGACTTTATCCTCATTGCTGACAAATTCTTTGATTTTTTCTTCACTGATTCCCATAACAAATCAACTCCTTATAACATTCATATATACCTATGAATTATACTCAAATATACATATATTGTCAATAATTTTCAAAAAAGTTCTTTTAACTTTCAATAAAAACGAAACCCACCGAAAACTTAATTTCAGTGGGAAGTATTGTCAATTAAAATGTTTTACTTTTGTCCCTCTTCTGGGAAACGGACTATATTCGTCCTCATTCTTTCCATATTAATCTTGAAGCTAAGAAGCACTCTTACCGTATTTTCTTTAATGGCTTCAATCATCGCATCGAACATCTCAAATCCTTCGACTCTGTACTCGACAATCGGGTCACGCTGACCGTAAGCACGTAGATTAATACCTCTTTTGAGTTCTTCCATGGCGTCGATGTGATCCATCCACTGCTCATCTACGTTACTTAAAAGAACTACACGCTCGAGTTCTCTTGCGCCTTCAGGACCTATAACATCCTCATGTTTCGCATATATATCGTGGCATCTATTCTTGATGAATTCTGCTATCTCTTCAGGTTTCATATTTACAGGATTATTGTTTTCTTCGGTTAGCTCATTTTCCGTAAGAACCCAATCCATATAGTACCCACGAAGACCCTCTATGTTCCAGCTTTCGGTAGGAATATCTTTGGAAACAAATCTTGAAACCACTGCATCTGCGACTTCGTCTATCATTCTTGCGATGTAGTCCTTCATATCCTCACCGTCAAGCACTTTATCACGCTGGCCATATATAATTTCACGCTGGCGGTTAAGGACATCATCGTATTGAAGAACGTGCTTACGGATAGCAAAGTTTCTGCCTTCGATTTTCTTTTGTGCCGCTTCGATAGACCTGGTTAGCATTTTTGCTTCCAAAGGTGTATCTTCGTCAACATTAAGCCTTGACATCATCCTCTGCATTCTATCTCCACCGAAAAGTCTCATTAAATCGTCTTCAAGCGAAAGATAAAATCTGCTCTTACCCGGGTCGCCTTGACGTCCCGCACGTCCTCTGAGCTGATTATCTATACGTCTTGTTTCGTGTCTTTCCGTTCCGATAACATAAAGACCTCCGCAAGCCTTGACTTCCTCTGCCGCCTTTTTGACGTCATCTTTGTATATGTTATAAAATTCCATATATTTTCTGCGAGCTTTCAGAATATCCTCATCGGTTGTTTCGGAATAGCTGTTTGACTCCGCAACGACCTCTTCAGAAAATCCCAGTTTGCGCAGTTCCGACTTTGCCAGATATTCGGCATTACCTCCGAGAGAAATGTCCGTTCCACGTCCTGCCATATTCGTGGCGATGGTTATTGCGCCTTTTTTACCGGCTTGCGCTATGATTTGCGCTTCAAGTTCATGATATTTTGCGTTCAAAACTTGATGCGGTATATTTTGTTCTTTGAGCATTGCGCTCAAAATTTCTGATTTTTCAATCGAAACCGTACCGACGAGTACCGGTAGACCTTTTTCATGGCTTTCGACTATATCTTTAACTATCGCACGGTATTTGCCCGCTTGAGTCTTATACACGACGTCCGGCAAATCTTTTCTTTGAACAGGTTTATTCGTTGGGATTTCAACTATATCGAGTTTATAAATTTCTCTGAATTCTTCCTCTTCAGTCTTAGCGGTTCCCGTCATACCTGAAAGTTTATCGTAAAGCCTGAAGTAATTCTGGAACGTTATGGAAGCAAGCGTTTTGGATTCTTTCTCGACTTTTACGCCCTCTTTCGCTTCGATAGCCTGATGAAGTCCCTCGTTATAGCGTCTGCCGTACATGATACGTCCGGTAAACTCATCGACGATTAAAACTTCTCCGTCACGAACAACGTAATCTATATCTCTCTGCATTACGCCGTTTGCCTTTATCGCCTGGTTGATATGATGTTGAAGTGTTAAGTGTTCGGGGTCGGTCAAATTCTCTATATTGAAATATTTTTCCGCCTTTTCAACGCCTGATTTTGTAAGAGTTGCGGTCTTAGCTTTTTCGTCCACAACATAGTCATGGTCTTTGAAAAGTTCTTCGTTATCTTCTTTGGAATTGATTTCGGCAACTTTCAGCATCGACAAACTCTTCGCAAATTTATCCGCAATGGTATAAAGTTCGGTTGATTTATCGCCTTCGCCCGAAATTATAAGCGGAGTTCTTGCTTCGTCGATGAGTATTGAGTCCACTTCGTCGACGATTGCAAAGTTATGACCTCTTTGAACCTTAGCACGCTTGTTTGTAACCATATTATCTCTCAGATAATCGAACCCAAACTCATTATTCGTACCATATGTTATGTCTGCAGCATACGCTTTAGCCCTTTGCTGCTTTGTGCATTCATTTGTAATAACTCCTACGCTGAGCCCTAAAAATCTAAAAATCTTTCCCATCCACTCAGAGTCACGTTTTGCAAGGTAATCGTTGACTGTTACTATATGCACGCCTTTTCCGGACAGAGCATTAAGATACGCAGGCAAAGTTTCAACGAGGGTTTTACCTTCACCTGTCATCATCTCACTGATACGTCCTTGATGCAGAACGATACCACCGATAACCTGCACAGGGAAATGGCGCATCGACAATACCCTATCGGCAGCCTCACGACAAACCGCAAAAGCATCAGGTAAAATATCATCAAGGGTTTCACCATTTTTAAGTCTTTCTTTGAGGACTATCGTCTGAGACGACAATTCCTCGTCGGACATATTGAGATATTTGTTCTCCAGCGAAAGAACCGCATCACATATCGGCCTAACTCTGCGAAGTTCACGTTTGCTATAGTTTCCAAATAAGTATTTCAAAAAACTCATTTCCAACACCTCTTAATCAAATAAAATAAATTCGAAAATTAATTCTGATTATACTGCAAAACGAATAAAAAATCCAGTACTTTAAGTAATTGTTTTGCGTTTCAAAAAGTACTAGTATGGATTATAACATATAACAAAATAAAAATCATCAATTTTTTATATTTTTTTCGCAATTGCAAAAATTAATTTATAAAAATTAAGGAGAGACCTATATGTATAACCAAAAATTTAATTTTGACGACGTATTTTCACTCATGCAAAAATCATTCCCGAAAAACGAATACAGAACTTATGAAAATCAAAAAAAGCTACTCACCAATAAATATTACAAAATAATTCCATACTTCGGAAACGAAAATGAGTTCTTGGCTTTTGCCGCAGTTTGGGAGTTTGAATCCTTTAAATTTGTGGAGCATATAGCCGTAAGTGAAAAATGCCGTGGGATGGGTATCGGCTCAAAAATTATGCGTGATATCATAGAAAAATCCGATACCGACATAATTTTGGAAATCGAACCGCCAAACGATGAAACAAGTATCAGAAGACTCAGGTTTTATGAAAAACTCGGCTTTAAATGTAATGAATATCAGTATTTTCAATTGCCGCTAAACAACAGCGACATGCCGACTCCCTTGAAAATTTTGAGCTATCCGAAAACCATAAATGAGGAACAATTCAAAAAAATCAAGGAAACAATTTATGCAAACGTATATGGTAAAAGCGAGTTCTAAAATTCGCTTTTTATTTTTCTCAAAAAGAGTCCCGAAATTGCTTCTTTTGGCGCTACCATACCATTTACGGCTTCATATACAGCTTTACAAATAGGCAGTTCCACGCCCGATTTTTCACCGAGCTTTACAAGTGCATGCGAAGTCTTAACTCCCTCGGCAAGCTTTGTGCATGGCTCACCCGTAATAAGAGATTCGCCGTACTTTCTATTGTTACTGTGCACCGAAAAAAGTGTTGCTTGATAATCACCCAAATGCGCAAGACCATAAGACGAAAACGGATTACCTCCCAAAGCTTTTATGAGTCTTGCTATTTCGCTCGTGCCTCTGGACATCAATGCGCCTTTCAATGATTCGTAATTCATACCGTCAAGCACGCCCGCAGCTATACCCATAACATTCTTAGCGGCCGCACCAATTTCCGTACCGATTATATCCGCTCCGTAATAAAACCTTATCAGCGGGCTCGAAAATTTTTCCACCAGAAACTGTTTAACTTCATCATCGTAGCTATCTATAACCATGCAATTCGGAATTCCTTTTGCAAAATCCTGCACATGTCCCGGCCCTACCCACGCCGCTACTTTTTGAGCTTCGCCCAGACATTCATGCACGACTTCCGATAGGCGTTTCCCCGTGCTTTCTTCAATACCTTTCATACAAAGCACTATTATTTTATCGCTAAAATCACATGTTTTTTTAGCCTCCAGCAAAAAACTCCTCAGCGACTGCGAACTTATAGAAATAACCACTACTTCCGCCGAATCAACCGCTTGTTTCAAGTCATCGGTAAGATTAATTTTCTCGTCAAATTCCAAAAACGCATTCTTTCGTGAAGATTTAATTTCACTGAGATGATACGACCCGGGCCTGCCCCATAAACTCACATTATGCCCGATTTTATTTAGGTACCACGCTATAAACGAACCCCATCTTCCACAACCCAAAACCGAAATATTCAATTTAAAAATTCCTCCATAAAAAATATTTTATCTTAATATTCATTATATAGAATTTTGTGAGTTCGTAAAGAAAAAATATTTTAAACAAATTTGTCGAAATTTATTTTCCAAAAAATAAAATAATGTACATTACGGAATATTTGAGGTTTTTTTGATATTTTATTGAATTTTTTTTGATTTAGTGGTACACTTATCTGGCATATATTTTAAAATATTCATCAATTGCAGTAGAAATGTATATTGAAAGCAAAATCGATTAACGTAAAGGAGTTAATAACATGGGTTTTGAATTTGACGATACCGCTGAAGAGTCAGTACAAATTAAGGTTGTAGGAGTAGGCGGAGGCGGCGGAAATGCCGTAAATCGTATGGTTGACTCCGGCGTAAAGTGCGTAGAGTTTATTTGCGTAAACACGGACAGACAAGCTTTACTCCGTTCAAAAGCAACACATAAAATTCAAATTGGCGAAAAAATCACAAGAGGCAAAGGCGCAGGTTCCAAGCCGGAAATCGGTCAAAGAGCCGCAGAAGAAAGCAGAGATGAAATTATCGCAGCTTTAAAAGGCGCAGACATGGTATTTATCACTGCCGGAATGGGCGGCGGAACAGGTACAGGTGCCGCTCCGATAGTAGCTCAAATCGCAAGAGAAATGGGCATACTCACAATCGGTATTGTAACCAAACCGTTTGCATTTGAAGGTCAAAAAAGAATGGCTCAAGCCGAGTCGGGTATTGCCGCACTCAGAGAGCACGTAGATTCACTGGTTGTTATCCCGAACGAAAGACTCAAAATGGCGAGCCAGCAGAGAATAACATTAATGAACGCATTTATCGTTGCCGATGACGTTTTAAGGCAAGGCGTACAAAGCATTTCCGATTTGATTTTACTGCCGGGCCTTGTAAACCTCGACTTTGCAGATGTAACTTCAGTCATGAAGGACGCCGGATATGCTCATATGGGCGTCGGACGTGCTTCGGGCAAAGACAAAGCAGAAGTCGCAGCAAACATGGCAATTTCAAGTCCGCTCCTCGAAACAGCGATAAACGGTGCAAAGGGCGTTATCATCAATGTTACCGCATCGCCTGATATCGGACTCGATGAAATTGAAACGGCATCTTCAATGATCGCACAGCAAGCAGATAAAAATGCGAATATCATTTGGGGTGCTGCGTTTGATGAAACTATGGATGACGAAATCAGCGTAACTGTAATAGCTACAGGATTTGCTACAAGAGAGTCATATTTACCGACTCCGCCTTCAGGGAATTCACATCAAACCGGAACCGTAAGACAATTCCCGTCATCATCGAATAATTCGACCACAAAATCTGAAGAAGATAATTTTTACGATATAATGTCTATTTTTAAAAATAACAAATAACAAAGTAGCAAAGTATCTCCCCTGAATGTCTAAAGTTCAGGGGTATCTTTTTATCGAAAAATTTAAACATACCGATTGAAAGGGGTGTTTACATGGGGTTTAAAATTATTTTTAAAAAGATGCTACTATTCGCACTGACATCAGCAGTTTTATTATCTGCAGCTCCAACTTGCTCAGCATATCCGGGCGCTACCTGCGAAAAATATGCAGACACACAAGAACCAACAAAACATCACAGGACCGAACACTACGCAAAATTCTTTCCCATGACCAAAAGAAAGTTTTTCATAGACAAAAGCATGGTTTATCAAATATCCAAAAGCAGCGGAGAGCCCGCTAATATATCAGATTTTGATGAACCCGTGGGCATGGCAATTTTGGAAGCAATACAGATTTTAGATATGGGTGATCCATATAAAATGAGTTTCGAAATACGCAGAGATTTTGATGTGCTATATGAGAAGTATATAGATTTTTCTCAAATACTCGTAGCGCTGCAAATACCAGAAATAATTTTGACTAAAAAAATACCATACATGACCGCAAAAATCGCAAGAAAAAGGATACCCCCGAGAGCCACCAACTTCTACATGCTGAGATATACCGATCCATACCAAATTATCAGAGCAAACTACTGGCTCAAAGTGCCGATAAGAATAACGCTAAAATCGGAACCGAGTCTAACTCCAAGAGAAAGAATAGACTGGAATTTGGCGTTAAGATTCGCAGTACAATTGGCAAGCAAGCGGCTGCAGGACGCAGTTGCATATGAGCA
>JAUNIE010000001.1:74998-88621 GCA_030523605.1 Clostridia bacterium | reverse complement strand
GATAAGCTTTTCGGCAAATATGATATGGACATACAGTTACCTAAAAAAGATTTACTTGAGTGGATAGAACTTATCGAAAACGATGCATTGCGTAGTGCGATGAATAATTTGAACGTAAACGAAAGAGTTTTGCTTAGTCATGTATTCTACGAGGAAAAGACTCAAAGTGAAATTGCTAAAATCTATAACGTTACTCAACAAAACATTGGCAAAAAAGTCCTTAGAATAATTAAAAAAATAAGATTCTTTTTGTTGAATAAGTAGAATGTAAAATTTTTACAGCAAAAAGGTTGTAAAAAATACCCCCAAAAGACTCTTTAATAAGTAGAGGGATAAATTTACATAATTTACCATTCTAAAAGAACCTTGAAAACTGAATAACAAATATCTTAATTACGTTAGCTGTTATCCGAGCAGTTTACAGAAATACGCCAAGACCTTATTTTTAAGTGAGCGATAAATATTTCTATATAAAATTAGTTGGTTACTAATTTGCCATGACGATAATAGCCTATAATGATACTTCTGCATAGTCGAGATTAAGTTCCAGAATGTAGCTCGGTTCGGGAGATAACTGGGTGGTGAAATTCCAATGTTGCCATTAACCATTGGTAAATTAAGATGTTAAAAAATTTTATTAAAAGGGGGACGTATATGATAGAAAGCTACGGTAAAGAAGTCTCTGAAAGTGATATAAAACTTTTGGCCCACAAAATTTTGCCTGAGATAAAAAAGTATTTTGCTGATGAAAAAATACAAAAAGAATATGAGCAATGGGTTAAAGAAAAAGAAAAAGAAAAGTCAAGCTCCTAAGACTTGACTTTTTGAAATAAAACGGTTAATATAATGCCATTGCTAAGAAATTCAATGTTCGTATTTGGGTCTATATGCTCCACCAAAACAAAGCCGCATAAGATAAACTTATGCGGCTTTTTACTTAAACTATGAGAATAAAGGCACGCCTACGTACCATCCAGATAGTGCGAAAAGGGCTTCATAAAACTCTCGCACTGTTGGTGGAAGTTCAATTTTGTCCTCATCAACTATATCTAATAAATCCTCAATGAACTTTTGTGGGTTTGAGGAACATATACTGGCTATTGCGGTTTGGGATCCTAATCCGCTTGCCGCCACCTTCTGCACCTTATCAGATAGTCCCATACTTCTCGATTTTGACTCAAGTATTTTGTCTCTCAGCCTATTTGGGCTACGAAGTGACGTTATATGTTTAAACAATTTGTCCAAATCCGTCGCTATATTGAAATCATTTAGGATTACAAGCAAAAAATCTATGAGCTGGTCCAATGCTACGGAAGAGATACTACTATTCCACGGCGCCGTCCCACTGTACTCATCCAAATATTTTGAGGGCAGTATTTCGGGTCACGGAAAATGTCGTGTTGGAGACCCAAAAAAATCTCTCTGGCTTTACGGAATGGCATATTAGGCATAATCATAAAAATCAACCCTTTCTAAAATAAAATATAGAATTTAAAACCGCCCCAAACGATTTGTATTAATTATATATATTGTGTCAAGTGGTTTTTGGGGTTTTAAATAAATTTAACACAATATTAAAACCCTGCCATACTCAGGCAGCGTTTCTTCTCGCATTATTATATTTTATTTTCGCTGTGCATAACGTTTTTAATTTTGTGTTTTACGACCTCTTTTATTGCTTCACGAGCGGGTGAAAGATATTTTCTCGGGTCAAAATTGGAAGGATTTTCATATAAACTTTTACGAATTTTTGCTGTCATTGCAAGACGTAAATCCGAATCCACATTTATTTTGCATACCGACATATTTGCAGCTCTGCTCAAAAGTTCCTCAGGTATTCCAAATGCTTCTTTGATCTTGCCGCCAAACTCATTAATCTCCGCAACCAGCTCGGGAATGACGCTCGAAGCGCCATGCAAAACTATCGGGAAATTAGGAATTTTCTTTTCTATTTCCGACAAAATATCAAATCTAAGCTCACGTTTTTGCCCAGGTTTGAATTTGTATGCACCATGACTCGTTCCGATAGCAATTGCCAAAGAATCAACTCCGGTTTTCGTCACAAAATCAACAACTTGATCCGGATCGGTATAAAATGATTTTTCCTTTTCGATGCTTATATTATCTTCAACGCCCGAAAGACTACCAAGTTCACCTTCAACGGTAACACCATATTTATGGGCATATTCCGCCACTTTCGCTGTAACTTCTATATTTTTTTCGTATGGAAGTGCCGAACCATCAATCATCACGGATGTAAAACCATTCTCTATGCAGTCTTTACAAATCTCGAAAGATTCCCCATGGTCGAGGTGCAGAGCTATCGGAATATTCGGATTTAATTCGGTAGCTGCTTCCACGAGTTTTCTGAGATAAGTCGAACCTGCGTATTTCCTGGCGCCCGCAGAAGCCTGCAAAATCAGCGGTGAATTCATTTCTGCGGCCGCTTCAGTTATGCCTTGAATTATTTCCATATTATTGACGTTAAATGCCCCCACCGCATATCCTTCTCTGTAGGCTTTTTCCAGCATTTTTTTTGTGTTTACAAGACCCATTATTACTATCTCCCCAAACAATCAAATTTTTAGCAGCGTTTAGCCACTTAACCATTATACTATAAACGTATTCAATATTAAGCTACAAAATAATTTTATCATTAAAAAAATTTGACTAACGCATGGTTTTATTATATAATAATACTCGTAGATGAGTGCTACTGTGGCTCAGCTGGTAGAGCAGCTGATTCGTAATCAGCAGGTCGGCGGTTCGAGTCCGCCCAGTAGCTCCATTTTTGCCCGATTTTCGGGCTTTTTTTGTTTGCATTTTTTAAAATAAATAATCTAAGCACGGTAACAATCACTTAAATTGTCGGTTGCCATCCGCACTTAGAATTATTTTTTATTTGAGAACTATTTATTTGGATTTAGAAACGTACGTAAACATCTCAAATGATGCCAGTTTTGCCTCTCCGTTATCATTTATGTATCCGCCACAAAACGCAGATAAAGGCTGTACTCTTTTCATACCTATTTCCGGGTCTTCCACTGTTATCAATTCGCCCTCAATTTTTGTAACTAATACAAAATGTGTATATGGTGCTCCGTCATAAAAATAACTATCACTAATAACAAATGGGCCTTTTTGGGCAGTTTTATTATAGAATTCCGTGATTTTCTTCTGAATATTCTCGTTCTTGGGTTGGCTTGGAAACTCAATAAGTGCACGTTCAAAACTCAAACTATAATCCTTTACGACATTACCAAGTGCCGTCCGCATACCCACGTCATAGAAACATGTTGTAGGCGGGGTTTCCATGCGATTGTGCTCAAAAAATGCAGGTTTGCCCATCACCGCTTTTACTAAATCTTTTTGAGAAATTTTGGAATCTTTGCTCTTCATTTTTATTATACTTACGAGGCAAGCCGCCCAATCCCATAGCTTACCTTGCTGCTTTTCAACCGCTTCCGCTTTTTTTTCACCGAATTTTTTGATAAAATTATTCTTTTTATATGACTCTTCAACGTGATACGAAACAGCATTATAAACCTCTTTGCCCGGGAAATACAGTATAGTCCCGGCAATAGCCGCCAAAACTGCGGTGCCAAACCCTATCTTAAATGCGGCAACCTCCTCAGGAGAAACTTGTTTATCATCGGCGGATTTTGAAGTGGAAGTATGCTTTACGGGAACATTTTCGGCTGCAGAAACGCAAACCGGATTAACCTCTGTAAAAAAAGTCAGAAATGCCATTAAACCAACAAAAAAATTAAAAAACGGATTTTGCCTTTTGTTTATCATGTGTGTTACCTCTTCTGAAAAAAAATGTAACTACATTTTAATACAAAAAGCAAAATCTGTCAAATTAAATTTTCATAAAATCTAGAGTATGCCCGGAAGCCATAGGTTTTAATCCTCATTAACGCTCAGGAATTCTGAAAAACCCGTCATATCAAAAACCTCAATGATTTCATCCGAAACATTGGTGAGCTTCAAAAAGCCCCTAGGCATACCGTTTTCATCCATACCGTCGTCATCAATGCACTTTTTGGCATAAAGAATCGTTCTGAGCCCGGCGCTACTCATATATTCCAGATTTTTACAATCTAATATAATTTTATTTTCGCCGCTATCAAATCCAACATCTAAAACATCCTGAAAATCGGGCGCCGACTGTGTATCGAGTCTGCCGCTAAGTTTGTAGGTCACTACTCCGCTGTTTTCCGTTTTTTTGAATTCCATAATAAATTCCTCCTTTTAAAAATCAACAACTTTTTTAGAAATTTTCAAAATATTTTTTCCTTCCAAGTATGTATAAGAAATGTCATCGATAAAATTTTTAACTATTACAAGCCCCAATCCACCTATTTCTCGCTTATCAAGAGGTACGCTTACGTCAGGGGAGTCCGCATCTATGGGATTAAATTCAACCCCTCCATATTTGAATACTAAAGATACCATTTTTGCGCTATGATTATTTTCAACCGATATAATAATTTCATCGTGAATTTTGGAACGAGAATGACGAATTATGTTTGAGAAGATTTCCTCTGACGAAACCAGAATTCCAAAAATCATTTTTTTCGGCAAATTGTTTTCCGTGAAATATTTGTTAATAAATTCGTAAATTTTGTTCCAATTTTTTACGTCAGAAGAGATAATTAGTTTTTTTGACATTAAATTTATCACCTTCTAAATAAAAATAATCACTTTTTCACACTTTCAACAGAGTTTTCAACTTTTTATCTATTGACGATAAAATTATACCACACAGAATTAAAAAATTCAAACATTTTATATTTTTATATATAGCTGACGCTTCCGACAATTTTATCGTTTTCCAAGTAAATTCGGGGCACCCGCTTACCTATAAGGCAAACTATCTCATAATTTATTGTACCTATATTTTTTGCAAGCTCATCTACCGAAATGGAATTTCCTCCGTCAGCGCCAAAAACAACTACCTCGTCGCCTTCGGAAACTCCTTCGATATCGCTGACGTCCAGCATAAGCTGATCCATACAAACTCTGCCCAAAATTTTGGCACGCTTTCCATGCACCAACATTTCGGAATTATTGGAAAACTTTATTAAGTAGCCGTCTGCATAGCCTATTGCAACAGATGCAACTCTTATTTTTCTATCGGAAACGAATGTGCGCCCATAACTCACGCTGGTACCTTCAGGTATAGTTTTGACCTGCGAAACCACTGTTTTAAGGCTCATCGCCGGTTTAAGATTTATTTTCCCGATAATTTCTTCAGAGGGATAAAGTCCGTACAGAATAACACCTGCACGCACCATATCAAGCTGCATTTCGGGGAAATTTATTATTCCGCCGCTGTTGCAGCAATGTTTTAGAGGAATATGTAAACCCCTTGCCTCCAAATCACCAATCATGCTTTTAAAATTATTTATTTGATAGGTTGTGTATTCTTCGTTGTTCGTAATATCGTCCGCAACCGAAAAATGTGTGAACATTCCTTCGATTTCAATCTCGGGCATATCGTTTATTTCGAGAATTTCTTCAATAGATTTCTTGCGGCTCTCCTCATTTTGAGCAAAAAATCCTATCCTGCTCATACCCGTATCTATTTTGAGATGAGCCTTTACTTTTACTCCTTTATTTTTGCACTCTGCTCGGAGTTTTTTTGCATATTCGAGTGAAAAAACGGCTTGCGAAATATTATTATCTGCCAAAACGTCCGCACATTCGCTCGGAGTGTATCCAAAAATAAGAATCGGCTTTTTTGAGCCTGCTTTTCTCAGCTGTATAGCTTCGTCAAGGTTAGAAACCCCAAAAAAATCAGCTCCGAGTTTTTCATATTCTCTCACCAAAAACTCCGCCCCATGGCCATATGCATCTGCTTTCAGGACACATAGCAGTTTAGTTTTAGGACTGAGTTTCTTCTTTATTTCATTAAAATTGTGTCTTATATTATCAATGTTCACTTCTGCCCAAGTACGCTTTATAAACTTTTCCAATCAAAAAATCTCCTATCTGCATTAACCTTATATTTTAGTTATACCACATTCATATATGTGTTAAAATAATAAATTGAAAAACTTTTTTCAGAGGTAATCTTATGCTGATAGGTAATATAAATATTAATGGCATAGCAGCTCTTGCCCCCATGGCAGGCGTTACGGATCGTGCATTCAGGGAGATTTGCGCTATGTTTGGGGCTGCTTATTTCACCAGCGAAATGATAAGTACAAAAGGTATAATTTACGGTAGTCAAAAAACATTCTCACTTTCTGACCATTCAAACTGTGAACATCCGTTTGCGCTGCAGCTTTTTGGAAATAATCCTAAAGATTTTGCCGAAGCAATAAAAATTTTAGGTGAGCGAATTCCGGAAATAATCGACATAAACATGGGGTGCCCGGCCACTAAAATCGTAAAAGAAAATTCCGGTTCGGCACTTATGAAAACTCCCGAACTTTGCGGAGAAATCGTATATGCGGCAAAATCTGTTTCGCCTATACCAATTACAGTAAAAATACGCTCGGGATGGAGTGAAGGCGCTATCAATGCTCCAATGGTTGCAAAAATTTGTGAAGAGGCAGGCGCATCGGCCATAACCGTTCATGGTCGTACAAAGCAGCAAGGATATTCCGGAAAATGTAATCAAGAAGTCATTAAATCCGTAAAAAATGCGGTAAAAATACCCGTCATAGGTAATGGAGATATAATTTCGGCACAAAACGCCAAGGACATGATGGCGTTTACAAAATGCGATATGGTGGCCATAGGGCGTGGCGCCATGGGGAACCCCTGGATATTCTCAGAAATAAATTCGCTACGCACAGGGGAAAAGTTTACTCCACCAAACATGAGCGAAAAAATACAAGTTATGAAATTACATGTTGAAAAGCTCTGCGAATACAAAGGCGAGCATAGAGGAATCACAGAAGCCCGAAAACATCTTTCTTGCTATGTTAAAGACATCAAAAATGCATCTGAAATAAGGAGAAATATTTTTTCTTCAAAATCTAAAACCGAGCTTTTAGAAATTATCGAAAACATAAATCAAATAAGCAGTTAAATAAAAAACCGCTCAATCTCGAGCGGTTTTCAATTTTTCATTAATGAAGTATTATACCTCAGTTGTATCAACGGAACCTGCTTGCTGATCATCAATTAATTCAATTGCATCAACAGGACAAGCTTGCTGCGCTTCTGTGATAGAGTCCTTCAAAGAATCATCTGCTTCTTCTGATTTTACCGAAGAAAGGCCTTCATCGTTATATTCAAAAACTTCCGGGCACATATCAATGCACATTCCGCAGCCTATGCACTCTTGATTAACTTTAACTTTCATAGTATCATCCTTTCAATAATTTTGCGCACCACAGTATTATATATTAATTTCGTCCCCAGTGCAACACATATTTTTTATTTATAAAATAAGGAATATTTTCCATAATTCTTCTAAAAATAATACTGTTTTATCATACAAATCAAAAGGAGGAACAAAAAATGAAAGCCACAGGAATTGTGCGGCGCATAGACGATTTGGGGCGAATCGTTATCCCGAAAGAAATCCGCTCAACCATGCATATTCGTGAAAGCGACCCACTTGAAATTTATACCGGAAATTCGGGCGAAATAATTTTTAAAAAATACTCGGCACTTGGCGAAATACCAACATTTGCGGAAAAATTTGCGGAAATACTGCAAAAAGAAATACTATGCCCCGTAATCATCACAGACCGTGACTCGGTCATTGCTGTTTCGGGAGCGTCAAAAAGCGAATTTTTAGGTAAAAAAATCAGCCAAGAGGCTGAAATAATAATCGAAAAAAGAACACAATTCGTTCAAAGCGACAACTCAAAAACCGTTTCGCCGATTGAGGGCGTGGAGAACTACGCAAAAATAATATCGCCGATACTCACAAACGGCGACATTTCAGGAAGTGTAATTGTTCTTAATTCCGAATCAAAAATTAGCGGCAGTATCTGCGCAAAAATCACACAGCTGACTGCCAAGTTCATATCGGCAATCATCGAAAACTAACATTTAAATCAAGCTAACGCCTGACATCTCGTCAGGTTTTTTTATATCTAAAATTTTGCATATTGTCGGCGCAATATCACAAAGTGCGCCACTGTTTTTAAGTCTGCACTCATAACCCACCACGCTAAACGGCACAGGGCTACATGTATGTGCCGTATGCGGGTTACCGCTCTCGTCGAGCATTTTTTCGGCGTTCCCATGGTCAGCCGTTACTATCATCACTCCGCCCGTCTCATGCGTGGCTTTTAAAAGCTCACTGACACATTCATCAACCGTTTCAACAGCTTTTTTCGTCGCTTCAAAATTACCCGTATGCCCCACCATGTCGGGATTTGCAAAATTCAAAACGATTAAATTATATTTTTTGCTTTTTATTTTTTCTTTTGCGATTTTTGTAATTTCAAATGCGCTCATTTCAGGTTTCAAATCATAAGTTTTTACTTTCGGCGAATTTATTATAATTCTATCCTCGCCCTCATACGGTTTTTCAACGCCCGCATTAAAGAAAAACGTTACATGAGCGTACTTTTCCGTTTCGGCAATTCTAAGCTGTTTCATTCCGAGAGAAGAAAGATATTCTCCGAGTGTCATCTCGACTTGGCGTGGCGGAAAAGCAATCTTCACATCTTTAAAATTCTTGTCGTACTCCGTGAAACATACATAATCTCTAACTTTTTCGCTTATTGATCGGGTAATCTGCCGTGCTCTGTCGGGCCTATAATTAAAACAAATAACCGCATCGTTTTCACCAAATCCGCCATATCCTTCACGCACAAACATAGGGAAAAATTCATCTGTCACGCCTTCATCGTAACAACTTTTGACCACTTCACTTATATTCGTGAATTTTGCTCCTTTACCCTGGCAAATTCCGTCAACCGCCACTTGTGTACGCTCAAGATTGCGATCTCTATCCATAGCATAAAACCGTCCACAAATCGTCTGTATTCCTTTAAATCCGTATTTTCTAAGATGGTTTTCAATTTCTTGCAAATATCTCTCCGCGACTTTAGGTGCGGTATCACGGCCGTCAGTCCAGGCATGAACCGCTAATTTTTTTAAATCTTTTTGCTTTGCAAGCTCCAAAAGAGCTAAAAGATGATTTACATGACTATGTACTCCTCCGCCCGAACAAAGACCCATTATGTGCAAAGTAGACCCGTCTATGCGTACTTTATCCATAACCGCATTCAGCACTTTATTTGAATAAAACTCACCGCTTTCGATGCTTTTATTTATATAAGTCAAATCTTGATAGACTACTCGACCCGCACCGATATTTGTATGTCCGACCTCGGAATTCCCCATTTGACCGTCAGGCAAGCCCACGCTTATCCCTGAAGCGCTGAGCGTAGTGGTAGGATTTTCTGAAAATATTTTATCCAGATTTGGAGTATCGGCCTCTGAAACAGCATTAAATTCGCTTTTTGGAGCTATCCCATAGCCGTCCATTATCACAAGAAGTACATTTTTCGAATTTATTGTAATCCCCTCGTTTCTTTATCTCGCCGCAAAAACAATCTCGGCAAAACTCTCGGCATCAAGCGACGCCCCGCCCACAAGCAGGCCATCAATATTTTCGGAATTTATAAAATCACTTGCATTACTCGGTTTCACAGAACCGCCATAGAGAACCGCTGCTTTAGCGCCAAAATTATCTGCTAAACATTTTTTTATAAATTCGGCCACACCATCGGCAGATTCGGTATTAATCGCCTTGCCCGTGCCTATCGCCCAAATCGGCTCATAGGCAACTGTTATATTTTTCAAATTCTCTTTTGGAATGTCTTTTAAACCGTTTTTTATTTGCCCTTCAATCCACTCATTAACTTTTCCGTTTTCACGAATTTCAAGGCTTTCTCCCACGCAAAAGATTACTTTAAGATTATTTTCAAGCGCTTTATGAATTTTTTTGTTTACTATCTCATCGGTTTCAAAAAAATATTTTCTGCGTTCGCTATGCCCGCAAATAACGTAATCCACAGCAATATCACGCACCATTTCCGCAGAAACTTCGCCCGTAAACGCTCCCGAACTTTCGCAGTGGCAATTTTGAGCACCTATTTTTATATTCGTATTTTCACATTCACGCACAGCATCTAAAAGCGATATAAAAGGCGGAAAAACTATTATTTCACAGTTATCTGCATTTCGAATTTTGTCTTTAAAATCACGCAAAAAATCTTTAGTTTCGCTAACCGTTTTATTCATCTTCCAGTTTGCGGCTATAATTTTTTTCATTGGCATCAGAAGACTCCTTTAAATTTTTTTGAACTACTTATCTTGCAGCGCTTCGATTGCAGGCAAACTTTTTCCGCACAAAAACTCAAGCGAGGCACCTCCGCCTGTTGAAACGTGCGTCATTTTTTCGGCGAGACCCAGTTTTTCCATCGCCGCCGCAGAATCTCCTCCGCCTATAACCGACATCGCTCCGCTTTCCGCAACCGCTTTTCCGACTTCAAGTGTACCTTCCATAAAATTATCCCACTCGAACACACCCATCGGGCCGTTCCAAAACACCGTCTTTGCCTGAGATATAACCTCTTTAAATTGTTCTATCGTTTTTGGGCCTATATCCAGTCCCATCCAGTCTTCCGGAATTTTATCAGCACTCACAACTTTAAATTCTGTGTCTTTTTTGTACTCTTTCCCGACTTTCAAATCAAGCGGAAGTAAAAATTTAACGTCTCTTTCTTTGGCTTTTGCCATCATATCTTTTGCAAAAATTATTTTATCGCTTTCGCAAATCGAATCGCCAACCGAATAACCGAGCGCATTCGTAAACGTATATGACATTCCTCCGCCTACCATTAAAACGTCCACTTTTTCAAGTAGACTACTTATGACATCAATTTTATCCGAAACTTTTGCGCCACCTAAAATAGCCACAAACGGGCGTGCGGGATTATCAAGCAGCTTAGAAAGCGCCAGAATTTCTTTTTCTATCAAAAATCCACACGCAGACGGCAAAAACCTCGTTACCCCAACCGTAGATGCGTGCGCTCTATGACATGTACCAAAAGCATCGTTTACATATATCTCCGCAAGTGAAGCCAATTTTTTCGAAAATTCTTCATCATTGAACGTTTCTCCTGCTTCAAATCTTAAATTTTCAATCATACAAACTTCGCCCGAACCCAGTTCGGAAACAACCTTTTTTGCACTCTCTCCCACAACATCATTCGCAAGTTTTACTTCTTGCCCGAGTTTAGACGATAAATACTCTGCGACGGGCTTTAAAGAAAATTCTTTCTTATATTCACCTTTAGGTTTGCCAAGGTGAGAACAAATTATAATTTTTGCATTTTTTTCTATCAGATAATTTATAGTCTTAAGCGCCTCATCAATACGCTTTGTGTCGGTGATATTACACTTATTATCCAAAGGAACATTAAAATCGCATCTGAGTAAAACCTTTTTGTTTTCGGCGTTTAGGTCTCGAACTGTCAGCTTATTCAAATAACTCATTAAAACATCCTTTCTTCGTGCCACCCTCAAATAATTATATATTAATCCTTTGAATATTATACACTTTTATCATTTTATTTTCAATAAGTGGCGCGTTCACAAAAAAGACCCAATCACTTCATATAACCAAAGTCCACTGAAATAGCAAAAACTTCCGCATATTAATTAAAATATTATAAAATTCAAAAATATTTTGTGCTTCTTGACATAATATATAAAATGGTATACAATTAAACTATCGCGGGGGACCAAATTATTAAATTATTTTAGAAAGGGTGTTGATTTATGAACCAAGACAAGGAAATGAATAAAAACAAACTGAATGAATGTAAAACCGGCCAAGTTACCGGCGGATCCATATTTGAGGTAGGCTGTTCTTGCTGTGGCAAAAAAATTAACTACGCAGACCACAGATGGGGTAATGAAACAATCGATGGCGCTTCTTTCTGTAAAGGTTATCTTTGCAACGAGTGCGTAGAAAAATTTCGCAGCGGGAAAATTAACGACGAGAAACAACTTAGTATGTTTAATCAACTAGACAACAGAGGAGACGATAATCGTTATAAACCGTATGTCTAAAGCATTTCATAGCTTATAAATTATCCGCCCTCCGCACCGGATTTTCTCCTGTAGATTTATACAGGGGATTTTCTATTGAAAAAATAAATAATCTGCAAAATAAAACGGCATACCTCTGTAGTGAAGTATGCCATTTCCTGTTTGATTTCTACATTAAATGAAATGCTACCGTAAGTCCTGCAAAAACTATCGAAACCATTGACGTAAGTTTTATTAAAATGTTTATCGCCGGCCCCGAAGTATCTTTAAACGGATCTCCGACTGTATCGCCTACTACCGCCGCTTTATGGCAATCTGAACCTTTTCCGCCAAAATTGCCTGCTTCGATGTGTTTCTTCGCATTATCCCATGCTCCTCCTGCGTTTGACATCATTACCGCCAGCGCAAAACCTGTGATTGTGGTTCCCGCGAGGAATCCCGCAACACCGTTAACGCCTAAAACCAATCCGACGACTATCGGCACGATGACCGCCAAAATTGCAGGTGCTATCATAAGCCTTTGTGAAGATTTAGTACAAAGATCCACGCATGATGCATAGTCAGGTTCCGCCGTACCCTCTAAAAGTCCCGGGATATTTTTAATCTGTCTTCTTACTTCATGGACTATACTTTGTGCCGCTTTGCCGACAGATTCCATTGTAAGCGCCGCAAAGAGGAACGGTATCATAGCGCCGATGAAAAGCCCTACCAAAACAGGTGGGTTGGTTATGCTGAGATTAAACGAAAGTTTTGGCGCCAGAGTATGCACTTCTGAAATGTATGCCGCAATTAATGCCAGTGCCGTGAGTGCTGCCGAACCTATCGCAAAACCTTTTCCGGTTGCCGCTGTTGTGTTTCCGAGAGAATCAAGTGCGTCCGTTCTGTTACGAACTTCTTCGCCGAGTCCCGCCATTTCGGCAATTCCGCCTGCGTTATCCGCAATCGGTCCGTAAGCATCGGTCGCCAAAGTGATTCCTAGAGTCGAAAGCATTCCGACCGCCGCAACTCCTATTCCGTAAAGGCCTTTATTAAATCCCGCATCGCTCATGACGTTTCCGCCGCATGCAAAGAAACTTACAAGTACTGCTGCGCCGACTATGATTACAGGGAAAAACGTCGACATCATTCCGAGTGAAAGCCCGCCGATGATAACTGTTGCCGAACCTGTTTCGGAAGTTTTTGAAAGCTCTTTTGTGGGCTTATATGTATCGGAAGTATAGTATTCTGTCGTAAATCCGATTAAAACACCCGCCAAAAGCCCTGTTATAACACTATAAAAAACGCCTGTATTCTGCGGTAAAAGCATTCTTACTATGAAAAATGACGAGACTGCTATAATTCCTGCGCTGATGTATGTGCCTAAACGAAGTGATTTTAAAAGAGATTTTTGCGTGGCGTCCTCTTTCGTACGCACAAAGAATGTTCCGAAAATTGAACATATTACGCCAAGTGCCGCCAAAAGCATCGGAACAGCCATACCTTTTGAGCCGAGTCCTGCGCTCACCGCCAAAGCACTCGTTGAAACAATTGAACCGACATAGGATTCGTAAAGGTCTGCGCCCATTCCGGCCACGTCGCCTA
>JAUNIE010000001.1:0-74988 GCA_030523605.1 Clostridia bacterium | reverse complement strand
GTTATCGGCAATAACCGCCGGATTTCTCGGGTCATCTTCGGGTATACCCGCTTCAACTTTTCCGACAAGGTCTGCGCCTACGTCAGCCGCTTTTGTGAAAATTCCTCCGCCTACTCTCGCAAAAAGCGCCATGCATGATGCGCCCATTCCGAATGTGAGCATGTTGGAAGTAATATTTTGTATCATCAAGGATTCGCTCGCAATTACTTCAACATTTGTGTACCAAAACTTCAGGAAGAAGTACCAAATTGATAAATCCAAAAGTCCGAGTCCTACTACCACGAAACCCATTACCGCACCTGCCGAAAATGCTACTCTAAGGCCTTTATTGAGTCCTTTTTGAGCCGCACATGCCGTACGATCGTTTGCCATTGTTGCCGTTTTCATGCCGATAAATCCCGAAAGTGCCGAGAAAAATCCACCTGTCAAAAACGCAAACGGTACAAAATAATTTAAGTATCCGAGAAGTGATAATGTGAGCAAAATCGCAAATACCACTGCGAAAAATATTCCTACGCCTTTATATTGACGTCTTAAATACGCCGCCGCTCCTTTACGAATTGCGGTCGCTATTTTAATCATTTTTTCCGTACCTTCGGAAAAGCTACGTACTTTATTGAACAAAAAGCACGCAAAACATAGTGAAATCAATGAACCTAAAGCTACAAACAACATCAAATCCATAATCATCGATTAAACATCTGCTGCTTAATCTTACGTCACTACCTTTCTACATTTTATTTTTCAAAAATGCCGTTCGCCCATGTCAAACATAGAATATATATCCGAACATGAGCGAATCTCAGCTTAAAATACTATTTTTCAGCCTTTTTTTCTTCTTTTACTTCTTCTTTGGTTATAAGCTCAATAATAGCCATTTCAGCTGCGTCTCCACGACGTGGACCTAATTTAGTAATGCGTGTATATCCACCGCCGATGCCTTCATACGAAGGAGCTATCTCGGTGAAAAGTTTCCTTACAACGTCCTTTTTTGTGATAAATGCCATGGCCATACGCTTATTATGAAGATCGTCCACTTTGGCAAGAGTAATCATTTTTTCCGCCAAAGAACGTACTTCTTTCGCTCTTGTAACAGTCGTTTCAATTTTTCCGTTTTCCAAAAGGAATGTGACAAGTGCTCTGAGCATCGCCATTCTCGGAGCTGTCGCTCTACCTAATTTTCTCTTTTTTGACATTACTTTAACCTCCCTTTACTTACATTTATTCGCACGAAGGAGCCAAATCAAGACCCATTGAATGAAGTTTTTCAATAACTTCGTCAAGAGATTTACGTCCCAAATTGCGCACCTTCATCATATCGTCTTCGCTTCTGCTGGTTAAATCACTGACCGTATTTATTCCGGCCCTCTTTAAACAGTTATACGAACGAACAGAAAGTTCCAAATCATCAATAGTGACATCTAATTTTTGTGTACTCGGTTCCGCCTTCTTCTCGACCATTAAATTAGTCTTTTCGGCAACCTCCGAAAGTTCTACAAACAAACTGAGATGTTCTATCAGAATTTTTGCGGCAAGTGAAACCGCTTCTTCCGCCGTCACTACGCCGTTTGTCCAAACTTCAAGCGAAAGCTTATCGTAGTCCGTTATCTGTCCGACACGAGTATTCTCAACCGTATAATTTACTTTATTGACCGGTGTAAATATTGAGTCTACCGGCAAAACACCTATTGAATTATCATCGCCGTCAGCTTTATGACGTTCTGCGGAAACATATCCTCTGCCTTTGCTCAGCGTGATATCCATGCGAAGTTCTGCGCCTTCACCAAGTGTCGCGATGTGGTGATTCGGATTGATTATTTCAACTTCGCTGTCGTGAATAATCATACCCGCATTAACCTTACACGGACCTTTGGCATCAATATGCACAACTTTATCTTCGTCGCAATGTAATTTTGCCAAGATGTCTTTGATGTTCAAAACTATCGCCGTAACATCTTCTTTGATGCCGGGAATAGTCGAAAACTCGTGCATTACACCTTCAATTTTTATGCTGCTCGGAGCAACGCCGGGCAAAGATGAGAGAAGTATCCTTCTCAGACTGTTACCCAAAGTATTTCCGAATCCTCTTTCGAGCGGCTCTACTACGAATTTCCCGTAATTTTTATCGTCAGAAACTTCCTGTAAACTGATTTTCGGCTTTTCTATCTCTATCATCGAATCCTCCTATAAAAATTTAATATTAAAATCACTGCTTTAAAATAAAGACAATTATTATTTGGAGTACAATTCGACGATCAGCGTTTCTTCGACTTCTAAATCAATATCCTCACGTGCGGGGAATGCGATTTTCTTGGCTTCAAATTTATCATTGTTTACTTCTAACCATTTTGGTGTCGGATGTGAAGAATTCGCTTCAATAACACCTTTGATTTTCGCATTACTTTGTGATTTTTCGTCAACCGAAATCACGTCGCCTATTCTTACCAAGAATGAAGGTATATTAACTCTCACGCCATTGACTCTGAAATGTTTATGGACAACAAGCTGTCTGGCCTCTGCTCTGGAACTTGCCCATCCCAAACGATAAATTACGTTATCCAAACGGGATTCCAAAATACCGAGCAAGTTTTCACCTGTCTTACCTTCTTTAATCTTTGTAGCTAAGTCAAAATAGTGTGAAAATTGTTTTTCCAAAACTCCGTAATAACGTCTTGCTTTCTGTTTTGCACGAAGCTGTAATCCGTATTCGGAAGATTTTTTACGTCCTTGACCGTGTTGGCCAGGAGCGTATGAACGGCGAGAAAAAGCACATTTTCCGCTATAACATCTTTCGCCTTTCAAAAATAATTTTTGTCCTTCTCTGCGGCATATTCTGCACACAGCTCCTGTATATCTTGCCATATTTGCTACTGCACCTCCTAATTAAACACGTCTTCTTTTCGGCGGACGACAACCATTATGCGGAATCGGTGTTACGTCCTTAATCATTGTTACATCAAGTCCCGCTGCCTGAAGCGCACGTATTGCTGCTTCACGTCCTGACCCCGGACCTTTTACATATACTTCAACGGATTTAAGTCCATGTTCCATAGCCGCTTTTGCTGCTGTTTCGGCTGCTGTCTGAGCTGCGAACGGTGTGGATTTCTTTGAACCTCTGAATCCGAGTCCGCCGGCACTAGCCCATGAAATTGCGTTACCGTTGATGTCTGAAATTGTTACTATTGTATTGTTAAACGTTGACTGTATATGTGCTGCGCCACGTTCGATGTTCTTTCTGTCACGGCGTCTGCGAACAGTCACTTTCTTTTCTGCCATTAAACTATTCCTCCTTCACATTAACCTTTTTTGCCTGCCATGGTTTTTCTCGGACCTTTTCTGGTTCTTGCATTCGTCTTTGAACGCTGTCCACGAACCGGAAGTCCTTTTCTGTGGCGGATTCCTCTATAACAACCGATTTCGATAAGTCTCTTTATATCGAAAGCGATTTCACTTCTGAGGTCACCTTCCACTTTGTAATTCTGCTCGATATGAGCTCTGAGTTTTGCTACATCGTCTTCGGTCAAATCCCTGACTCTTGTATCGGGATTTACACCTGTAGCTGCAATTATCTTTGTTGCTCTGGTTCTTCCAATACCGAAAATATAAGTAAGTCCGATTTCGATTCTCTTATCTCTCGGCAAATCTACACCTGATATACGGGCCATTCTTAACCCCACCTCCATACGTTTTTATTAAAATTATCCTTGCCTTTGTTTATGCTTGGGATTTTCGCAAATCACCATAACTTTTCTGTGTCTTTTAATAATTTTGCATTTGTCGCAAATTTTCTTAACTGAAGGTCTGACTTTCATTCTATCTCCCTCCCAATTATTTATTTTTTAGCCATTTCCGTCAGCCATATCGTTTGATACTTCTGCCGTTACGTCGTCAACCGTTTTGTCGTCCACAGTTTTATTGGTTTCGTCCTCAGGTTTGTTTTTACTCGAACCTTTATTCTTATTACGCCATGTTATACGTCCTTTTGTGAGGTCGTAAGGCGACATTTCAACGGTGACATTGTCTCCTTGTAAAATTTTAATATAGTTCATTCTCATTTTCCCTGAAAGATGTGCCAAAATTTCTCGTCCCGGCGCAATCTCAACTTTGAACATTGCGTTCGGTAAAACTTCGGTTACGGTGCCTTCCAGTTCAATCGCATCAGATTTTGCCATAGTCTACGAGCATAAAATTTAATTATTAAATTCTATACCCCTATTCACCACCTATTCAAATAGTTTTATTCCGCATTTCGCTTCGCCTCACTGAACGGCTTCAAGATATTTCGTATCGACTTATTCGTTCTCAAAAAGCTCTCATCAACAACAGTATTCGTAAGCTTTATATGAATAAGTTTCTTCTTTTTCGGCCTTTCAAGAGGTCTATATTTTCCGTCGCACACTTTAGCATATTTATCATCGTATTCAATTATTACTTGAAAATCACCTTTATCGTGTCCCGCCAAAGAGTACACTATTGTTCCTTTTTTTAGTTCCATTCGTACTCTCCTTAATTATGTCGGGTCAGTTAAAATTAGAGGTCCTGATGACGTAATTGCAACAGTGTGTTCAAAATGTGCAGATAATTTCTTATCGGCAGTGATAATCGTCCATCCGTCGTCTAGCGTTATAAATTCGCTCGTACCTTCGTTCACCATCGGCTCAATCGCTATCGTCATGCCTTCACGCAAACGCAGTCCATGTCCCGGTTTACCGTAATTCGGTACCGACGGATCTTCGTGTAATGACGTACCTACTCCGTGTCCTACGAAATCACGTACCACCGAGTAGCCACGCTCTTTGACATACTCCTCAACCGTATTCCCCACGTCGCCGAGTCTATTACCGACTTTCGCGACGCTTATCGCCTTTTGCAAGCTTTCTTTCGTCGCATTTATAAGCTTTCTGACATTCTCGCCGATATCACCACACGCAAAAGTATAAGCATTATCGCCGTGATATCCACCGATGTTGGCGCTTATATCTATACTGACGATGTCGCCGCTTTTCAAAATACAGCTGTTACTGGGTATGCCGTGGATGATCTCATTATTGACAGATATACAACAACTTTTCGGGAATCCGCTATAGCCGAGAGTTGATGAAGCGGCGCCTTGAGATTTTATATATTTACTTACCGCTTCGTCAATTTTTCCGGTCGAAACCCCCGGTTCTACCATCTCTCCCGCAAGTTTCAAGGCCCTGGCGGATATCTTCCCCGCCAACTTCATTTTTTCGATTTCTTGTACCGTCTTAAGCACTACCATAAATTAAGCCTCGAGATTATTTACTATATAATCTATTATTTCTTGCGGTGATTTCGAACCATCTATGACCAACCTCTTATTTTGCTTATCGTAATACGATTTCAAAACGTGTGTCTGGTCATAATAAACTTTAAGTCTTGCTTTTACTGTCTCTAATTTATCATCCGCGCGTTGAATAAGGTCTCCTCCGCAGTCGTCACAAATACCCTCTGTTTTCGGGTTCATGCCGAGCTCAACGTTATACGTCTGCCCACATTTACTGCAAATTCGACGCCCTGACATACGTTTATAAATGAGTTCGTCGGCGACTTCTATATCGACAACTTTATCAATATTTACTCCCGATTTGTCTAAGGCCTCGGCTTGAGCTAAGGTCCTTGGAAAACCGTCCAAAATGAAACCGTTTTCGCAGTCGCTCTGTTTGATGCGGTCTTTCACGATTCCGATGACTATCTCATCAGGCACAAGCTGACCTTTATCAACGTACGACTTGACCTTAAGACCCATTTCACTGCCGCTCTTCAACGCATCTCTTATGATATTCCCCGTCGAAATCGTAGGAATACCAAAGTGCTTGGATATCATCGCTCCCTGCGTACCTTTTCCGGCACCCGGAGCCCCCAAAAGTACTATGTTCATGGGTCAAACTCCTTTAATTCAAGATGCTGATTTTTAATCTAAAAATCCTTTATAGTGTTTCATCATGAGTTGCGATTCCATTTGTTTTACAGTTTCAAGCGCAACACCAACCATAATTATAATCGATGTACCGCCCATGGATAAGTTACCCATTCCTGTAAACGCAGAAAATCCAATTGGCAAAAGCGCTATGAACGCCAAGAACAAAGCACCGAGTAACGTCACTTTCGAAAGGATTTTTCCAAAATAATCCGATGTTGGTTTACCGGGTCTGATTCCGGGTATTACGCCGTTGCTCTGACGAAGATTATTCGCCATTTCGATTGGATTATAAGTAACCGCAACGTAGAAATACGCAAACATTAATATCAAGAAGAAATACACAACCGTATAAACAGGTCCGTTAACCGATAGCGAATCCAAAACAGTCTTCACCCAGCCCGTTGGACGAGCAAAGAAGTTTATAAAGTTCGGGATTGCCAAAATCGATGTCGCAAAGATTATCGGCAT
Source organism: Clostridia bacterium (assembly GCA_030523605.1). Taxonomy (GTDB): domain Bacteria; phylum Bacillota; class Clostridia; order Oscillospirales; family Acutalibacteraceae; genus UMGS1491. Next base: position 68,576 of record JAUNIE010000001.1, on the reverse strand, counting down.
AACGCCTGCAATACCTATTTTTAAAGGAATGTGGCTGCTTTGCCCGGCATACATTTTTCTTCCGACTGTACGTTTCGCATATTGAATCGGAATTCTACGTTCGGCATCGTTCATGAATACGATTACCCACATCATGAACAGGAACATAAACACGAAAACCGGTACATATACAAAATATTGTCCGCACGTTGTGGGGTCTGCGAGCGCCGCATTGAAATATGCAACCAATTTTAAGATCAAGCTAGGCATCCTCGAAACTATACCCGCAAACATCAAAATTGATATTCCGTTTCCGACACCTTTATCGTTGATTTGCTCACCGAGCCACATCATAAGCGCAGTTCCTGCCGTGAATGACAGCACGATTACTATCGCTACAAAAATTCCCGCAAATCCTTCGGTATAGCGTACTATTGATTGTCCCATGTAGCTTCCGCTCTTTAGGTAGAAATAAAACGCTGTACCTTGCATCAAACCGATTGTTATGGTCAAATACCTGGTTATTGCCGTTAATTTTTTACGCCCTTCTTCGCCCTCTTTTTGAAGGTTTTCAAGGTAAGGAAGCGCTACCGTCATCAGCTGCATGATAATCGATGCGTTAATGTACGGCGAAACCGACATTGCGAAAATCGTTGCCTGAGCAAATGCACCGCCCGAAAGCGTATCGAGGTATGCAAGTATTGCTCCACCATCGGCTAAACTTCCCATCATGCCTGCAAGTGCCTCAACGTTCAAAAACGGCACCGGTATAACTGATCCGATTCTGAACACTATAATTATAAAGATTGTAAATAATAATTTTTTCCTTAGTTCCGGTACTTTCCATGAATTTATTAAGGTTCTAATCAACTTAGATCACCTCCGCCTTCCCGCCTGCAGATTCAATTTTTTCTTTTGCAGATTTCGAAAACATCTGTGCTTTAACCGTCAAATTCTTTGTAAGATTGCCTTCACCCAAAATTTTGATTTTGTCAAAACTGCGGTTTACAAGTCCCATTGAAATGAGTTCGTTTGCGTCGATAACCGAGCCTTCACCGAATTTCTCAAGCTCCCCGACGTTCACCGCTACTACCTTTTTGGCAAAAATATTGTTGAACCCTCTCTTTGGGATTCTCCTTTGAAGCGGCATTTGGCCTCCCTCAAATCCGGGACGTACTCCGCCGCCCGAACGTGCGTTTTGACCTTTATGTCCTTTCCCGGCTGTCTTCCCCCAACCTGAACCATGTCCACGGCCAATACGTCTTTTGCTGCGAGTTGAACCCTTAACACTTACCAAATCTTGTAATTCCAACTTCAATTCACCTCCCGATAATAATAAATCTACGAGTTATTCCCCTTCAGATACTTCCAAGAGATATCCGATTTGTGCGATTTTACCTTTTGTAGCCTCATTATCGGGCTGCACGGTTTTATCGCCGATTTTTCTGAGTCCAAGAGATTTAGCTGTTGCAATATGTTTTTTCAAACGGCCAGCCAAACTCTTTACTAATTTTAATGTCATATCAGCTGACCTCCTACTTTAATATTTCTTCTACGGTTTTACCACGTAGCTCTGCCACTTCTTCGGCACTTCTCAAACTTTTAAGTCCTTCGATTGTAGCTCTGACGACGTTACAAGGATTATTGGAACGAAGAGCTTTTGTACGAATATCCTTAATTCCCGCCGACTCGGCAACCGCACGGACCGGTCCTCCCGCGATAACTCCGGTACCTGGCGCCGCAGGTTTCATAAGTACTCTGCCTGCTCCGAATTCTCCGATGATTTCATGCGGTATTGTGCTACCTTTAATCGGAACTTTTATTAAATTTTTCTTGGCGTCTTCAATGCCTTTTCTGATAGCATCCGGAACCTCACCCGATTTTCCGATACCGAATCCGACATGACCATTTCCGTCGCCGACTACCATGAGTGCCGCAAATTTGAAAATACGTCCGCCTTTAACTGTTTTTGAAACTCTATTAATGGCAACTAATCTTTCTTTTAAATCAAGTACTGATGCATCTATTCTAGCCAAAAGTATTTCCCTCCTTCTCAATTAAAATTTAAGTCCGCCTTCTCTGGCGCCTTCTGCTAATTCTTTGACACGACCATGGAAAATATATCCGCCACGGTCAAATACTACACTTTCAATTTTCTTATCAAGTGCACGTTTTGCTATCATTTGACCTACTTTTTTCGCTGCTTCTTTATTTCCGCCGTATCCGTCAAATTCTTTATCAACCGAAAAAGCTGATACTAATGTTTTACCTGCGATATCGTCAATAATCTGAGCATAAATGTTGCTCCTGGAGCGGAAAACATTCATGCGTGGACGTGCCGCTGTGCCCATTACTTTGCCACGTACTCTTTTGTGACGTCTCAAACGGGCCTGATTCTTATCTGCCTTGTTTACCATGTTCATTCACGCTCCTTAATTATTTTTTACCGGTCTTGCCTTCTTTGCGGCGAATTACTTCGTTGACGTACTTAATACCTTTTCCTTTATAAGGTTCAGGCGGACGTTTCTCACGAATTTCCGCTGCAATCTGACCGACTTTTTGCTTATCTGCGCCAAGAACAGTTATCACGTTTCCTTTAACTTCATATTTAATTCCGGGAATTTCAGGAACTGTAACTTGATGCGAGTAACCAAGATTGAGTACAAGGTTTGTGCCTTGCTTTTGCACACGATAACCTACACCGTTGACTTCAAGCTCTTTCTTAAAGCCATTCGTTACGCCTTCAATCATGTTACTTATGATTGACCTTGTAAGTCCGTGAAGTGATCTTGATTCTTTCTGGTCGTTAGGTCTTGTAACCGTGATAACTCCATCATTTATTTCCACGCTCATTTTCGGGTGTACTTTATGAGTAAGAGTATCTTTCGGCCCTTTTACCGTTATTACGCCGTTATCCATTTTTACTTCGACTCCGGCGGGAATATTTATAGGTTTTCTTCCAATTCTGGACATCTCTGCCCCCCCTTTTCATTACCAAATAAATGCGAGGACTTCTCCTCCGACGTTTTCACGTCTTGCTTTGCGGTCTGTCATAATTCCTTTTGATGTGGAAATTATGGCAACTCCCAATCCTTTCATTACTTTAGGCATATCTTCGACGCTGCTGTAAATTCTCAGACCAGGCTTTGAAACTCTTTTAAGTCCCGTTATGGCAGACTTCTTATTTTCGGTATATTTTAAGAAAATCTTGATGATACCTTGTTTTCCGTCGTCCGACACAACAAACTTACTTATATAACCTTCATCAAAAAGAATTTGAACAATATCCTTTTTCATGTTGGACGCAGGAACTTCAACAGTTTCGTGTTTTGCGGAAATCGCATTACGAATTCTCGTCAATAAATCTGCGATTGTATCTGTAATCTGCATAAATACTTTACCTCCTTGCTTAAGTTTTTACCAACTTGCTTTTCTGATGCCTGGAATTTCTCCTCTGTATGCAAGCTCCCTAAAACAAATACGGCATATACCAAATTTGCGAAGGTAACCATGCGGCCTACCGCATAATCTACATCTGGAGTATTCACGGGTAGAAAACTTCTGCTTACGCTGTTGCTTTACTTTTAGTGATGTTTTAGCCACAATAATCCCTCCTATTTTGCAAATGGTGCACCCATTAATCTTAGTAATTCTCTTGCTTCATCATCTGTTTTTGCAGTTGTGGAAATCGATATATCCATACCACGTATTTTATCAATCTTATCATATTCAATCTCAGGGAATATGAGCTGTTCTTTTACGCCCATATTGTAGTTGCCTTTTCCGTCAAAAGACTTCGGATTAATCCCTCTGAAGTCCCTAACTCTCGGAAGTGCCAAGTTGAAGAATCTATCCAGAAATTCGTACATTTTGTCGCCCCTGAGGGTAACTTTTGCACCGATTTTCATGCCTTCACGAATTTTGAAGTTAGCAACGGACTTTCTGGCAGTACATACAACAGGTTTTTGACCCGTAATTATTGTCAAATCTTCGATGATTGAAGTAATAACTTTTGAGTTATCTTTCGCCTCGCCTGCGCCGACGTTTATTACGATTTTCTCGATTTTCGGAATCTGCATCACGTTTTTATAGGCGAACTTCTCTTGAAGTTTTGCACGGACAGCTTCTTTGTAGAAATCTCTCAATCTTGCCATTAGTATCCTCCTTACAGAACGTCTCCGCATTTTTTGCAGCTACGTTTTTTCGTACCATCTTCCATAAACTTATGGGCGATGCGTGTACGTTTACCGCAATGAGGGCATACCAGCTGAACTTTCGATGCATACATCGCACCTTCTGTTTTGATAATGCCGCCCTCCTGACCTTGCTTGCGGGGTTTGACGTGTTTTGAAACTACGTTTACACCTTCAACAATCAGCTTCGCCTCTTTGGGGCTGACTGCTACAACTTTTCCTTGTTTTCCTTTATCTTTACCACTTAAAACAACTACGGTATCGCCGGTCTTGACGTGTACCTGACCGTTTCCGGAACGTGCCGCTTTTGTCATCTTTTCTTTAGCCAACAATAAACACCTCCTGTTACAGAACTTCAGGGGCCAAGCTAAGTATTTTCATGTATCCTTTTGCACGCAATTCTCTTGCGACAGGTCCAAAAATACGAGTGCCCTTTGGAGTTTTGTCTTCTTTAATAATTACAGCTGAATTTTCATCAAAACTAATATATGAACCATCTTCACGGCGTACTTTGCTCACCGAACGTGCAACTACCGCTTTTACGACGTCGCCCTTCTTGACAACGCCTCCGGGTGTTGCTTTTTTAACGGAAGCAACTATTACATCGCCTATATGAGCGTATTTTCTTCTAGTTCCGCCCAATACTCTGATACACATAATCTCTTTTGCACCTGTGTTATCGGCTATCTTTAAACGTGTTTGAGGCTGTACCACTGTTAATCCTTCCTCCTAACCGGTCAAAATTTATTAATTAACCTTATTAAATTATTTTGCTTTTTCTAAAATGCTTGTAAGTCTCCATCTCTTATCCTTGGACAGAGGTCTGGTTTCCATAATTTCTACACGGTCGCCAACTCTACACTCATTGCTTTCATCGTGCGCTTTAAGTCTTTTCGTCTGCTTAACGATTTTTCCGTAAAGTGAGTGCTTAACGCTGTCTTCAACCGCAACAACTATGGTTTTATCCATTTTATCGCTTACGACTTTGCCAACTTCGGTCTTTCTCATATTTCTTTCCACAATATGGCCTCCTTCCGTTATGCACTTGCTTCTTCACTAAGCTCTTTTTCACGAATGACTGTCTGAACTCTTGCGATATCTTTTCTCACCGCTTTAATTCTCATCGGGTTTTCAAGCTGATTAACAGCGAGTTGAAATCTAAGATTAAATAGCTCGGATTTTAAATCTTTGAGCTTATTTTTCAAATCTTCGACGCTCAAATTTCTGATTTCGGAAATTTTCATTCAACTTCACCATCCATTCCCTGCTTTGTTACAAATTTGCATTTTATCGGCAACTTATTCGATGCCAAACGCATTGCTTCCCTTGCTGTTTCTTCCGGCACTTCGCCGATTTCAAACATTACTCTGCCTGGCTTAATTACCGCTACCCAAAATTCCGGTGCGCCTTTACCTTTACCCATACGAGTTTCAAGGGGTTTCTTACTTACCGGCTTATCCGGGAAAATCTTTATCCAAACTTTTCCTGCCCTTTTGCAGAACCTTGTCATAGCGACACGGGCGGCTTCGATTTGGTTCGAAGTTATCCAAGCGGGCTCTAAAGCTTGCAATCCGAATTCACCGTTTGAAACTTTGTTTCCTCTGAGCGCACGGCCTTTCATGCGTCCACGATGAACTTTTCTGAACTTAGTTCTTTTCGGCATCAACATCTTTATTGCCCCCTTTCTTTACTTCTTTCTTCGGCGCATTCGACAAAACTTCGCCTTTATAAATCCAAACTTTTACGCCTATAATACCATAGGTTGTGGCTGCTTCCGCAAAACCATAATCAATATTCGCTCTGATTGTCTGAAGCGGAATGGTTCCCTCATGATAGTGCTCTGTTCTTGCGATTTCGGCACCTCCGAGTCTTCCCGCAACTTGGGTCTTAATACCCTTTGCTCCTGCTTTCATCGAACGTCCCATAGCTTGTTTAAGAGCACGTCTGAACGAAACCCTCTTCTCAAGCTGTGCTGCAATGCCTTCTGCTACGAGTTTAGCATTAACATCAGCGTTCTTGACCTCGATAATATTGATAACTACAGGTTTTCCGATTAATTTTTCACAAAATGTTCTTAATTTTTCAATCTCTGCGCCGCCTTTACCGATTACAATACCTGGTTTTGCGCAGTGAATATGCAAACGTACTTTTGCATTGTCTCTTTCAATTTCAATCTTGGGTACTCCTGCCGCTTTAAGTTTCTTCAGAAGAACTTTACGAATTTTATAGTCTTCGACCAAAGCATCGGCAAAATCTTTCTTCTTTACAAACCAACGTGAGTCCCAGTTGTTAATTACTCCTACACGAAATCCGTGTGGATTTACCTTTTGCCCCATAATTAACCTCCTTTGACTTAATCTTTTTCCTTTAGAACTATTGTAGCGTGCGAACTTCTCTTCTCGATTCTGTATGCTCTGCCTTTTGACATCGGTCTAATCCTCTTAAGAATCGGTCCTGGACATACAAAACATTCTGATATATAAAGGCGAGATGCGTCCATTTGATAGTTATTGACTGCGTTCGCCATTGCCGATTTGAGCAGTTTTTCAAGGTATTCGCAAGCTGATTTTGGGGTGTTTTTAAGTACCGCCATTGCGTATTCAACCGGTTTGTTTCTGATTAAATCGAGTACGATAGAAACTTTTCGCGGTGATATACGGGCATATCTCAAATGAGCTTTTGCTTCCATGATTGCAACTCCTTTCGCTGACTATTTTTTAGCTGTGGTTTTTGAACCGGCATGACCTTTAAATGTTCTTGTCGGAGCAAATTCTCCCAACTTGTGACCAACCATGTCTTCCGTTACATACACGGGAACGTGTTTGCGTCCATCATGCACTGCAAATGTGTGTCCTACAAATTCAGGGAAAATCGTTGACGGTCTGCTCCAAGTTTTAAGAATCTTCTTCTCACCGGATTCATTCATCTTCTTCACTTTATTATAAAGTGATTTAAGCACATAAGGCCCTTTTTTCGAACTTCTACTCAAGATAGTGCACTCCTTTCCCTAATTATTTACTGTTTCTGCGTTTAACAATATATTTATTTGAAGCTTTCTTCTTAGATCTTGTCTTATATCCAAGTGCAGGTTTGCCCCAAGGTGTTGTTGGGCCCGGACGTCCGACAGGTGACTTACCTTCACCACCACCGTGCGGGTGATCACACGGGTTCATGACGGAACCACGAACTTGCGGTCTCCAACCCATATTACGTTTACGTCCTGCTTTACCGATTTTCACGTTTTCATGGTCGATATTTCCGACTTGACCGATGGTCGCCATACACTCAACAGGAACATTTCTGAGTTCGCCCGACGGAAGTCTTAAAAGTGCATATTTGCCTTCTTTTGCCATGAGCTGAGCCATAATTCCCGCTGCTCTTGCAAGCTGTGCACCTTTTCCAGGATAAAGTTCGATGTTGTGTACGAACGTACCTACGGGGATATTTACAAGCGGAAGTGCGTTACCTGTTTTAATGTCGGCGCTTTCTCCTGCGATAATCTCCTGTCCGACGGTCAGCCCTTGAGGAGCTATGATGTATCTCTTTTCACCGTCTGCATATTCAACGAGTGCGATATGCGATGAACGGTTCGGGTCGTATTCGAGCGTCAGGACTTTACCTGGTACTCCGAATTTCTGACGTTTGAAATCGATAATACGATATTTTCTACGGTTTCCGCCACCTCTATGTCTAACGGTAATTCTTCCGTAGCTGTTACGTCCCGCATGTTTATTCATCGGCAGTAACAAGCTTTTTTCAGGCGCCACTTTCGACAGCTCTGAATAATCCGTAACCGACATATTACGTCTTGATGCCGTCGTCGGTTTATAATTCTTAATTGCCAATTAAATTCATCTCCTTAAAATTTAAGCTTTGCGGAGGCTGACTCCTCCTTACTCTGCTTTCCGATTAGCTACTTAAGCTAACTACTTAAGATAGTATCTTAAACTTAAAACATTGAAGATAACGAGCGATGCTCCGATTATGGCCCACATCATGTCGCTCGGAAAATTATCATAAAAAATTTTGAGTCCAAACATGATTGAAATAATTTCTCCGACCACAAATAAAACAGAGCCGTACGATCTTGAATGTTTCATATTAGAACATTCCTTCAAAGAATTCGATTGCTTTACTGTCCGGGGTCAAGGTTACATACGCTTTCTTCCACGAAGGTGTATAACCTTGATATCTGCCGTGACGGCGGAACTTTCCTCTGACGTTGAGCATATTTACTTTCGAAACTTTTACTTTAAAAACTTCTTCGACTGCTTTTTTTACTTCGATTTTTCCGGCTTCTTTAGCTACTTTGAAGGTGTATTTTTTATTAGGCATACCACCCATTGTTTTTTCTGTAATAATCGGTTTGATTATGATGTCGTGTGCCAACATTATGCATACACCTCCTCAATTTTGCTGATTGCGTCTTTAAGTATTACCAGTTTACGGGCATTGAGCATATCATATACGTTCAGTGTATTGACCTGTGCTGTCTTTACTCCCTGAATGTTTCTCGCTGATTTTATAATCTTATCTTCCATCGACGGTAAAACTATGAGTGCTTTATCGTTTGCTCCGATTGCATTTAAAACATCGACAACTGCTTTTGTTTTATAATTTTCCAGGTTCATCGAATCCAAAACTATCAAGTTATTATCGAGAACTTTGCTGGAAAATGCAGATTTCATCGCCAAACGCTTAACTTTCTTATTAAGTGTATAGCTGTAATCACGAGGCTTCGGCGCAAATACGATACCACCGTGTCTCCACTGCGGAGCTCTGATAGAACCTTGTCTTGCATGACCTGTTCCTTTTTGTCTCCAAGGCTTTCTTCCGCCTCCGGAAACTTCCGAACGTGTAAGAGCGCTTTGTGTCCCTTGACGCATATTTGCCAGATGATTTACAACAACATCATGCATAACCGCCATGTTCGGTTCGATGGCAAAAATCGCATCAGAAAGTTCTACGTTTCCGACCTCTTTACCCGTCATATCAAGTACTGCTACTTTAGGCATTACAATTCCTCCTTCCTTACGCTTTAACACTATCGCTAATCATCACTATGCCGCCGTTCGGGCCAGGCACTGCTCCTTTGATTGCGATAAGATTGTTTTCGGCATCGACTTTGGCCACTGTGAGATTTTGTACTGTAACCCTCTCAGCCCCAAGATGTCCGGACATTTTCTTTCCTTTGAATACTCTGGACGGATCCGAACATGCACCGATTGAACCACCTTTTCTTACAACAGGTCCGGTACCATGCGACTCTTTAAGTCTACCAAAGTTCCAGCGCTTAATAACGCCTGCATAACCTTTACCTTTGCTGGTTCCGACAACATCGACTTTTTCGCCGTTTGCGAATACATCTGCTTTGATTATATCGCCAACGTTGTAACTGCTGATGTCTTCAAGACGGCACTCTCTGAGCACTTTCTTGGGTGCTACGTCAGATTTGTCAAAATGTCCTTTCATAGGTTTGTTGACAAGTTTTGGTCTTACATCGCCAAAACCGATTTGAACTGCGTTGTAGCCGTCTGTTTCGACTGTCTTTTTCTGCGACACAACACACGGGCCTGCCTCAACGACAGTTACGGGAATGACTTTTCCTTTTTCATCGAAAATCTGCGTCATTCCGATTTTCTTTCCAAGGATTGCTTTTTTCATTTCTTTTCCTCCTATATTAGGTTATTGGTTGGCCATAACGCCAACATGACCCCAGCTGCATATCCATTGATTAGAGTTTAATCTCAATCTCAACACCTGCAGGGAGTTCCAAGTTTGTTAAAGAATCAACTGTCTTATTTGATGGTCTGAGAACATCAATAAGTCTTTTGTGGGTCCTCATCTCAAACTGTTCACGGCTATCTTTGTTGATGTGTGTGGAACGAAGAATTGTTACGACTTGCTTTTCGGTCGGTAGCGGTACCGGACCTGAAATCTTCGAGCCCGTTCTTGACGCCGTCTGAACGATCTTTTGAGATGCTCCGTCGACTAACTGCGGATCATAACCCTTTACTCTGATTCTTATTTTTTCTTTAGCCTTTGCGGCTCTGACTGCCATTAAATCGCCTCCTTACTTAAAATTTAGTGGTGGGCGCACTTTTAAATTATCCACTTGCCCGGGTGTTTCCAAAATTGGGCAAATAAAATACGGATTAAACTTTTACGTTCGACCCGAATAAGATAAAAGTATGATTTTAAATACAAATTTAACCATAAATATGTAAACCTGAATTAAAAACATTAAAACTTTCGCCCGGTTTAAAATCGGACATACTCCACGGAAAAACCGACATAAATGCCGCAACCTCCCGCTTCAACGCATATCATTTGCAGTCGTACTTAAGTATGATAACATAAAAATTCAATAAAAGCAAGCATTTTCTTAAATTTTTTTAAAAAAATAAAAGAGCAACCGAACTATTCCCGGTCGCTCCAAAATATTTATTATTCTTTTGCTGCGTTTTCTGCAACTTTTGCTTCATATTTTTTGCTGAGTTTGAATACCGAAGTAATCCAACCGATTGCCGTAAGTGCGAAAACTACTGCAATTGTTCCTACGTGACTTGTAAGTTTTGAGCCTGCTGCAACTACGTTGATAAGAATCGTCTGAATTGCAGATGCGCCTGCTTTACCTGCACGTCCGCCAATAACTTCGACCGCTGCTTGACCTTTTGTCTTTGTATCTGCGTCAAGCGGCAAGTAAGCCATGTTCTTGGTTGCATCAAATAGACAATATTTTACGCTCTTTGAAAGTGCATCTTGTACAAGTCCGAACCACACTGCCAACATAACTAAATTCAATCCCATGAATTCGTTCACGCCGCCTCTGTGATAAAGAACTATAACAAAGAATATACCACCGAAAATTGCCAATATGGAGGCAGGAATAAGAGCTGCGGTTCTCCATTTTGTTTTTCTTAGAATGTTCTGACCGATTATCGAAGCGACGATAGTCAATCCGCCCGTAACAATAGACAGATTTCCCATCATGCCCTGATATTGGTTAGGATCTCTAAATGCAAGTTTCATGTATGCTTTCCAAATAACTTCAAAGAAGTTAATAGCAACACCGTAGCAAATTACGATTGTACAAATGAGGAGCAAATATGGATTTTGGAATAGCATCTTGATTCCGTCCATAACTCCGACTTTTTCCTTCTTTTTCTTTTCTTTTACTTGTGATGCATCGAAATATCTCGGGTCTTTCAATACAACGCCATTGATATAAGCGAAAAGTCCCACGGAGATAAGTCCGCCAATAATAGCACAAATAACGCTCACGGTGATTGACATTTCACCGGGGAATGCGTGAGATATGTACTTAAGGAGTGATCCCGAACCGATAACACCAACGTTTGCAACAAGTGCGTAAAGTCCGAAGAATCTCTTAACTTCATTTTTCATGGTTGCTTTGTATGCGAATTGCCAGAAGAGTGACGATACTGCCATTGTTCCCCAAAGCTCGGAGAATACATAGAATAATGTGATTGACCAGTTTGTCAAACACGGAATCGTCCAATAAAGGAACGGGGGCCAGGATTCTTGCATTGCCTTAACTGTGGCTTCGCCGGGGTGAATGAGTGCTCTTTGCGGGAATAAGAACGTTACGAACAAAACATAGAACGCTACAAAAAATGTTATCATTATGTAGAATGTTTTGTTGAAGCCGAACTTATTAATAAGTGTTGAGTACACCATTACCAGTAAAAATGCCATCGGCATAACGAAGAAAAGCTTAAGCTGAGAAATAAGCTCAGGGCCGCCTCCTACTGCGTAATATTGCACCAAGGGGTCTTTCAAATCTCTTACCATTGTGTATACGAAGAGAATGAAAAACATGAGGAAGCTCATTGAAAGGAACTTCTTCATTTCGTAGCCGTGTACAGGCCACAGAGCCGATCTTATGCGACCAAATTCAGGTTGCGTAGAACCGGTTGATTGTTTGTCGTTCATCGACACCAAATCCTTTCTTAAAAAATTTAATCACTTTACCCTATTTTAGGGTTTGCCGATTAATCATATCACAAACTATTTTGAAAAGCAATAGTAAAATTTAGTTTTTTCGCTTTTTTTGCATAAAAAAACAGCCACACACAAATTATGGCCGTTTTATGTCGAATTTACACAATTTCAAAATTGAATTTATTACTCACGGCATACTCACACGCATCAGAATTGTCTGAAACACAGAACGTTAAACCCAGTCCCTGCGTAAAAACATCTGCCCCAAATTCAATTTTCTTATTCAAACAGGTGAATTTGTTTAGATTATTACAATTATAAAATGCTCCATTGCCGATATATGTAACATTTTTACCCACGCAGAATTCCTCAAGTGATGAACATTCCGCAAAAGCATACGAACGAATTTTCTTTACTGAATCGCCTATATTAACAGTTTTCAAATTTTTACAGCCGTAAAATGCAGCTTCATCAATATATTTCACGTTTTTACCTATATTCAAATTGTTACACTCAAAAAATGATTGTTCTTTAATCGTCAAGACTTCATCGGGTATCGATATAATTTCAGGCGTATTTTGAGGACATAAAATTAATTTGGTCATATCTTTACTGTATAAAATACCGTCAACCACTTTGAAGTTTTCATTACTCTCATTCACTTCAAATTTGCATAATTTCGGGCAATCACACACAAAAAGTTCGGCAATATCCTTTACATTTTTACCCATATAAATTTTCTCAAGCGAAGTACAACTACCGAACGCAAGCCTATCGATACGAACTACGCTTTCTGGTAAATCAATCATTTTCAGCGACGTACAACCATAAAATGCACATTCATCAATTGTCAGCAATCCGTTTGGAAGGCTTATACTTTTTATCTCAGGGTGGTCCATGAAAGCCCCAAAAGATATAGACTTAACACCGTTTGGAACCACAACATTTTCCGCTGTACCACTATAACTCATCAGAACTCCGCTGCTGTCTATCCGAAAATCTTTACCGGATGACACTTTCCTACTTTGAGATACTTTTCCGGAATTATTTTTTGAAACGGCACCCACTTGATAATTACCGAAAAGCAATGACAAACACAGTAAAAATACAATTTTTGTAAACGTTCTAATTTTAGTCACTACAAAATCCCCCACTCTTTTTAAATAAATTTGAATACAAATATATTACATTTTACCATATGCAGTTCATAGTAGTCAATACATTCTTTTGGTTTTGTCGAAAATTGTATTATTTTTTGGATTTGAAACTATCCTTAAGCCCCACACTACGATTAAAAATCAATTTGTCTGCTCTACTATTTTTATCCAAACAAAAATACCCTTTACGCATAAATTGGTAAGAATCTCCCAGTTTGGCGCTTTTCAACCCACTTTCAAGCTTACAATCTTTAAGTACCGTCAAAGATTTGGGGTTCAAAACACTCATAAAATCCTCTTCGGCATCGGGATTTTCGCTCATAAAAAGATTATCGTACAGGTTAATCGTGGCATTGACAGCGGTATTGACATCAACCCAGTGTATAGTGCCTTTAATCTTACGACCGTCTTTCGGATTTCCGCCCTTTGAATCGGGGTCGTATTCGGCATAAACTTCAGTAATATTGCCGTTTTCATCTTTTTTAAATCCCGTACACTTCACAACATACGCCGATTTTAATCTGACCTCGTTCCCAACAAACAAACGAAAATACTTTTTTGGAGGTTCTTCCATAAAATCATCACGCTCGATATATACCTCTCTCGAAAACGTGATTTTTCTCGTACCTGCCGACTCATCGTTCGGGTTGTTTTCTATTTCAAGTTCTTCGGTCTTACCTTCGGGATAATTGGTAATCACCAGTTTAACAGGGTCAAGCACGGCCATTGCACGAGTAGCCGTCAAATTGAGGTCATCTCTCAGGCAATGCTCCAAAAACGAATACTCAACCGTACTGATAACCTTTGAAACACCTATTCTATCGCAAAAATTTCTAATCGAAGCGGGAGTATATCCACGGCGCCTTAGCCCCCCAATCGTAGGGAGTCTTGGGTCGTCCCAACCGTCAACATAACCCTCTTCGACGAGCTTTCTTAGCTTACGCTTACTCATAACTGTATTATTTATATTAAGTCTCGCAAACTCAATCTGGCGAGGCTTTACACTACAATCAAAATTATTTACAACCCAGTCATAGAGCGGTCTGTGGTCTTCAAACTCCAGCGTACAAAGTGAATGTGTTATGCCTTCAACAATATCTTCAATGGGGTGAGCATAATCGTACATCGGATAAATACACCATTTGTCGCCCGTCCTATGATGATGCGCATGGTTTATTCTATAAATAACGGGGTCACGCATATTAAAATTCCCTGAACTAAGGTCTATTTTTGCTCTGAGCGTCATTTTACCGTCAGGAAATTCACCGTCTTTCATGCGCTTAAACAAATCCATGCTTTCCGAAATAGGTCTGTCTCGATACGGACTGACAGCCGGTGTTTTGGCATCGCCCCTATTTTTCTTAACCTCTTCGGGTGTAAGCTCACAAACATATGCAAGTCCTTTTTCAATAAGCTTACACGCATTTTCAAACATTATATCAAAATAATCCGACGCATAGTGGAATCTATCCTCCCAGTCAAAACCGAGCCATTTTACGTCTTCTTTGATAGAATCGACATACTCTACATCTTCTTTCGATGGATTTGTATCGTCCATACGCAAATTACACTTTCCGCCAAATTTTTTAGCCGCACCAAAATCTATACATATCGCTTTTGCGTGGCCTATATGAAGATATCCGTTGGGTTCGGGAGGAAATCTGGTATGCACCTCACAGCCCGCAACTCTACCGCCTTCCGAAATCTCCTTTTTTATCTCTTCAAATACAAAATTACCTGTTTCTTCTTCGGTTTTGGCCAGGTCTTCTGCGTTCTCCATAATCAGTTTTCTCCTTTCAGTAAATTAATCGCCTTGTCTATACGGTTTAAAGCTTCTTCACGCCCGAGTATATCCAAAATCTCTATCGCACCGCCAGGAGTCATCGCCTTGCCAGAAACAGCTATCCTCACCGGCCACATTACCGTACCGTTTTTAAGTTCGTTTTTCTTTGCGTACTCAATGAGTAGGTCATGGATTGAGTTATAATCCCACAATTTTAACTCAGCAAGTTCAGTTTTGATTTTTTGCAAAACATCCACCGAAATTTCTTTATTCGTCTTGCTTTTTTTATTAACAAAAAGTTCGGTATCATAATCAGGCAACTTGCCAAAAAAATCAATTAAATCGGGTATTTCGCTAAGCTTTGAAATTCTGCTCTGAAGAAGCTCGGAAATTTTTACCGTGCTAAGTTCCACATCAACCAGAGCGGATTTTATATATGGCTCTGCGAGTTTTAAGAATTCCTCCGCAGACTTGGATTTTATATATTCGGCGTTGAACCAGTCAAGTTTTTTATAGTCGAAAACTGCGGGAGATTTGCTTATTCTTTCAGGCGAAAACTCATTCTCCAGTTCATGTAAAGTGAAAATCTCACGATTGCTCTCGGGACACCAACCCAAAAATGCTATATAATTTATTATCGCCTCGGGCAAGTATCCCATCTTGATGAGGTCTTCAAAACTCACAGCTCCGTGCCTTTTCGAAAGCTTTGAAACACTGCCGTCCTCGTTTTGACCCATAATAAGAGGAAGATGTATGTATATCGGTTTTTCCCAGCCGAACGCTTCGTATAAAAGATTATATTTCGGCGTCGATGAAAGATATTCACAGCCACGAACCACATGCGTTATATGCATCTCGTGGTCATCGATTACATTTGCAAAATTATATGTCGGATATCCGTCGCTTTTTATTAAAATTTGGTCTTCGATTTCTTTACTGTCGATTTTGACCTCGCCAAAAACCAGATCATCAAATTTTACAGTGCCGTTTTCAGGCGTTTTTTGCCTTATTACATACGGTTTACCGGCCTTTAAATTTGCCTGGATTTCGCTTTCGCTGAGATTTCTGCAAACGTCTTTATGACCCGACTCCAAATGTCCCTCGTCGCTTTCGGATTTCTCACAAAAACAGTAGTATGCGTCGCCGCTTTCAACAAGCTTTTTGGCGTATGATAAATATCCGCCCTTACGCTCACTTTGAATATACGGCCCATAATCTCCGCCGATATCGGGGCCTTCATCATGCTTTAAGCCTACCGATTTAAGCGTATTATATATAACTTCTTCAGCACCCTCTACGTACCTTGAACGGTCGGTATCTTCTATTCTTAAGATAAAATCTCCGCCTTGTGATTTCGCAATCAAATATTCATAAAGCGCCGTACGCAAATTGCCTATATGCATATATCCCGTAGGACTCGGCGCAAACCTCGTTCTGACTTTATTCATAAATTTTTCTTCCCGTCTACTTTAAATTTCTCGAAACATATTCTTCCAAGCAAAGACCGCTGTTTTTGATTTTTTCTGCGTTATCCTTGCCCACATATCTAAAATGCCAGGGTTCATATATAACTCCGGTTCTTTCTTTCCACTTTTTTTGGTAGCGCTCAATAAATCCGTATTTATGAGCGTTTTTCATGAGCCACTCATATTCTTTTGTGGTATAGAAATTATCCGAAACCCCGTTGAAATCCACTGCCAACCCTGTGTTATGCTCACTGGTTCCGGGCCTTGCAACTACCATTGCAGCTCTTTTTTCCGCCTCTTCTTGCGAAATTACAGCTTTAGATTTTTCTTTTTCAATCTGACGATTAAAAAGCTTTGTTTGAAGTTCGGTGCTTCTGTAACCCGACGAAATCCAGAGTTTAATTCCGTCTTTTTTTGCATCGTCTATCATTTTATTCAGGTCATCAAACGCAACATCTGCAATCTCTTTGCCTCGGCAGCTCTTGATTTTCGGCTGGTATCCGTTTGGTAAAAAATTATCCTTGTTTACAACTATCATTTCCGCCGAACATTTTTTGTTCCAATCCGCAAAATCCCCGCACGCCGTACCTACATTTTCCGCATTATTTTCATCTGCCTCTATTGACTCGGTTTTTGCCGACTCTCTCTCCAATTCTTTCTGGTCAAGAGCATTTAAATTTGTTTCGTCGTCTACTTTTTCTTTCTTATCACTTGAAGCGTCGCACACGGCGCTGACCTCGGAAGAATCGCCGTTATCAAGCACTTTATAGAACGCTATCGCCCCTACTCCGAGCACAAGCAGCAATCCACAAATTATCAGCGACTTTTTCATACCGTTTTTTGCGACTTTTCGGGACTTTCTGAAAAGTTTTAATCTTTTCTCGTCTTTTTCCGCAAGATGTTTATATTTTTGCATATGCTATTTTCGGTTTTCCATTAATCAAAAACCTGATAACCTCCCACTACTTTATATAGTTAATTATATAAAACTTTCCCCTTTATATCAATAGTATTATCGTGTTTTTTGTCCAGAGTTATACCCGAACCTTCTTCAAGACATATCGAAACGCCTCCGTGAGAATTAATCGTACCCGAAAATATATCCGCTTTCCCTTGTATTTTGATAGGATACGTAAGTGATTTTCTTTGATTATCACCGACTGTGCCGCCTATCATACAGAGCCTACCATCTTCGCCCAGCTCTATACTGCGCACAAAACCTCCGCTTAATCTAGTATCACCATTTACATTCAAGCTATACTTACGACTGCATGAAATATATTTGCCCGAATTTATTTTCACAGATGAAGTGCTGTTTGGAGAAAAAACAAATCCGTTTCTCGCAAAATTATGGCCCGATGTGCTCAAATATACCGTAGCGTTTTCGCCCTTTACGTTTATGCCGTATCCTTGTTTTCCTATTCCATATCCATTATTTACACTGGCGTTTTCACTAAGTATAAATATAGAATTATCATACATTTCAAAGGCATCATAAGCGGGAAAAACCGAAAACGGTTTTCGGGTATTATCAACGCACACACTGCCTTTAAGCATGACACAAGAGTCCTCGCAAATAACAAATCTAACGTGCGAAAGCTTGGCATCGCCCGCAATGCACAGCGAACGCTTTATGTATATCTTCCTTGCAAACCGGACAGCGCTCTCAAAGCTTATTTCGCTGCAATCCGTTATAATCGTACCAATTTTTTCGTCTTCTACAGCCGCCAAAAACTCTTTTAAAGTCCGCACAACCGCTATCTTACTCTGTGTGATGTTTTTATAATGCCTGTTTACAGCCAAAAGATTCAAAAATTTAGTATAATTCTCAAGCTTGAGCTTTTCCGAATAATCCATTAAAGAATACTTTTGCTGAATTTCCAAAATGGCTTTTTCATGGTCCTTCCAGGGAATATCAGGAACAGCCTCAATCATGGCGTCCACCGATTTTGCGCTCAAAATCTCTTCATTTTCGGCTCTTTTGATTATTCCGAAAGAATCCACTCTGGTAAATTTATCTGTTTTTTCGTCGAACGAATACGCATCAAAATAAAGTCCGTCATCACTCACAGAAACCTCAGAATAAACAGGTAAATGCAAATCTAGGAGCTTTTCAGAGGGGAATCCTGCAGGAAAATGCTGCTTGTAGTTTTTGACTCCCGAAGTACCTGGAACAACAAATATTGTGCCTTTAGGGTTAATGTATGATTTATATTTTCTGTCTCCTAAAATGCATGCTTCGCTTTGCGCCGAATTAACACATCCTTGAGCAAGCACGGGCGTCCGAGCATAAACATGGTCATGCCCGCCGATTACCAAATCTATACCGCCATAGTATGCTATGTCGTCAATCTGCTTGCCGATCAACTTTACATCGGGGTCTTTGTGGTGCGGGCCGTTGGAGTACAGAGATTTATGAGTAAGCAAAATTTTCCACTTGGATTTCGATTTTTTCGCCGTTTCGATAGCCCATCTATACTGTTTATCATCAAGCCCAACTTCTCCGCCTGTATTGGTATTTAGAGCGATAATAGTCATATTTTTGTAATCCACACTATAATATGCACCTAAATCTTTGCTTTGCTCCTTTGTAACAGGCAAATTAAAATGCCCCAACACCGAATTCCCAACGTTTGCACCGTGTGCAACGACGTTCCTGCGTGCCTCGTGATTACCGCTGAGTGCCAAAAAAGCGTTTTCTTTCCAGACATCGCCCGAAAGAACCCATTTCCAGTAATCCTCATTGTTGCCGTCATCCACAAAATCGCCCAAATGTACCATAAAATCGGCATCTTGGTTGTTTCCCGCAGCTTTATTCGTAAGACTTTCAAAGCTTTCGTAATCCGATTGGACCATGCCCTGCGAATCCGCAAAAACTAAAAATTTGCTCTTCGAACTTTCTCCATTAATCCTAAGTTTATACGTTTTTGAAACGTCATTTTCGCAAATAATATGATAATAAAATATGCCACTTTTTAAGTTTTCAACATTTACGGAATGTTTTGTTAAATTCTGAACATGATAGCTCGAAACCAGTCCCAAATTAATGTTCGGGAACGTCCTTGCAGCTCCGACGCTCTCTACAGGCGCAAAGTATGACTCGCTAAAATTTGCGTCGTATGAGTACTCAAAAGTACATTGTTTATCTTCTTTGGTGTACCACCTAAAAGCTCTGGAGTTCATCGCATTCACGCCAAACGAAACTGTTATATCAAATGCACCGTCAGGTATCTGATCACCACCGATTATTAAAGGACCATTTTTTGCGGCGCTCGTATTACTCAGAAGTCCGCAAGCTATATCGCTTATGATATCCCTGGCGCCACGCAGAAAACTCGGGCTCACGTAGCTTTTTGCAAAACCTTCAATTATAGATTTTATATCAATACCAAACATTTTAATAAGCTCGGAAAGCTGACCTTTATTTGTTTTTTTGTTGAGAAAAGTACGAATCCAAAAAGAATCGAACGTAAATTTGAAATCAAAGAATATATTTTCGCTAACCTGTGCGATAATTTCTGAAACGTGTTCGGTTAGAAATTCAATCCATTTTTCAATAAAATCACTGCTTTCAAGCGACTTCAACGCAGGCGAAATCCATTTCGGCACGTCGTTTTTATCCTGAAAATAATTGGCTATTATGAGCATAGCAAAGTCATAAAGCGTCTTTTCCTCGGAGTTTTTCGGCGTATAAATTCCCGTTTTCGAAAGCTCAAAAATAATTTCATCAATCTTACTGATTATGTAATTATCATCGTAAATATAGCACTCTTCAACTTGAAAAATTATATTATTAAACGAACGAATAATTTGAGCATCGGTTATTGTGATGCACTTTATAAACGTACGCAAAAAACCTGCAGGCTCAATCTGAATGCCATTTCTGCGGTACTGAATATCAATTCTCCCGAGTCCTTTTTTTAGCTCAATGGCACGTCGTTTTTGCATCTGATTTCTTATCTTTTGCAAAACAAACTCATCTAAATTTACGCCCGGCAAAAATGTCTCTATCATTTTTTTAAGTCCGTTTTTCTTGATTTTACTCAAAAAAGACCGCAGCGAAATTATGACTACTTCACTGAGTTTTCCGCATTTATATTCGTAATCTAAAGCATTTTCGGTCTCTGTTTCACTCTTCATACAAATTCCTCAACATCTTTATTTCTTCGGCATACCCTTGAATATCATCATGTGGAGTTTCCAAAATAAACGGAAGATTTTTAAGATGTTTATTATTAACTATATTTTTCATGGCATCAATTCCGATATGACCCTCACCTATCTTTTCATGGCGGTCTTTGTGGCTTCCAATCGGATTTTTGCTGTCGTTTATGTGTACGGCTTTGAGATTTTCAATGCCGATTATCCTATCAAATTCCTCCAAAACACCTTCCAAATTTCCGACTATATTATATCCACCATCAAAAACGTGGCACGTATCCAGACAAACTCCGACTTTGTCCTTTAACTCTACATTTTCTCTTATTTTTGCGATTTCTTCAAACTTCCCACCGATTTCACTGCCTTTGCCGGCCATAGTTTCGAGCAAAACTATAGTTTTTTGGCTTTCTTTTAAAGTTTCGTTCAAAGCCTCACAAATTAGCGATATACCTACGTCTGTGCCTTGCCCAGTGTGGCTGCCAGGATGAAAATTATAGTAGCTCTCGGGTATTAGTTCCGCACGCATAATATCATCTTTAAACATGTTTTTAGAAAACTCTCTTATATGTTCGGCAGCAGAACACAAATTCATTGTATACGGCGCATGAGCCACAACTTTGGCAAAATTGTTTTCATCTGCCAACTTCAAGTACGCTTTAATATCTTCATCTTTAATCGCCTTGGCAGCGCCGCCTCTGGGATTTCTAGTAAAGTACTGAAACGTGTTTGCTCCGATTGAAATCGCCGTCTTCGCCATGGATTCATAGCCCAAAGACGATGATAAATGACATCCAATACTTAGCATAAATTTTGCGAAAATTCGCTTTCACTTCCTCTTTATTTATTTTATCAGACAATTTATTATAATGCATTTCTAAAAATTTACCAAATAGAAAAAATATTCATTATTTCTTGACTTTATTTTAAAATTTCGTTATAATAATTTCATTAATATATTGAAAGGTATGATTTAAATGTCTAAAAAAGGAGAAATATTTGTAGGTTTGACATCTGCGGTCGTGACAGCAGCTTTACTGGGAGGAGCTGCAACATTTGTATATTTTTATCCGTTAGACTATAAACAAAAAACTGAGAAAATCACAGAAAAACCCCAAACCCAAGAAGTAGTATCAAAAAGTGAAGAAAAAGAAATCCCAACCGAAAGTTCAGATACGGATGATACATCTGCGCCAAAAAGCGAAACAACTACTAATGAAACAGGAAGTATGATAATCCACCCGGATAAACCAGATCCTAAATTTACTTCAAAATTTGTTTCACAAAAACAAACTCAAGTTATATGCCAAAAAAAATCACCAGCAAAACAAACACCCGTAGAGCCAAAAGAGCCAAAAAAGAAAAAGCCATTATCCGAGTTAAAAACTCTAAGAGCGACTATAGATAAAAAAAGCAAAGTGCTGCATGTTGACATTCCGTGCCCCACGGAAGATTTTAAGATAAAAAGGAAATTTGGTGTTACTCCGAAAGATTGGAGAAAAACTGCACAGTATATACAGTTTAAAGGCGACAAAGAGCCTCGTAATCTCCTTCACAGCGACGGTAACACATGTGCTTTAGTTGTCGGTGACAAAGTTGGTGACAATGACACACCTACGCTCATAGTTTACTGGATTTAAATCGTTTACTATGCAAAAATAAATTATTTTTGTTGACATTGATTTAATTTTGTGTTACAATGGGATTATATAGAAACCGAAAGGATGATTTAAATGTCAAAAGCAGGAGAAATAGCAGCAACAGTAGTAACGGCAACTACAATAGGGTTATGCTTCGCAGGAGCGGTAGCTGTAGCCGTTTTGTGTCCCGAGGCAACCCCGCAAACACCGCCTAAAAGGGTAGTAGTGGTAAAGGCACCGGTTGCTCCGATACCAGGTGTTCCGGCGTATAAGGTGCCAACCGGACCACGCATAATACATACCCATGGCGAAACAGTAAGATTACCACAAGGATATGCATATGAATATGTGGTATACAATGGTCAACACTGCAACATAGTGCGCCAACCAAATGGTCAATCCTATTATATTTGGGGCGGACGTCATTATCCCGTAGTTTATTATTAAACAAATTAATTAACCCCCAGTCATGCAGGACCGGGGGAATTTTTTTATTTCATATTCTATTTTATAACATCCGTACCCATATATTCACGTAAAACCTCAGGGACTGTGACGCTACCATCTGCATTTTGATAATTTTCCAAAATAGCGGCGACCGTTCTTCCGACGGCAAGACCCGAACCGTTTAAAGTATGCACAAGTTTTGCCTTATCTTTCGGATTTTCTTTATACCTTATTTGCGAACGCCTTGCTTGATAATCCTCAAAATTTGAACACGAAGAAATCTCAACATACTTGCCATAAGAAGGCATCCAAACCTCTATATCATACGTTTTGGCGGAGCAGAAAGTAATATCTCCCGTACACAAAATAACCACTCTATAAGGAATTTTCAGTAGTTGTAGCAGCTTTTCTGCATCGTTTGTCAATTTTTCCAGCTCATCATAAGAGTTTTCAGGCTTTACAAATTTTACAAGCTCCACTTTATTAAACTGATGTTGCCTGATAAGTCCTCTCGTATCTCTCCCCGCCGAACCCGCTTCAGACCTAAAGCACGCTGAATATGCGCAATATTTAATAGGTAAATCGGAGCCATTTAAAATTTCATCTCTATGGAAATTCGTTACGGGAACCTCGGCCGTGGGAATGAGATAATAGTCCGTTCCTTCCACCTTGAATCCATTATCAAATTTTGGTAATTGCCCCGTGCCGTAAAGTGATGCCGTGTTTGCCATAAACGGCGGAAATACTTCTGTATAGCCGTTACTTGTGTGCGTATTTAAAAAGAAATTAATTACAGCCCTTTCGAGTCTGGCGCCTAAACCTTTATAAAAATGGAACCTGGTACCCGTCACTTTTGCCGCACGTTCCGGGTCTAAAATATTTAAATCTTTACCGATTTCCCAGTGTGGTTTAGCCTCAAAATTAAATTTTCTCGGCTCGCCCCAATGTCTGATTTCAGGATTTTCACTGTCATCCTTTCCATAAGGAACGGCATCATTAGGAACATTAGGAACACTTAATAAAAGTTCCCTTTGCTTAGTTTCAACGTCGCTGAGTTCTTTATTTTTTTGACTAATTTTCACAGAAATTTCTTTCATTTTGGCAAAGAGCTCTGTTGTATCCTCTCCTGCTTTTTTCATAGCTGGAATTCTTTTATTTACAGCGTTTTGCTCACATTTCATAGATTCAGATTCAATTATTATTTCATGCCTTTTTTTATCCAAATCAAGTATTTCATCTATTATATTATCCATGTCTTTTTGGCGGTCTTTCATGGCCTTCTTGACTTTTTCGGTATTTGCTTTAATAAATTTAATATCTAACATTACTTTAACCCCTCCCGGTGTATCTATTTTTCTTATATCTGGATGAAAACATCCTTTTATTCTTGGGCACACAACAAATTAGTATTATAAAGGCACCCAAACAGAATTCAAAAAATGAAATCAAAATATCTTGTGCCGAAAACACGGAATCTGCATTACTTCTGTATAATACCTCAACCACAGGAACTATTAATCCAAAAAATAATAAATTTGTTATATTCGCCCAGATTTTGTTAAAATATTTCCTATACAAAACCGCTGATGTAATACCCAAAATAGAGTATTCCAAAAAGCGCAACAAACTGAACACATCTTTATTTGAAAAATGATAGTTCAAACTAATATTCTTGCAAAAATCATTCATCAAAAAACAAATGTTTTGTATGGATTCGGAATTTGCACAGTAAATATACGGATTAAACACAATCCATCCGGTAATCGAAATAAGTATCACTATCAGCGCTAATTTTTTTAAATTTTCCACTACCAAACACCCCTTACCCAAGAAGCATCTGATAAATATTTGAAAGATCTTCTTCTCCCAAAAATTCTATCTGAACTGTTCCTTTTTTACGCTTTCCGGAAATAATTTTAACTTTGTGCTTTAACCTTTTTTGAAGATCTGATTCGATTTTTTTATAGAAGACATCGGATTTTATACTCTTAAATGACTTTGGCTTTTCTATTTCTTTAAAAGTCATTTTTTTAATTAACTGCTCTAATTGGCGCACATTTAACCCTTGTGAAATTGTAATCTTTAATACTCTTTCAATATCATCATCATTTGAAAGTGCAAGCATTGCTCGGGCGTGTCCTGCCGTAATTTCTCCAATTTCCAACTTTTCTACTACCGATTGCGGCAAATTTAATAATCTTATTGTGTTTGCAACATACGGCCTCGATTTACCAACTGTTTCAGCCACTTCGGCTTGTGTCATACCATAATTGTCCATTAATGACTTATATCCTTTAGCTTCTTCCAATGCGCTCAAATCTTCACGCTGTAAGTTTTCCACTAAAGCTAATTCCATTATTTGAGATTCCGAAATATCCTTAATAATTACCGGTACTTCTTTAAGTCCTGCCATCTTAGAGGCTCGGTAGCGCCGCTCTCCGGCAATTATTCTATACTTTCCTGAGGAAAGCGGTTTAACTACGATAGGTTGTATAATCCCGTGCTTTGCTATTGAATCCGCTAATTCTCTAAGCGCTTCATCATTAAATTCAGTTCTCGGTTGGTTTGTATTTGCTTCTAATTCATTTAAATTTAACGTTATGGGAGTGTTTTCGCTTTCCATATTATTCTCCATAAAAATTAAATCTAAACCCTTACCAAGTCCACTTAATTTTTCAGACAATATTTTCAACTCCTTTTATTATCATTGTTGATAATTTCTTTAGCCAAGCCTTTGTATGCCCACGTGCCCGGATTGAACCTCGCAAAGTACGCAATAGGCTTACCAAATCCTGGCGCCTCAGAAAGCTTTACAGTGCGTGGAATATTCGTCTTGAAGACTTTATCGGGAAAGCTCTTTTTTACTTCATCCATAACCTGATGCGTCAATTTTAATCGCATATCACACATGGTCATCAAAATACCTTCGATTTCCAAATTAGGATTATGATGCCGCTTTACAACTTTTATGGTATTAACGAGTTGCGACAAGCCTTCCAAAGCGTAGAATTCGCACTGAATTGGCACCAACACACCATCGCTGGCACAAAATGCGTTTATAGTTATAATTCCAAGCGACGGGGGACAATCAATTATTATGTAATCGTAAACATTTTTTAAATGCTCAATTTTGCTTTTAAGTCTTGATTCTTTACCCGAAAACAAACTAATCCCCGAATCCGCCGCCGCTAAATTGATATGCGACGGTATTAAATCTAAATTTTTAAACTCAGTATGGATTATAACTTCTTCAGGTTTTGATTCTTTCTCAAGCAAATCATAAGAAGATAATTTGACTTCTCTCTTATTAAATCCCAAGCCGCTTGTTGTGTTACCTTGAGGGTCAAAATCAATTAACAGCACTTTTTTATTCAAAATACCCAGTGCAGATGAAAGATTTACCGCTGTTGTAGTTTTTCCAACGCCACCCTTTTGGTTAGAAATTGATATTATTCTGCCCATAAATCCTCCTTAAATATAATCTCCATTTCATTATACCACGACATTCAAAAAAAGAAAATGTTTTTTAATATGTTTCACGTGAAACATTAGAGGGGAGACTTCGAAATTTGAGAATTATTTCTAGGATATTTTATTGGTGTATTTGATACTTTTTTAATTATTAAGATGTTTCGTAAACCTTTATTTTCAGGCAATTCCAAGGTTTTAACAATTTCTAATTTACCGCCTAAAATCTCTATTGCTTTTTTAGATTTATTGATTTCTTCCTGAGCATTTGAACCTTTTAATGAAACGAAATATCCGCCTTTTTTCACGTAAGGTAGAGATAATTCACACAGTATATTAAGCGGCGCAACGGCCCTGGAAACTGCCAAATCATACACTTCACGGTACTCTTTTTTATGGCCGAGTTCTTCCGCCCTTGCGTGAAAAATATTTGCACTAAGCGAAAGTTTTTCCATAAGCTGATTTAAAAAAACGACTCTTTTATTCAAACTATCAATTAAAGTAAGTTCTATATCTTCACGAAATATTTTCATCGGCACTCCTGGAAATCCGGCGCCTGTACCTATGTCCACAACTTTTGCATTTTTTCGAATATCTAAGAACTTATTTATTATAATACTATCAAAAAAATGCTTTATCATCACATCATCTGAATCCGTTATTGCCGTTAAATTGGTATGCAAATTGTATTCGAGCAAAAAATCCATATACTTTTGAAATTTTTCCAATTGGTCATCATTTAAAACCAATCCATTTTTTTCGGCTTCTCTAAACAACAAATCCATCATAAATTTAGCACCCTTCTTTTTTACGTGTTTTTGCCGACAACCAAATTATTAAAACAGAAATATCCGCAGGGCTAACTCCTGAAATACGTGACGCCTGTCCAATATTTTGAGGTTTAATTTTACCTAATTTTTCAATCGCCTCTAACCGCAATCCTTTTATTTGCTTATAGTCAATATCATTTGGTATAAGTTTTTCTTCAAGACGTCTAAGCTCTTTAATTTGATTATTCTGACGTGCTATATAGCCTTCATACTTAATTTCCACTTCAACTTTTTCAAAAATCGATTTATCAATATTAGGTCTGGTTTTATCAAACGCTTCTAAATCTTTATATGTTACTTGTGGACGTTTTAGTAAATCACTCATTTTTACACCCGTTATTATAGGCGATGTTTCACGTGAAACAAGCACTTGATTTAACTCTTCACTCGGCGCAATTACGACATTTTTTACTCTCTGTTTTTCCTCGCACTTTAAACTTAAGTATTTAGTAAACTTTTCATATCTCTCATCACTTATAAGCCCTATTTTGCGTCCAATCGGAGTCAATCTTTCGTCCGCATTATCTTGCCTTAGCACTAATCGATATTCAGATCTCGATGTCATCATTCTGTATGGGTCATTTACGCCTTTTGTCACCAAGTCATCTATCAGCGTTCCGATGTACGATGTGCCCCTATCTAAAATGAGCTGTTCTCTATTTTTTACTTTAAGCGCCGCATTTATTCCTGCAATTAATCCTTGTGCTGCCGCCTCTTCATAGCCCGAACTTCCATTAAATTGCCCCGCTCCGAAAAGCCCGGAATACTCCTTAAATTCAAGCGTTGAATTCATTTGTTGTGGGTCGGCAATATCGTATTCTATCGCATACGCCGCACGCATTATTTTTACGTTTTCAAGCCCCGGTATGGTTCTATACATTTCTATCTGAACTTCTTCGGGTAGGGAAGTAGACATTCCTTGCAGATACATTTCTTCTGTGTTTAATCCGCATGGTTCTATAAACATTTGATGACGCTTTTTCTCGGGAAATCTTACGATTTTATCCTCAATGCTCGGGCAATAACGAGGTCCCACGCCTTCAATCTTACCGCTATACATCGGTGCACGGTGAATATTTTTCAAAATTACTTCCTTAGTCTTGTCGTTCGTCCACGAAATATAGCACTTAACTTTATTTTCACCAACGTTTTCGGTATCGTATGAAAACGGTACTATATTCTCATCACCGCACTGCTCTTCAAGATTTTCAAAATTAATACTTGAGCGCAGCACTCTTGCCGGAGTTCCTGTTTTAAATCTTTTTAATTTAAGACCTAATTTTTTGAGTGATTCACCGAGCAAAACTGCGGGGAAAATACCATCAGGCCCGCTTTGATACGATGTTTCTCCTATATGTACAACACCCTCCAAAAACGTACCCGTAGCTAATACAACACACTTTGAAGCATATTTTATGCCGTTTCTTGATGTGAGCACCCATTTTTCATTAGTTTTGTCACGGAAAATGTCAATTATTTCTGCCTGTTTCAAAGATAAATTTTCTTGAAGCTCAAGCTTATGTTTCATAATTTCTTTGTATTTATTGCGGTCAATTTGCGCCCTCAAAGAATGCACGGCAGGGCCCTTACCGAGATTAAGCATTCTACTTTGCAAAAAGCATTCATCGGTAGTTCTACCCATTTCGCCGCCTAAAGCGTCTATTTCACGCACCAAATGACCTTTTGCTGTTCCACCGATGGACGGATTACACGGACAGTTTCCGACTGAATCTAAATTAACTGCAAAAACTACGGTTTTACAACCAAGCCTTGCCGCCGCAAGTCCCGCCTCAATTCCCGCATGTCCTGCGCCAATTACGCTTACTTCATAGTCTTCATTATAATTAGTTTTATTTATTATCTCATCTTCAGTATTCAAGATTTTTTCTCCTTTGTAAAAATTTACTACTTTCCAACACAAAACTTTGAAAACACTTTATTTACTACGGCTTCGCTGACATTTTCGCCTGTGAACTCCATAAATATCGAAAGTGCGTCTTGCATTAAAACCGTAACGGCATCAAGAGTGATACCTAAGTTCAGTTGATTAATGATGTCCTCAAGTATTTCTGTAGCTTTTTTAAGTGCCATTAGTTGCCTTTCATTTGAAATAACGGCATCAGACGGGTCAAAATTCGAAAAGCCTATAAT
The DNA here is from genome assembly GCA_030523605.1 of Clostridia bacterium. Classification (GTDB taxonomy): domain Bacteria; phylum Bacillota; class Clostridia; order Oscillospirales; family Acutalibacteraceae; genus UMGS1491. The sequence goes on along the minus strand of JAUNIE010000001.1, from coordinate 39,339 downwards.
GTTTTCTATAATTTCCTTTAGTTTTTCTATTCCTTGCCCTTTTAGAGCTGATAATTCAACAATTCTATTTTCAAATGTTGATAATTCCCGAGCGTCTATCTGCATGCCTAAATCACATTTATTTAAAAGTATTACTGTTTTTGATGCGTCAAGACTCTTTAAAAGCTCTCTGTCGTCTTCACAAAGTGGGGAAGAGGCATCTATCATAAAAAGCGTTATTTCGGATTCATTAATCTGTTTTTTCGCCTTTTCTACGCCTATTTTTTCCACCTTATCCGATGTCTCACGTATTCCCGCTGTGTCGATTAAAAGCACGGGTATATCACCAATCATAACAGTTTCTTCAATGGCATCTCTTGTCGTACCAGGAATATCCGTAACAATAGATTTTTGTGAGTCGGAGAGAAAGTTCATGAGCGTTGATTTCCCGACGTTAGGACGGCCTACAATTGCCGTTTTGACCCCTTCTTTTATCGATTTAAACGTATCATAATTATCTATCATACCATGTAGCCGTTCGCATATTTTTTGAACACCGTTTTTCAACACGTTTTCATCAACTTGTGGAATATCTTCTTCAGGATAATCCGCCCAAACACTAAGCCCAGCTGAAATTTCAAGCAGTTCTTCTTTTATTTGGGCTATTTTCTTTGAAGATTTACCCTCACGCATGCCGAATGCTATCTGATTGGCACGCCTGCTTTTAGCCGATATTAAATCCATAACGGCTTCCGCTTGTGAAAGATCCATTTTACCGTTTAAGAACGCTCTTTTGGTAAACTCACCAGGCTCGGCGAGCGTAGCACCTGCCTCTAATACTGCCCTTAAAACACGTTTAGTAATATAAAGTCCTCCGTGGCACGATATTTCAACAACGTCCTCACCCGTATAACTGTGAGGTGCACGAAAAACAAGAACTACCGCATCATCAATTAATTCATTTTCATGCAGAATAGTACCATATTTAGCACGGTAACCACCAAGATTTTGCAAGCATTTGCCTCTCTCACCGACAAACGGCACAAATATTTTATCGGCTATTTTAAACGAATCTTCCCCCGAAATCCGTATTACTCCTATTCCACCGACTCCTTGAGCTGTCGAAATCGCAGCTATTGTTGACATTATAATACACCTCTCAAAAATATCCACTAAAAATTATAATTGCCCCCTGAGTTTAGGGAGCAAAGCTTCTAATCAAATGAATACTATTGTGACACCTATTTCTATATTTAGATTTAAACGCAATTGGATAGCTTTTTTAAATCACAGCTTTCTGCGTAATCAAGTAAAAGTTTTGCGCTCTCCTTGATGTTTTAAATTTTGTATAAGCGTATTGTAACATGTTACTGCTTTTTTGTCAATATACATCATAAAAACAATAATGCAATTTTAGTTTTCCGGCGCAATAACAATATGTCTTTCTGGACCTTCTCCCTCAGACCAAGAGTGCGCACCCTCAATTTCACCGACTGCACTATGTATTATCTTACGCTCATACGCACGCATCGGCTCCAAACTGAATTTTCTTCCCGAAGTAAGCGCTCTGTGCGCCATGCGCTCAGCCAAAGCTTCAAGTGTGGCTTTTCTTTTTTCACGGTAATCTCCCGCCTCAATTCGAATTCGGCAGAACTCCTTAGATTTGTTCTTGTCGTTTGCAATTAGACTTACAATATATTGCAAAGAATCGAGCGTTTCGCCATGTTTACCCACAATATAACCTACTTCGTCACCGCTTACTTTCAAATTGCAAATTCCATCTTCTTCAGAAACGATTTCAACTTCAAGAGAATTTAAATTCATATAATAAAGTATTTCTTTTAAAATCTTCAGAGCTTTTGAAGCAACAGACTCCTTTAAAATTGCCCTAACCTGCGCAGGTTTGCCTCCAAACACCCCCAAAAGCTTTTTTGAAGGCTCTTGAACCACTTCAAATTCCACGTCTTTTTCTTCTGCTCCGAGCATACTGCAAGCCTTTTGCTTGGCGAGAGCCACAGTTTCTTCAGAAGCATATACTTCTTTTACCATAAAATCAAAGCACCCCCGAAATATTTTCATATACAATCATAAAACAAAATAACAAATTTGTCCATTAAAAAAATTATTTATAAAAAAGTGTTGACATTTAATTGAGTGTATATTAAAATTAGAAATTGTAACAATTAAAAAACGGAAAGGAAATTTAAAAATGAATATCCAAAAAATCACATCTTTAGTCTTGTCCGCCCTAATAATCGCACCCCAAATCAGCTTTGAAAGTAAAGCTATGAAATCTGCAAATACCTCGGATTTCATAAGAACATATTCAAAAAAATTTTCCAACCCCACCACAAAATATGTTCTTGATATGATTGCCAATATGCGTGATGCGTATCACGACCCCAATTTTTTATCAAAACCATACACTGAAACACAATATCTCTCAATAGAAGAATTGAGAGTAAAAACTTTGGCACATGACCTTCTAACCATTCTCGATGAAAATAAATCACGTCTTTATATTATGGATGTAAAACAACGCATAGAATTCGACGCCAAAGTTTATAGCGTGGTCAATCGTTTTTTACAAATTATCGATTCTTTAGATTTAGAAGCAGAAACACCATGGCACAAACCACGTACAAAACCTTTGCCTGAATTGCCTGAGTATCTTTCTGAAATAACTCCAAATTTTTTAAGAAGCGATGAAGGCATTCTATTACTCAGCACTATTAAATTTGGAGATAAATACGATACTGAATCTGACATAAAAATACCAATAACACCGCATTTACAAAGCTTATTGCTTTCATTCCATTTTACAAAACTATTCATTGAAGAGTCTTTTGGTAAATTTTTAGAAAAAGACATTAAACTTGATGACTTCATGAGTGCATCTATCAACCAAGGCGACAAACCACTAGATGTCTGCCACCAGCTGTCATTCTGTTGTAGTAATTTGCTTTCTCGTAAATTACGTATAAGCGGTGACCCATCTGCTACTCCGATATATTGGACGCAAGATCATCTACGGCATTTATTTTGTGCGCAAAGCATCCCAGCTACAGACTGCGTAAGCGATTCGTTACAACCTGATACATTCAAAAATGTTACCGAAATTAAAGACTATGTAAAAAAATTAGCAGAAGATGCACGTACACTGCTTTATAGCTGTAACTTTGGATTCCTTCCAAGCTTTGAGAAAAAGAGTTCGTTCTCTGAAACTTATAAATATATGAAAGAAAATTGTAGTGAACTTGGAAAATTTCAAATTAACCAATTTAGAAAATCGTGGTTCGCAATTATAACCAAGCTTAAATATGCAATAATGTGTGCAGACACACTTGAATACGGCACCTTAACTCCTTCAAATTTTAGTGATGCCATTGTCTGTAAGAAATTAAAATACTTTAAGGAAGACAAGGAATATTATGACAGAGAATCTGCCCGTATACACAATAACGGCAATCTCATGATGTTGTTTTTATGTACAGCTTTTGGCGATATTTTGCCACCTGAAGATTCTCCATTTAATATTTCTAAAGATGATTTACCGGAACTCATAGATGGTAATATAAGCAAAAGTGTAATATATATATTCAGTAATTTCATATGCAATAAACACCGAAAAAATTGTAAGGTTTGCAAGGAAGAAGACTTAGCAGAATTTTCATATCTTTTCTCTAACCTTCTGAATACAGAAAGTTCTCCTGCAGGTAACTCCCCATCGGACGACAATTATTTTGTTTTAACTATGCTTTCATACTTAAAACATTATGGCGAATGCCCGAGTGAAGAACAATAACCTAACTAAAAATCCCTCTCTAACTTAATAGAGAGGGAAAACTATTTTTGATACGATTTTAATTATTTACTTTCCTGAAGTTTAAGCCTTGCAAATCGAGCCGCTTCGTCTTTTGCGTTTATAGTGTACACGTTATAAAATTTATTTAAAATAAGGTTTTGCCCTATGCCCATTATGGAATTGAGTATCCAGTAAATGCCCACAGCTCCCGGGATTGTATATGCAATATAGGTGGTAAATACAAATATTCCATAAGGCATAAATTTCATACAGCCTTGCATTTGATTCTGCGCTCCGGACATCTTTTGGCTTATGTACATCATAAGTCCTGATACATTCAAAAAGGTTACTGAAATTGAAGACTATGTAAGAAAATTAGCAGAAGATGCACGTACACTGCTTTATAGCTGTAACTTTGGATTCCTTCCAAGCTTTGAGAAAAAGAGTTCGTTCTCTGAAACTTATAAATATATGAAAGAAAATTGTAGTGAACTTGGAAAATTTCAAATTAACCAATTTAGAAAATCGTGGTTCGCAATTATAACCAAGCTTAAATATGCAATAATGTGTGCAGACACACTTGAATACGGCACCTTAACTCCTTCAAATTTTAGTGATGCCATTGTCTGTAAGAAATTAAAATACTTTAAGGAAGACAAGGAATATTATGACAGAGAATCTGCCCGTATACACAATAACGGCAATCTCATGATGTTGTTTTTATGTACAGCTTTTGGCGATATTTTGCCACCTGAAGATTCTCCATTTAATATTTCTAAAGATGATTTACCGGAACTCATAGATGGTAATATAAGCAAAAGTGTAATATATATATTCAGTAATTTCATATGCAATAAACACCGAAAAAATTGTAAGGTTTGCAAGGAAGAAGACTTAGCAGAATTTTCATATCTTTTCTCTAACCTTCTGAATACAGAAAGTTCTCCTGCAGGTAACTCCCCATCGGACGACAATTATTTTGTTTTAACTATGCTTTCATACTTAAAACATTATGGCGAATGCCCGAGTGAAGAACAATAACCTAACTAAAAATCCCTCTCTAACTTAATAGAGAGGGAAAACTATTTTTGATACGATTTTAATTATTTACTTTCCTGAAGTTTAAGCCTTGCAAATCGAGCCGCTTCGTCTTTTGCGTTTATAGTGTACACGTTATAAAATTTATTTAAAATAAGGTTTTGCCCTATGCCCATTATGGAATTGAGTATCCAGTAAATGCCCACAGCTCCCGGGATTGTATATGCAATATAGGTGGTAAATACAAATATTCCATAAGGCATAAATTTCATACAGCCTTGCATTTGATTCTGCGCTCCGGACATCTTTTGGCTTATGTACATCATAAGTATTGAACTCACGAAACACAAAGCGGGTATTACCCAAAGCATCTCAGAAAACGCACAATCGTTCGGCTTTTTAAGCAGGTTCATACCCATCAAATCAAACCCCGAACTATATTCCTCTATGTCTGCAAGTTCCTCTTCGTTGAACATCGTTAAGTGGTCCTTTATCTGCGAAAAATGACGTACTATTTGAAGTTCTTCATAACCTTTGGTGATTTGCCCTTTCACTTCAGGCAAAGTCGGCAGAACCTGCACTGCTGCGGTTATTTTTTCATCCGGAATATGAAGTGTGTTCTTTAGCGGTCTGTTTATCGCTCCGATAATTCCACTCCACAAAATAAGTGGCAAAATCATTGTTGACAAACACCCGGACATCGGATTTATGCCTTCTCGCTCATAAAGTTTTGCGAGCTCTTCATTATACTTTTTCATATCTTTTTCGTATCTTTTTTTTAGCTCTTTTTGTTTCTCAGCCATTCTCGCATTCGCCGCCATCGTTTTTTGGCGTTTAATAGCAAACGGAAACATCACCAAATTAATAAGTATCGTAAATAAAATTATTGCAATCGTATAATTACTCACCGCATCAAACAAAAACCACAAAACGTAACCGAATATACTACCTAAAAAATCAAGTATTGCCAAATTAATCAAAACTCCTTCGATATTATATTTCAAAAACTATTATATCACAACACTGTAAAAACACATACACAATTATTTTTACAGTCCCAAATTTTTCAATCTCGACATAACACCGGATGCTTCACTTCTAAATTCATAAGAGTCGGGATCACAACCTTTTTTTAGTTGCAAAAACTGGCCATACTGAGCAGCAGTAAACCAACCGGGGCGCTCTCTTTTGTGCTCTTCCAAAACGTCAGTTACTAGCCAAAAATATAATTTTTCTATACATTCATAGATTATGTAGATTTGTTCGGGATAGTACTTCGTTCTGTTATCAAAAAAATACGCATACAAAGTAGAAAAAAAGACAACAAGATGGTCAAATTTCAGATAATAAAGGCCCTCGCCAATAAATTGCACAGCATTTAATATATTGGCCGTATAATTACCAATCGGTGTCGGTAAACCTTGTGAACTTAAAAGACAATCATTAATATCCTTTTCTTCAATTGGAACTTTCTTGAATTCTTCACACAAATCTTCGTCTTCACTTAATTCTTTTCCTGTTTTTTCTGATATTATTTTTCTGACAAAAGACGAATTTACTTCTTTAAGTATGCTCCACAAACATTCCGGTGTAAATCTTTTACGACAATCTTTTTTATAAAAATTATAAAAATAATCTGCCAAAAACTCATGAAAAACCCAGTCGGCAGAACTCTTTAAAGCTCTGTTCACACGCTCCCATTTTTCACTCCTACCGTTTTCTGTGTTTCTTCTTCTTATCTGTATTTCGGCAGTAAGTGGATAAGTACGACTTATTTGGATATATCTACCAAAACGAATGCGATCGCGTTCTAAATCTCGACGGCACCACCAAAATTTATCCCAAAGCTTTTTTATATCAGCATCCTCTTTAATCCCAGATACATCTGTTGCCTCTATGACATACGGATAGCCGAATTTATACAGTTTTTTGTTATAGTGAAGAGGTGCCGGCGGAAAAGGAATCTCCCCCCCAACGCTAAACATCGCAAAAACGCCGCTACTGCAAAAACACGAAAACGATAATGCGGCGGCGCATAATCTCATTAGTATTTTATTCATAAAAATCCCTTTCTTAAACATTTTCCTATAATACTAGAGTAACATATATTTAACTAAATATCAAGTAGATTAAAAATGTTGAAACTTAAATTTTATCAAGGTATAATTAGCATGAGAGTTTATGAAAAAAGGAAGGTAATGAAGATTTTTTGGAAAGATTTTGAAAAGCTCCCAAAGTATATGCAAACCAAAGAAACAAAAGCCTACTACGATATACTGAAAAAACGTAAATTTTCAATATTTATAAAAAGAATTTTTGACATAACCGTTTCGCTGATTGCCTCTGTTTTTTTAGTCCCGATAATTATCTTGTTGGCAATCATCATCATGATGGATTCACCGGGAAATCCGTTTTTTTTGCAGACAAGAGTTACAAAATACGGGAAAAAATTTAAAATTTTCAAGTTCAGAACGATGGTACAAGGCGCAGAAAAACTCGGAGCTCAGATTACAACCGACCATGACCCGAGAATAACAAGAGTCGGAAAATATATCCGAAAGCTCCGAGCAGACGAATTTCCGCAGATATTCAATATCATTATGGGCGATTTGTCTTTTGTGGGAGTGCGTCCCGAAGTGCCTAAATACGTAGATAAATATACTCCCGAAATGTACGCAACACTTCTCATGCCTGCTGGAGTTACTTCACTCACGAGTATACTCTACAAAGACGAAGAAAAATTGTTGAAGTCATCGCAAAACGCCGATGAAACCTATGTTAATAAAGTACTGCCCGAAAAAATGAAGTATAATTTGGAGTATATTAAAAATTTTGATTTTTTTGGTGACATAAAAATAATGTTCAAAACCGTAATAGCAGTGATTTCAAGATAGAATTCGAAAGGAATTTTAAAATATGCCGTATGATATAAAATTTTCACCGCCGGATATTTCGGAAGAAGACATAAACGCCGTAAACGAAGTACTGCGCTCAGGGTGGATAACAACAGGCCCAAAAACAAAATTATTTGAACAAAAAATAGCAAGTTATTGCGGAACCGACAAAGCCGCCGCACTGAATTCCGCAACGGCTTGCCTTGAGATGACGCTCAGACTCCTTGGAATAAGGGAGGGCGACGAGGTAATAACAAGCGCATATACTTATTCGGCGTCTTGCAGCGTAATTCTACACGTAGGAGCAACGCCCGTACTGGTCGATACCGCAAAAAACTCATTCGAAATGGATTATGAAAAGCTCGAAAAAGCGATAACTCCAAAAACAAAAGCAATTATCCCCGTGGATTTGGGCGGAGTGATGTGTGATTATGAGAAAATTTTCGAGATAGTAAATGCTAAAAAATCTATATTTAAACCGTCAAATAAAATCCAAGAAAAGTTCGGCAGAGTTGTAGTGCTGGCTGACGGCGCACATTCTTTCGGAGCAGAGCGTGGTGGTAAAAAATCCGGAAATGTTGCGGATTTCACATGTTTTTCGTTCCATGCCGTGAAAAATCTTACCACAGGCGAAGGCGGAGCTGTAACTTGGAAACCAAACAGCGCACTTGATAACGATGAAATATACAGGCAATATATGCTTTTGTCGCTGCACGGACAAAATAAAGACGCTCTTGCAAAAACAAAAGCGGGAGCTTGGGAATATGATATAATATATCCTGCGTATAAATGCAATATGACCGACATCATGGCGGCGCTCGGGCTGTCTCAGCTCGGCAGATACGATAAACTTCTTGCCCGAAGACGAGAAATAACCGAAATTTATAATTCGGGTTTAAAAGACTTAAATATTCAAACACTTCCACACATCACTGAAAACGCAAAATCCAGTTGTCATCTTTATATAACGAGACTTCTTGGTAAAAACGAAAAATTCAGAAATAAATTTATTGAAAACATGGCAAGTGTTGGGATTTCAACAAATGTACACTATAAATCTCTGCCAATGTTTACGGCTTACAAGAATATCGGTTTTGACGTAAAAGATTTTCCGAACGCTTACGATATGTACGCAAATGAAATAACTTTACCGCTTCATACACTTCTCAAAAACGAGGAAATATATTATATTTTGGAAAACTATAAAAAATTCGCAAAGTAACGTTTTATTAATTTTTTGCAAGAAAGGTGGGATTTTATGTTTTCAAAAGATTTGCGAAGTTTAACAAAACAAAATATGCTAAGTTCAAGTCTTTTCAGAAGGACATACATTCTCACGCTTTCTTTTGAGATGATAGCTTTTTTAAATATAATATCTTTGGCTGTTAAATCGCTTGTTCTTTGCTGGGGACTCTTTATTTTAATCCACGATTTCTTCATGGAAAAAAGAGCGTTTAAAGTAGACCATAAAAATTTATTTTGGGCATTTTTAATCTCTATGACACTCACTTCTTGCGTACATTTTACAGTATGGTTCGTGCCTAATTTGGTAATAATTTATTACACAGCAGTATGTTTCTTCATTTTCTACGGTATGTACACTGAGCAAAGCTTGAAAGAAAGCGAACAAGAAATGATATTTATATTCAAATTCTGGACTATCTTCGCCACAGTTTGCGGACTACTCTCGTTAATGCTATTATTTGTAAAAAATGAATATACAATTTTGGGCTATAATTTGGGCATCTTTAGAAACAGACTCATCGGCATATACACGAACTCAAATATACTCGCGTTTTCGATGGTACAGTCGATAGTCGCATGCGATTTTCTTTCCAACCACTACATATCTGCAAGGGCAGGAGCAAAAAAACCCAATATAGTATTTTTGGTTTTCTGCGTGGTGATAAATTCAGTCTGCCTTTTCTTATCGGACTCAAATGCATCTTTTTTGTTCTTGATAATTTACTGCGCTATAAGATTTTTCTGTAATTTATTTTTCAGAGAAAAAAATTTCAAAGGTCTCAGACTCATAAAAACTCTCATGATTGTAATGGGATTTTGCCTAGTCATGGTTTCTGCGTGTTTTGCACTCAGAAGCGTTTGTCAAAAATTTATGAGCGTTATTGTAAATGACGTCCATAGGCAAGAACGTGTTGTTAAAAACATAATAGACGGCAATAATCCGGACGATGTGGCAAAGTCCGTCGATGAACACATAGATTCAATAATAATTCAAGACGAAGAAGGTTCGGGAGCGCATATTGGGCGTTCAAATTATGAAGTCAGCAGCGGTAGAATTACGCTCCTCAAACAAGGACTTTCGATGTTTAAACACAATCCGATAATAGGTATTGGGCGAGCAAATCTTCTGCTTTATGGCAAAAAATACATCAAAAACGGACTTATTCATCCGGATCTTCATAACGGCTACTTGACTATACTTGTATGCTACGGCTTACTTGGGTTTGGAATATTCGCAATTATTACTCTGGTTGTTGCTTTGGACGTTTGTAAACATCTTTTCAAAAGCACGGGCAAAAACTATTTCAGCGTATTTAAGCGCTTATTTTCTGCTCTTGTAGCTTACTGTGGGTATTGTCTTTTTGAAAAAGCTATTCTGTTTGACATGACGTTTATGGTCGGTTTTTTCTGGCTGATTTTAGGGTACGCTATGGCATACATAAAGAACTCAAACACCGATATTTAAAACGCTTTTATTAACACATCATACTTCATTCCTTATTGATTATTTCAATAAGGTTTTTTAAATTCAATTTATTTTTAAATGTTTTACAAAAAAACACTTGACAGTAAGATGTATATGTGTAACACTTATAATATAAATTTGTTTTGAAAGGTGTGTTTGTTATGAGTGAAACAAAAACAATCGGATCATAAAGAACAACAAAACAATGTTTTGCTAAATTCGGAACAAGTATGTGGTTTAGAGGATTTTGTGGACTCTACGGTCTATCAGAATTACCAAAATACATGGTTGCTTTAACTAATGATAGAATTAATGATTCTGAACTCGTAAAAAAAGGAGAAGCTCTTTTTAAAAAATTAGGTCACGGTAGATGGACTGCCGAAAAAATAAAAAAAGTAAAAGAAAGCACTATATTATAGCCATAATTTACGTTATGATTCAAAATTTGGCAATGAATAGCAGCACCATCCACACAGACAAAGCTAATATAGTGAAAGATTTGAATGATTTGAAATCCAACTATAATAAAAGCGAGCAAAAGGATCATCTGCATTTGATACAACCATATCAAAATTCCAATGCAACAAAAAATGCATTTCCAGATTACATTACCGATCTCTTTAAAAGAGGTAATAAAACAGGTCCGTATTATGGTGTACTGGTTAAAAAATTTCCTGGTAAAGTCAGTGTCGATGATGATGAAATGAAAATTTTGATACCTGATTTTGCTAATATTCCCGACACAACACTAAAAAAATATGAAACAGCGATAAATAGTTTAGAAAGCACCCTATCACAAAAAAACACGACACTAGGAATTAGTTCGACCGGAGGGGAAAGGGACTACATTACAAGTGGATCAGTAGAATATAAAGATATAAACAAAGAAATTATACAACCCGCAAAAAACAGAATTGAAAGATAAAAATTCAAAGGAGGTATTAGTATGGCTACGCCGAAACCACTCAGAGAGAGCTACAAAATTGCGCAAAACACAAAAAAGGAAATTAAAGACACTGTCAGACCGCTTGTAATTTATGCAATAAGAGGGGATCAAAAATTCTTAATTAATCTCATAAAAATAAATTGGAACAGTCTAAGCGCCAAAAATGTTTTTGATGTGATTTTGCTTATGCTTTCATATGGTCTGACAAAGCAAAAACAAGCTTTCGAAAGATATATCAAACAAGAAAATATGAACGGCAATGTTTCGCTATTCACGCTCATGCGTAATTATGACGGTGTGCGCATAAAAAACGTTTTAAACACAGGAAGTTTCCGAGAAATTTTCAGTTCTATATTAAGAGAAGCAAATCCCGATATTAATTGGGAAAAGGAACTGGAGAAACTGCTCATGAGAATAAGTAAAATAAGCAAGAAAGACATTAAACCCGAAGAAAGCGCTGAACTGGAAGCTTTAATAGAAACTATTATTTCGGGAAGAAGCATTCTTCCGGTGTATGCTCCCGAAGAAGAGATAGAATAAAAATTTATAATTTTATCCCGGCTCAAAAAAGCCGGGGTTATTCTTTTGTAAAATAAAAAATCTACCCTTCTCAGAGTAGGTTTTTTATATTATTATATTTAAAAGGAGTGGTAATTTATGAAGTTGGCATTTCCCTATTTTCCCAAGCCGTCACCAGCTAAGTATCTTTGGCACCACCGAGCTTAACTACCGTGTTCGAGATGGGAACGGGTGTACCCTCGGCGTCATCAACACCAACATTATTAATTTTACAGTATCTAAAAACTTTTGTCAAGCTGTTTTTTTAGATTTGTTTATCTGTATAAAAAACTATTACAAAAAAATTTAAAAAAAGCATTTTGTACAATTTTATATTTTAAATTTTGCCTCTTCGTCTTTGCTATTCCAATCTATTTCTGTTATATCTTCTCCTTCATATTTTACAGGAAATAGTCTCGGGGTGGGCGAGCTTTCAATATGCATGAGTTTTCCGAACAAAATATCACGTAATTCTCTTTCTTTGTTATCTAATGATGGCATCGTTAATCTGTTCAAAATATATTTACACCAATTAAAAATCAATCTTTTATCATTATAATTCAGTTTTTGTTCGTTTGCTTTTAACAATTTAAAAACTGATTCCAATTCGCTTAAAATAAAACGCACTGAGCAAAAAAACATACTTCTATCAATTTTATCAAGCTTCTCCACAATATCGGCAGTTACATTCACTCTTTCAGAGCTTTGTTTATTTCCCGCAAACGCAGGTGTAGGAGCCGCTATTAGGCACACTCCGGACAATAATACACTCAATAAAAAACTCTTTATTTTTTTCACTAAAACACAATCCTCCAAAATTGCTGGTTTAAATTTATTTTTTCTTTTTTTCGGGAACAGGGTCATAGCCCCCTTTAAAAAACGGATTACATCTCAAAATTCGGCACAGCGCCATAAAACCTCCTCGCAAAACCCCGAACCGTTCTATAGAAGTTACCGCATATTCAGAACACGTCGGAATATATCTGCAACAAGGTTTCTTTAAGCATGAAATATTTCTTTGATAGAATTTTATGAACTTTATAATCAGCGCTTTCATTTTAAAGCACCGAGCTTTTCCAAATGAAATCTCATATCTTTCAGTACATCCCCGGTTTTTACGAAACACGTTTTACTTCTGGCAACAAATATCAAATCGTAACCATTTTTCACTTTGCCCTTTAGCTCAAAGAAAGCCGCACGAATTACCCTTCTCGCACGATTTCTTTTGACGGCATTTCCAATTTTTTTACTAGTTGTTATACCTAAACGAACGACCGAAAGTTTGTTTTTAAGGCAGTAAGTAACTATCACGGAAGACGCCATGCTTTTCCCGTGATTATAAACTTTTCTGTACTCTCGATTTTTATTAATCTTGGTTTTTTCCTTCATAATAATCCCTTACAAAAAAATAAAGACCCTTAAACAGGTCTAAATTTTCAAGATTAACATAAACACGACCAATAAATTAATATGTTAATCTTTTTCTGCCTTTGGCTCTTCTTCTTGCCAAAACTTTAATTCCATTTCTCGTGGACATTCTTTTTCTGAAGCCATGCTCTTTTTTTCTGTGAAGCTTCTTTGGCTGGTAAGTTCTAAGCATTCTAAAATCCCTCCGAATCCATCAATTTTATAACATCAATCGTTATAACTTCATTGATTTTCAATTTATGCTTATTAATTATACCGCAAAAAATCAGCTTTGTCAAGATATTCTTTTTATGACGCCAAGGCATATTTAAAAAACATATTATTTCATAAAAATCTCTTGGAATCTCTCCTGCCCTTTTTTGACTTCTTTAATAAGCGTTTCAACGTCGATTACATCCAAACAATTTGGGTTCCACATACACACAGGGCTCAGTCCGTTTTCTACAAGCATTTTATTCATGGTCAAAAATACGATTGTTCTTATGTTTCCGTCATAAAATGTATGTGCTTGGTCGAGGCACTGACATATTCTTATGATTATTTCGAGTTTCTTATCCTTTTCGGACCTATTCTCACCTATCCACGAACCTTCCACTACACCGTTTTCTTTTAGTTCTTCCAGTTTTTTATAATATGTTTCAAAAGTTAATTTTGCAAAATCTCTCGATTCTTCAGGCGTTTTTGACATATGAGCAAAAAGACGATTTCCGGGTTTATTGCTCACTCTCATTACTAATGGTTTTAACTCCCTTTCACATTCCCATCCGTCTTTTTTCTTTTCAAATAATTCTTCTTTTCCTTTTTCATTGGTATTTCCTTTTCCGCCTATCGGGAATGAAGCGTGTTCGTCCTCGTTGCCCCAGTAATCTGTGCAATCAAACTTATAGCGTATACCAACTTTTGTCAGGGCACGCTTATGAAATTCACGGAATAAATTTTCATCTATTTTTTCTTCACCAATAGTCTTTACCATGTACTTAAAAGCCCCGAGCATAGCTTTAAGATATCCGGGTTCTCTTCCCGCACGAAGGCCTTTTGATACTTTTCCGCCTTTATCACATATATACTTACCTTTGGAATGATATCTTCCGTCTATAACCATTTTCCAAAGCAATTTTTTGTTGAGGTTTTTAATGATTTCTTTGTAATCAACCTCTTCTTTTTTCTCTTCAGATTGTGGTTTTTTCACTACCGACGATTTAACCTTGTCTTTCTGCGCCTTGTTTTGCTTGATTTGTTTTGCGTATGTAAAACCCCCGAAAGAATTAAACAAAAGAACCACTGCCATTAATTTTGATAGATGTTTTTTCATTATTATCCCTCACAATATTTAATTTACAGACACATTATATCATTTTTGAATCTCTTTGCAATTACAAAATTCATAAATCTAAATTTTTCTTTTTTTATTCCACACACTCCTAACTTTTATCAACAGTTTAAGTTTTGTGTTTCGAGTTTAAACACCTCGATTGTTGAAAAAAAGTTTAAAAAATGATAGAATACTTCGGAATGTATTTTTATCTTCAGAACCCTTATTTTTTCGGAGGTTTTTATATGAATTCTTTTAATGAGGCATGGAGCCTTATTTGTGATTTTTGCAAGACGAGAATCACCGGAGTGGCTTATAAGACGTGGATAAGCCGCATAGAACCCGTAAAACTTGATTTTGACGAAGGAAAAGCTGTTTTAATGGCGCCGAATGAGTTTCACAGACAAACCCTCAATAAATGCTATTTACCGCTTCTTACAAACGCTTTCAGCGAGATTTTCGGTTCGGGTATAGATATTTGTTTCACGATCCCCGATGAACTTGAAAATTCAAATAAAAAATGTGACCAAAACCTCGCAATAGACTCGGATTATGAATTTACTTTCGATACTTACATAGTAGGTTCTTCAAACAAATTCGCACATGCGGCAGCTCTGGCTGTTGCGGCAAATCCCGCCGGAGCTTACAATCCGCTTTTTATATACGGTAATTCAGGGCTCGGAAAAACGCATCTTCTTCACGCAATCTGCAACGACATCAAAAAAACAAGTCCAAACAAGACTTTTCTATACATAAAAGGTGATGACTTTACAAATGAACTTATAGACTCGATCAGAAAAAACACAATGAGCGAGTTTCACCAGAAATACCGCAAAACGGACGTATTACTCGTGGACGATATTCAGTTCATAGCGGGTAAAGACTCCACTCAAGAAGAGTTTTTCCATACGTTTAACTCACTTTACGAAGCAAAAAAGCAAATCGTACTAACATCGGACAGGCCTCCGAAAGAAATCCAAACGCTCGAGGACCGCTTGCGTACACGTTTTGAATGGGGGCTTATAGCAGACATTCAGCCGCCTGATTTCGAAACAAGAATAGCGATAATAAAACGCAAAGCCGAGCTACTTGATATAAAAATACCAAATGAAGTATGCGAATATATCGCAAAGAAACTCAAAACAAATATCCGTCAGCTTGAAGGAGCAGTCAAAAAAATGAAAGCTCACCACCTTCTGGGCGGTGAACCGATGGGCATACAAACTGCTCAAATGGCGATTTCGGACATACTAAACAACGACCAACCACCACCCGTAACAATCGAAAAAATAATAGAAGAAGTCGCAAGAACATTCAGCGTAACAGCAGACGATATACGCTCATCAAAGCGTTCGGCATCTGTTTCAAACGCAAGACAAATTTCAATGTATATAGTGAGAGAAATAACTCAACTTCCACTTACTTCAATAGGTGATGAATTCGGCGGTCGTGACCACTCAACAATAGTTTACGCACTTCAGCAAGTAGAAAAAATGCTCGCATCGGATAAAAAAACAAAAGCAATGGTGGAAGACATTATAAAAAACATAAGAGACCGCTAAAAAATCACCCGGTTTTCTTTCAACAACTTTTCAACTTTAAACATTTTGTTTTCAACAAAATTGTGGATAACGTAATTTATCAAAAAACTTTTCACAATTTATAAACAGGTTGTCCACATCAAAAAAACACTCCTAAAATAATATCTTTGCTGATTAAACGTTTTTTCAACAAATTAACAGCCCCTACTACTAATACTAAAATAATTAATACTATTCTTACTTTTATTCAGAGATTTCAATTTTTTGAAAAGAAAGGAACGTGGAAAATTTTATGAAATTTTCATGTGAAAAAAATAAGCTTGTAGAAGCACTTTCAAACGTCCAAAAAGCAGTTGCTCAAAAATCTACAATCCCGGCACTCGAGGGTGTACTTCTGACCACCTCAGATATGAAAATATCTCTCTGCGGTTATAATACGGAGCTTGGCATAACAACGAATATCCCTGCGCAGATTACCGAAGAAGGTTCTATCGTTTTAAATGCGCATCTTTTTACGGAAATTGTAAGAAAACTTCCTCATGACTTAGTTGAGATAACGCTTGACGATAAATTTGTTGTTCATATTTCAAGCGGAAAAAGTTCTTTTGAACTTATGGGTATTGACGCCAAAGAGTTTCCGAATTTGCCGACGGTTGATGCATCATCTGCGTTTGAGCTTTCTTCGGATATTTTAAAAAGTATGATTCGCCAAACAATATTTTCAGTTGCGGAAAACGATTCAAAACCTGTTCATACGGGAACGCTTTTCGAGATAAAAAATAAAGAAATCACACTTGTTTCCGTTGATGGTTACCGTATGGCGATGCGTACCGAACCTATTAAAGAAGATCTTGAATTGAGATTTGTCGTGCCCGGTAAAACGCTCAGAGAAGTTCTCAGACTTTTGCCGATGGAAGACGAACAAATTAAAATTTCTGCGGGAATGCGCCATATTGTATTTGAAATTGGAGATTACGTTATAATTTCTCGTCTTTTGGAGGGTGAATTTTTAGATTATAAATCAACTGTTCCGAAGACAATTCAAAACACGGTAAAAGTCAGTACAAATGAGTTTATAGACAGCATAGAGCGTGTATCACTGCTCATCACCGACAGACTTAAAAGCCCCGTACGATGCGTTTTTTCGAAAGATAGAATTAATATTTCTTGCGTTACGACAATCGGTAAAGCAGATGATGAAGTTGCTTGTTCGAGCGACATAAAAAGCGATTTCGAAATTGCGTTTAACAATAAATATATGACCGACGCTCTGAGAAACACAGATTGCGATGAAGTTGAAGTGCAGCTGAGCGGTGCACTCAGTCCGATAAAAATCCTGCCGAAAGAAGGAAATTCATTCTTGTTCTTGGTGCTCCCTGTAAGAATAAAAGCTCAATAAGGATTAAAAATAGTATGGAAAAAATTAACATCAAAACAAAACCCGAAGAAGAGGTCAAAATAGATACACCTTTTATAAAACTTGATGCGCTTATTAAGTTTTGTGGAGAGGCGGTTACCGGCGCAGAGGCGAAAGAAATTATTTTAAACAGTGAAGTTAAAGTAAATGATGAAGTTTGTGTGCAGCGAGGAAAAAAGCTATTTGACGGTGATACAGTAGAGATTTCCAATAAAATTTATAAGGTGAGCCAAAGGTGCGAGTTTTAGAGATTCAGACAGAGAATTATCGTAATCTTGAAATAGAAAAACAAAGTTTTTGTGATGGTGTAAACTTCATCTACGGCCAGAACGCGCAAGGAAAGACAAATCTGATAGAGTCTATCTGGATGCTCACGGGTGCAAGGTCGTTTCGGGGTACGAAAGATGTGGATTTGGTGCGGTTCGGAGAGAATTTTGCGAGTATAAAAGCAAAGGTTTTCACAGATGACCGTGAACAAGAAATAAAGATAAATTTTGCCGAAGGAACGAGAAAAGCGTTTTTGAATGATGTGCCACAAAGATATCCCACCGAGATAATAGGAACGCTCAGAACAGTACTTTTTTCGCCGATACACCTTTCACTCATCGGAGGAGGCCCCGAAAAGAGAAGAAGATTTTTAGATGCTGCGATATGCCAACTAAAACCGACATATACCGCACTTTTGATAAGATATAATCAGACTTTGAGGCAAAGAAATTCACTTTTAAAGAGTCGACCTGAAAAAAATCTGGATTTTCTTGAAATTCTTGATACAAATCTTTCAAAACTTGCTTCAGAAATGATGAAAAACAGACTTGAGTATATGACCTTGTTAAATAACGAGTCGACAAAAATATATTCGGAAATCTCTATGAATAAAGAAAATTTGGAGATTAAATATACTTCAAAAATTATCAAGACTTCCGAGTTCACAACCGAAGATTTTGAAAAGAGTATGACCCAAAAACTTCAAAAAAGCAGAGAAACAGATTTTAAATTTGGATTCACGTCCTTTGGCCCGCATAAAGATGATATTGAACTTTATATAGATAAAAAACCCGTAAAAAGTTTCGGTTCACAAGGTCAGCAGAGGTCTGCGGCGCTTTCTCTCAAGCTTGCGGAGGCAGAAATTCTGAACAAAAAATTTTCCGACCCGCCGATAGTTCTTTTAGACGACGTCATGAGCGAGCTTGATGATCTACGAAAAGCATATATGGTAGGCAAAACAAAGAATTGGCAAGTTTTTATTACAGGCTGCGACAAAACCGCACTAAGCATGATGAAATCCGGAAGAGCATATGAAATAAACGGCGGAAAAGTGGTTCATATCGAGGATTTTTAGAGGTGAAAGATGTATATTAATATCGGTGGAGATGTGATAATTGACGCAAAAGAAATAGTCGGCGTTTTTGATATAGATAAAACTACGGTTTATAAGGTTAACAGAAATTATTTGTCAAAAACTGAAAAAAGCGGTAAAATAATAAATGTTACAAATAAAATACCAAAATCATTTATTGTTTGTGAGAAACATTCAGAAAACATAGTTTATATAAGTCCACTCACGACGACAACGCTACAAAAAAGAATGACTCAAAAGGCTCAATTTTGACGGAGGTGCTTATTTTGAAAAAATTTAATTTACCCGATTGTCCTTATTGTAGGTCGGAGGCAGGTTATTTTGATTCTTTTATAGCAAAAAACAAAGAGGCTCACAGATGTACAAATTGCGGAAGAGTTTCGAAAGTGGGGATTAATACCGATATTTTCAGACTCTTTATAATTACCCAAATAATATCAATAATTGCATTCGTTTTCGCTGTTATTATGGGCGGAAGATATTGTTTGTTTGGTCTTGCGGTTGTAGTTTTGTGTGCGATTGTGTTTTATGCGGTATCGCCTTTCATGGTGAAGTTTTCCAAATGGCGTTCGAGGGATACGGTTCCGGAAGAAGTTGAAATACAAACTCATAAAAATCATTCGGGACCTGATAGCAACAAAGAAATTTACAGCAATTAATTCTGTTTTGAAAATAAATAAAAGATATTTGAATTTTTTGGAGGAATTTGATTTTGGATAGCTTGGATAATAATGAAATAAATCAAAGCGGCGGAAAATATGGTGCAGGCGAAATACAGGTTTTAG
This sequence comes from Clostridia bacterium, assembly GCA_030523605.1. Classification (GTDB taxonomy): domain Bacteria; phylum Bacillota; class Clostridia; order Oscillospirales; family Acutalibacteraceae; genus UMGS1491. The sequence continues at coordinate 19,566 of JAUNIE010000001.1, read as the reverse complement.
AAGGGCTTGAAGCCGTCAGAAAGCGCCCAGGAATGTATATCGGCACAACTGGACCTCGTGGACTTCATCATCTTGTATACGAGATAGTCGATAACGGAATTGATGAGGCACTGGCGGGATTTTGCAGTAAAATTGAAGTTGATATTTTGCCCGGAGATATAATAAGAGTAAAAGATAACGGACGTGGAATCCCTGTAGGTATTCACCCAACGGCAGGAATTCCGGCAGTTACTGTTGTGTTTACAGTATTACATGCGGGCGGAAAATTCGGTGGTAGCGGATATAAAGTTTCAGGCGGACTTCACGGCGTAGGTGCATCTGTAGTTAATGCGCTTTCCGAGTGGCTTGAAGTTGAAGTTTGCGACGGCGAGAAAGTTTACAGACAAAAGTTTGCAAGAGGAAATATAGTAACCGATTTGGAAGTAATAGGCAAATCGACCGAAAAAGGTACTACTATAACGTTCAAAGCAGACCCCGAAATTTTCAAAGAAACAACAGTATATGACTATGAAGTTCTGCAAACAAGACTTCGTGAACAAGCGTTTTTGAATGCGGGCGTTAGGATTATCCTGAGAGATACAAGAAACGCAGATGAACCTCGTGAAGATGATTTTCATTACAGCGGCGGAATAAAGAGTTTTGTTGAGTATATTCACAAAAAACGTGGACTTTCGGTTATGCATGATGATGTTATTAGTTTTTCGGGAAAACTTCCTAATGATACCGCAAGTGCTGAAGTGGCGTTCCAATACAACGACAGTTACAACGATTTGGTTCTTTCGTTTGCGAATAACATTCATACTATGGACGGCGGAACTCATGAAGACGGCTTCAAAAGGGCGTTTACGAGGGTTATAAATGACTATGCGAGGAAATATAATTTACTAAAAGAAAATGATAAAAATTTCTCGGGCGATGATGTAAGAGAAGGTCTGACGGCGATAATCAGCGTAAAGGTACAGAATGCGCAGTTTGAAGGGCAGACAAAGACAAGACTCGGAAATACCGAAATAAAAGGTCTTGTGGACGGGATTTTAGCCGACAAATTCACAAGTTATCTCGAAGAAAATCCGGTTGTCGGTAAAGCGATAGTAGAAAAAGCACTTGCGGCCTCAAGAGCAAGAGACGCAGCGAAAAAAGCCAGAGATTTGGTGCGCAGAAAGAGTGCGATGGAATCGGCGTCGCTACCAGGGAAGCTTGCGGATTGCCAATCTAAAAACGCAGAAGAAACCGAGATATATATCGTAGAGGGAGATTCTGCGGGAGGTTCGGCGAAAAGCGGCCGTGACCGTAAATTTCAAGCAATTCTTCCGCTTTGGGGGAAAATGCTTAACGTAGAAAAAGCAAGGCTTGATAAAGTTTACGGGAATGAAAAATTAATGCCTGTTATAATGGCGCTGGGCTGCGGAATAGGCGAAGATTTTGATTTAAGTAAACTTCGCTACGGAAAAGTTATAATAATGGCCGATGCGGACGTCGACGGTTCACATATACGCACACTTTTACTTACGTTTTTCTTTAGGTTTATGAAACCGGTGGTGGAGCAAGGGCATATATATATAGCTCAGCCTCCACTTTATAGACTTACCAAAAACAAAAAGCATTTTTACGCATTTTCGGATGAAGAAAGAGATAAAATAATTGCCGAACTTGGCGGATGCAATGAAATCCAGCGTTATAAAGGTCTTGGTGAGATGGACGCCGAACAACTTTGGGAAACTACGATGAATCCCGAAACACGCATAATGGTCAGAGTTTCTTTGGAAGATGCGGCGGCCGCAGATGAAACATTTACGATACTCATGGGAGACAAAGTTGAGCCGAGACGTGAATTTATCGAGCAAAATGCAAAATACGTACAAAATTTAGACGTATAGTGTATAATTTTAAAAAAATATGTTGATTTTAATTTCAATTATCAATATAATCTGATATGTTAGTGTTTTTATATACTAAAATAACAAATTTAAGGAGTAAGTGAAACTGATATGAAAGACAGCGATTCGTACCCTCCGTCTAAGACGGGGAATAATATGATTCAAATTGACAACTTGGCAAAAGATATCTCAAAGGAAAATGAAAAAACTGATTCTGAAAGCGATGATGTTCGATTATCGGGCGAAGAAACTGACCAAGATGAGAATAAAATCGTAGCAGATGACGAGTTTGAAGAATATGAGGAAGAAAGCACGGGTATAAAGATAAGCTATAAACTTAAACCCGAGGAGATTTATAGCGTAGTTGGTAAAATAGGAAACGTAAAAGACGTTGTTAAAATGCAGCAAAAACAAACACTTATACACGCCGGTGTTTTGGGTATAATGATTGCTTTTGTTTTGCTCATGAGAAATCCGGTTTATCTTTGGTTTGCGTTGTTACCGGTTTTATCGATAATACTTGTCTGGAGTGTTCCGTTTTTCGGGATAAGAAAAATACTTTCAAAAGCTTTTAATAACAAACCGATTACTTTGGAAGTTTTTCCTGATGAAATCGATATTATTCAAGGCGGCGTTGAGAGAGAAATAATTCTCGACGACTCCTATGAGAGCGAAGAGTACGACGATATCATAGTCATAACGAAAGATAATGTTATTAAGCTTATTCTGCCTCTGAGAGCGGTCGAACCCGAGTTTAGAGCTGAAGTTCAAGCTATAATTCTTGCGGGAATTAAGCCAAAAGAAGAAGATTAAAATTATTAACATTTTAAAGAATAAATGTTGAAAGATTAGGGGTATTTGATGGATAATCAAGATGAGAAAAATTTGGGCGAAGAACATGTTTTGACGCCTAAAGTTGTTGATGTGGACATAGAAAAAGAAATGAAAACGTCATTTTTGGCGTATTCGATGTCGGTAATAGTTTCGAGAGCGCTCCCTGATGTGCGTGACGGTTTGAAACCTGTTCATAGACGCATACTCTATACAATGTTTGAAGATGGACTTAGTCCCGATAAAGCATATAGAAAATGCGCAAACACAGTCGGTGACGTTCTGGGTAGATATCACCCGCACGGCGACTCATCGGTATATGATGCACTTGTACGCTTGGCGCAGGATTTCTCAATGAGATATATGCTCGTAGACGGACACGGTAACTTCGGTTCTGTTGACGGAGACCCGCCTGCTGCGTACCGTTATACAGAGTCGCGTATGAGCAAGATTTCGCTCAAAATGCTTACGGATATTGAAAAAGATACGGTTGATTTTGCGCCGAACTATGATGATAGGCGCAAAGAGCCAACTGTTTTGCCGTCGAGATTTCCGAATTTGCTTGTAAACGGTTCTACGGGTATAGCGGTCGGAATGGCTACAAATATACCACCTCACAATATGCGTGAAGTAATTGACGGTATGTGCTGCCTTATCGATAATCCCGATGCCGAACTCCCTGAACTTATGGAGCATATTAAAGGTCCGGACTTCCCAACAGGTGCAACGATTATGGGACGCTCGGGTATTCGTGCGGCGTATTCCACAGGGCGTGGAAAGATTGCTGTCAGAGCGAAGACAGAGATAGTTGAAGATAAAAACGGAAAATCAAAAATAATAGTTACCGAACTTCCGTATCAGGTTAATAAAGCAAGACTTGTCGAGAATATCGCAGAAATGGTCAAAGATAAGAGAATTGAAGGCATTTCAAGGATTGAAGACCATTCAGACAGAAACGGTATGCATATAGAGATAGACCTCAAGAAAGACGCAGCGCCGCAAATAGTACTTAACCACCTTTATACGTATTCACAGCTGCAAATAACATACGGCGTGATAATGCTTGCAATAGTTGACGGCGAGCCGAAAATACTGAATTTAAAACAAGTACTTGAAGAGTATATAAAATTCCAGATGAAAGTCATAACAAGGCGCACAAAATTCGATCTCAAAAAGGCCGAAGAAAGAGCGCATATCTTGGAAGGACTCAAAATCGCACTGGATTTTATCGATGAAGTTGTTGCGATACTGCGTTCGTCTAAGTCGATTGCCGAAGGTAGACAAAGACTTTCTGAAAGGTTCGGACTTGATGACGTTCAGACGCAAGCTATAGTACAAATGCCACTCGGACGTCTTACGGGACTCGAAAGAAGTAAAATAGAAGAAGAATTAAATGCGCTCGCGAATAAAATCGCCGATTATAAAGATATTCTGGCTAATGAATATAGGGTTCGTGAGATTGTCAAAAATGAAGCTTTGGAAGTAAAAGAAAAATTCGGAGATGAACGCAGAACAGCCATTGAAAATGTCAGCGGAGAGGTTGATATAGAAGATTTAATCCCCGAAGAAGAATGCGTTCTTACCATGACGAGATACGGGTACATCAAACGCCAGAGTTTGGATAGTTATAAAACGCAGCGCAGAGGCGGTAGAGGTATTTCGGGACTTGCACGCCGTGACGAAGATACGGTCAATGAAATGTTTGTAATAAACAGTCATGATTATATACTGTTTTTCACGAATTTCGGCCGTGTATATAGACTTAAGTGCTACGAAGTTCATGAAAGTTCCAGAACGTCAAAAGGTATGAATATAGCCAATCTTTTGCCGATTTCAGGCGAAGAACGTGTAACTTCTATGATTAAGGTAACGGAGTTTGAGGACGATAAATACCTTATTATGATTACCAAAAACGGCGTTATTAAAAGGACGAAACTTACTTCATTTGATACTGCCCGAAAAGGCGGTCTTATCGCCGTTGACCTTGACGAAGGTGATGAACTTTCGTGGGTGCGTATGACTGACGGCAAAAAAGAAATGCTCGTTGCAACCAAGAAAGGTAAGTCGATAAGATTTAACGAAACAGACGTCAGAGAAGTCGGACGCAGTGCAAGAGGCGTAAGAGCGCTCAGACTCAAAGAAGATGATGCTGTTGTGGGAATGGTGGTTATTGATGAGCAAAAATCAATCTTGACTGTTTCTGAAACTGGTTATGGCAGGATTTCCGATATTGATGACTATAGAATTCAGTCCAGAGGCGGGCAAGGTGTAATAAACTACCATACCGAAAAATACGGCGATGTTGCGGCGGTGAATAGCGTCAGCGATGATGAAGATGTTATTATGATTTCGGATAGCGGAATTATCATCAGAATGCATGCCGATAGCATTCGTAAGTGTTCAAGGCCTTCCAAGGGCGTGAAAGTAATGAGGCTAGGCGAAGAGAATAAAGTTGTGGCGGTTGCGTGTGTGCCGAGAGATGATGATGAAGAAGTAGATGAATCAATTTCTGAAGATGGTGTACAAACTAATGCCGAAGCTGAAATAGAGGAAGAAAACACCGAAGAATAATAAACATAATTAAGGTGAGAATTAAAATATGAATTATGAAGTAGTAGAATTACGAGAAAAAGTTTTAGCAGTGTTGGAACCTGTTCGTCTTTCGAATTTGGATTCTGAAGTATCGCAAAAGATTGAACTTGCTTGGCATAATTTTTCCGAAAAACATAGCGAAGTGGAAGATAAAATTACCAATAAACCGATTTGCACATATTCAAATTATGAAAGCGATGAAAAAGGCAAATACGATGTAGAGATTGGCTATGAAGTTGATGCCGATTCTTCACTGAAACAAGGCTGGAAAAAGAAAATTATTCCGGCGGGGAAATATGCCAAATTTGTAGTCAAAGGTAATATGGTTAAGGAAGTTTCAAATTTCTGGAGAAACGTTTGGAAAATGGATTTGCCGAGAAAGTTTCAGTGTGACTTCGAAGAATGCCAGAATATGGATATGTTAAATGGAGAAGTGCATATTTATATTTCAATAAAATAGGATTTATATGCTAAATTTAATTTTAAAAGTGCCTTTAATAGGGCGCTTTTTTCTTATTCACATTAATTATTCAAAAAAACTTAAAATATTCATACATAAAACGGCAAAAAATTCAAAATTTTTGTGATACGCTAAACCTAAAAAGGAAGTTTAGAAAGGTGGAATGTGCAAGTTTTGGCTTGCGGAGTGTTATGTATAAGTACGAGAGAATTAGTAGGAGTAATAATCTTATTTGTGTGAGGAGTTTTTTTGGGAAGACCGAAAATAATGATAATTTTTTTAAGAAAATACTGCGCAAAAACAGAAAAAAACATAATATAAATGCTGTTAAATTTTTGCTCATTTGTCTTATTCTGATGGCGTCAATAGTAGCGATTTCCATTGCGCTCAGCGTGGCGGAAAAAGGCGATAATGCACTTGGGCTCAGTGACTATGATAATTTTATTTGGCCTGTTGTGATGCAGAATCCGGAAAGTTTTAATGAAAATTCACCTGCCGAAGTGGATACTATGGTATCGGCAGCTGTTTGGAAGGCGTCTGCTGAAAAAAAGGATGATAAAAGCAAAACAAACGATGAAGGGCAGCTTGTCCTGAGTTTTGATGAAGTTCGAGAGGCTTGTGAGAGCCTTTTTGACAGGACTTTTGATAAAAAAGATTTGACCGACGTAAATGAAGATTATTTTAAGTTTGATGAGAATAAAAATTGTTTTTTTGTGGAGAGTGTAAGCGGTGTCGATAATTACATTCCTCATACCGTCAACGCTTACCGCAAAGACGACGATATTATTTTAAAAGTTGGGTACGTTTTGCCATCGGATAGTTTTGAACCCGACATGAGCGGCATTCTTGAAAATAATATTTCAAAATACAAAATTTACCACCTAAAAACCGATAAAACTACAGGCAAAAAATATGTTTCAGCTGTGGAATAATTAAAAATCACATAAGTAAATACATGAGTATAAGTACTAAATTGATGTTTTCTTCATTATCCATAAGCAAAACTATTAAAATCAAAATAAGTGCTTTATCTGGTTCTTTCAAGAAGTTTTGCAGTATGTTTTTTGCGGGATTTCTGTTTTGGTGATATTTAAAAACGTGTTTTTTATGAGTTTTGGTTTTTGTTTTTTGAGCTTTTTCACCTTGATTATTTGATTGTTTATGAAGTTCTTTCATGTATTTTATGGCGATTTCTTGCATTTTTTTAATTTCTTCGGGTGAATGAGAAAAATTTTCCATTTTTCACCTCAAAATAGACCTTGATCTTTGATGAGCGGTAAAATACGCATAAGTTTAAGAATTTTTGCGGAATCTCCAAGTTTTTTTTGACGTTCTTCCGAGAGTAGCGGTTTCAGTGATTTTAAAAATTTTGTATATTTGTCGTCTTTTCCGAGTGAGGAAATCAGCGGCATGATTTTAAAAAGCGTGCCCAGCATGTCGGGCGAAAAACCAAAATCGTCAGATTTATCTTTTGCAGTTTCATTTGTTTCGTTTTTGTCTTCATTGTCGGTGCTTTTATTATTTTCAGAAGACCCGAACATTCCGGAAAGATTTTGAATTTTATCCATTATTTCCGGATCGCCCAGTAAAGAGCTTATTTTTTCTGTCAGGTCTTCCATTGGTTATTTACCTCCAAAAAATTTTTGAAGAAGTTGTTTGGCTTTAGGCGAAGAAAGTAGTTTTGAGGCTTTGTTTTTGTCGGAGAGTATCTCTGAAATTTCTTTTGCTTTTTCTGTTCCGAGATTCCCGAGCACTTCGTTTATATTTCCTTTCGATGCCGCTTCTTTTAATTTTTCCGGATCTGTACCGAGTTTTTTAGATGCTGTTTCAAGCATGTCGCTGAGTGATTTTTTGCTGTTTTGCTCCATTTTTGTCACCGCCTTTTTAGTTTTTGCAAGAATTATTTTTCATTCCTTGCCGATTATAAATATGAAAATGCTTATATTTATATGAAATGAAGTTAGTGGTAAAAACGTGCAAAAAATTTTTTCTAAAATATGCAAAACCTCGCCTAAAATCATAGGCGAGGCAGTGTTTAGTATTTTTTAAATCAGTTGCTATTTTGATGTATAAAGTGCAATTGCTGTGCGGTTGGGGAGTTTTAAGATAGTTCCCGGCGTTAGTTTTTCGTTTGTATCTATGCCGTTGAAAGTTGAAATTGCGGTTGTGTATTTGGTGTCATTGTAGTAGCTCTGTGCTATTGAAGCTACCGTATCGTCTTGCTGGACTATATAATCTTCATATTCCATGTCAAGCCCTTCGCTGAGCGTTATGTTCGCTCCCTCGATTTTTTTATTCTTAGTTTCGGCTTCGTTTTCGGAGGTCATTGTTTTTTTGGAGTCGTCCTCCTTGTCTGCGGTGTAATTTACATTACCTATGGAAACGGCGTTTGTCACCTTGACGTCTGCGCCTTGCTGAATTTTGCGGTATGCAATGTAAAATAGTCCCACAACAATAACTAACGTAAGGAGATTTTTGCCTGCGTGAATTATTTGAGGCTTATAGAGACTAAATCTATATTTGAGGTAAGAAATCCAGTTGCTTGCCTTTGAAACAATTTCAGCTTTTCGGAGCTCAATTACAAGTTCGGGGATTGAAGTATAAACGTGATTTTTGCACTTGTCAAGTACTATATGAAGTTGCTTATTAAATCCTTGGTCGGCTTCAGGTCTTAGAATGGTATAAATAATTTCGTGAATATGGTCGAAAAGCACATCAGTATTTTTTCCCGAATACTTATCTATATTTTTCAAATCATAATTGAAATAGACGTTGTTTTCTTCATCAATGCAAATATTTTTCGGCTCACTTATGCATCCTGAAAATTCTATCGGTGATTTATAATATTTTTCTATTCTTATCAAAATATTTTCGAGCAAAAAGCATCTTTCTTCAAATTTTGCGGTTATCAAGTCTTTTTTAAATTTTAGCGGTATGTTAGGGGCTTGGTGATATTTAAAAACAGCATAAAAATTGTCGTTTGCGACGAAAAAATCTACAAAATCCTTAGGTTTGTTTTCTGAGTTAAACAAATTAAACAAAATTTTAAAATATGTGGTATCATTTTTTTCATAAGGAAATTCATTAAGGGTGTACATGTTGCTGAGTGTTTTTTCGCCTTTATAAGTAAGTTTTACGTTTACTGTTTCGCTTTCATGCAGCGTGGCAACCACCACATAATCGCCTTGTTTTAGCGCTTTTTGCATTAATTTACACCGCCTTATTAAAATTGATAAACAAAACATTTTTTAAATACTTGACTGTATTATTCTATGATAATATACTATATTATACAACCGATAATTTCAATAGTAAATATTTATATTTTTAAAATTTTTATTTTGCGCTATTTCAAAATTTTTTGCAGGAGGAATTTCTATGGAAGACAAGAAAAAAGAAACCGCTAAAAGCCCGGAAAAAAAGCAAAAACTTGAATCTAAAGCAAAATCCAAAACTACCAAAAAGCAAAAAATTAAAAATGAACCTGTAAAAGAAAAATTCTCGAAAACAAAGAAGTTTTTTAAAAATCCAAATGTACGACGCACGATAGCCGCCGTATTTATCCTCATACTTGCATTTTTGGTGCAGTATTTTATAAACAAACCTGATTTGGGAGTTTATATTTCTTCGGACATGGATCCTTCCGGTAACGTCTATAATCTTAGTGTGGACGAAAAAAAAGGAAATTATTTCATTACCAAAATATCAAAAAACGGTTTGACTGATTTCAAAATTGATCTTGAAAAATCAAATGATGATTATGAATATACTTACAGCAATTTGGAATCCGATGCAAAAGGTAATTTTTATTTTGTAAAACGAACGAAAAAACTTGATAACGTTACCAACGGAAGAGATACTTTGCCGCTTACCTCCGAAACCATTATGATGTACGATACCGATGGGAATTATATTAAACAAGTGGTGAATTTTGATTTTTCCAAAGATGCCAATCCTCCATATGAAAACTATGTTCGAAAAATACAGTTTTCGGGCCAAAAAATGAGTGTGATTTGCGGAAAAGATGATGCTTACGATGTTATTTCCGCAGACCCGATTTCAAACTCAAGCCCCACAAAAATAAGTTCTTTTGAAGTGAAACCTCCTTATGAAGTTGCGGACAGCACATTGTCTGTGATAAGCGATATGTGCGTACTTTCGGGCGGTAGGGTTTTCTACGCCACACGTACGGGTGAACTTTGGGGAATGAATAACCAAGGCGAATTCATCGAATATTCAAATGCCGTTTCGACCTCTGATTTTGTTCTTACAGACATGAGTGTTGACGATTCGGATAATATCTATTTTACAGATAACGTAAGCGGAAGATTTTATAAATTCAACACCAAAAGTGTTACGGTAAATCCGGTATATGAGCTGAATACAGAGCTTGTTTCGGGTTCTAATGTACTGCTCAAGGACGTGAAACCCCTTAAGTGTTTGGGTGATGGTTTGTTCTACGGAGCTTCCAAGGCTTTTGACAAAGTATTTTATGTAAAATGCGGCGGAGAAAACAGACTTGTCACAGATATCAGAGGCAAGTTATTCCCGTGGGGACTTCTGATTATGATAATTGTTGCGGCGGCTATAATCGGTATTATATATTTGATTAGATATCTTAGCGGCGTTGAAATAAAAAGAATTCCTCTTGCGGTAAGAATAGTGACAATGTTTTTCCCTATTTATTTTATTTCAATGGGCGTGCTTGTTTATATAAATACAAGTGACGGCGTTGATGAATATATGTCGGTTTTAACAAGTGAGCAAGAACGAGGCGCAAAAACTGTTGCGGATAGTATAGTAGGCAGTGATTTTTCAAACCTCAACCATATAAAAGGATATATGTCGCCGGAATACATTAAGGTAAAACGTTCGGTTGAAAACGGATATTCGGATTTGATGCTAAAAATAGGTGACAGAAGTGATTATATAATCACTTACGTTGAACGCTACAATAAGCTTTATACTACGATTAATACGGAGTTCAGCGAAAAATCCTCATCATATTCAAGACTGAAATATACAAATCCCGATATGGCTACTTCTCAGATGTGCCTTGTGGATAGCGTACTTGAAAGAGATGAAGCTGAAAAAATTTATGAAATATGGAATCAATTTGCGAACAAAACAAATAAAACAGATTCTTTAGACGCACAGTTTAGAGATGTTTATGGTAATATATCGGCATCGTTTGTACCGATAAAAGACGAAAACGGACGAGTTGTGGGACTCATCGGTAACTTCCTTGACGAAGATATTCACCGTAACGAAGAATTCAAAAAGATATTCCTGCATTCGCTTTCTGTAATTTTGATTATTACGATTGCCGTGTTTGCTTATATTTGCTTCGTGGTTAAAGTGTGCTTGAGACCCCTGAAAACCATTAAACGTGCAATTGCTGAATTTACAAAAGGCAAATGGGATGTCAGAATTTTGCCCGAATCAAAAGATGAACTTGCGGATATATCCGAAGCGTTTAATTTGATGTCGGAAAAAATAAGCAGATATACAAGGAATTTGATACGTCTTAACAAAGAATATATAAGATACGTTCCTACCTCTGTGTTCAGGCTTATGAATAAAGAAAAAATTACTCAGGTTGGCTTACATGACAAAAATGTGGTCAATATGAATATGATTTATATTTCGTTTAATATTTCTTGCAGAGGTTCTTATGATTTTGAAGATGAATATGCTGTTTTTGATGCGCTTAACAAGAGCTACTCGAAGATATTTAAAGTCGTAAAAGATAATCATGGTGTCGTGCAGTCTTTTGATGGGCTTGATGCAGTGATACTTTTCCCTGAAAATTCAATCGATGCATTTAACGCAGCAGTTCAGTTCAGAGAGATTGACATAAACGAAACAATTAAAAAACATATGAACATAGTCCTTGGAAAAGGTGACGTTCTTGTGGGAGTTTCAGGTGATGAGGAAAGACGTGGAGTAGTTGTTGTATCCGATGAGATTATGCAGCTTTTCAATATAGATACGCAGATTAATTTTATAGGTATACATCAAGTTGCCACAAAATCCATAATAGATGAACTCGATAAGAGTTCGCCGTATACTTACAGATTTATAGGTAAAGTCGGAAATATTACCGGTGAAGGGTCAACGGATATTTATGAAATAATAGATGCTACAAATAAGTATCGTAAAGATTTGTATATGAGCACACTCGAAACATTTGAAAAAGGAATAAAGCTTTATCTGACTGCGGAATTTGAAGAAGCAAGAAAACTATTTACGGATGTTTTGAGAGTAAACGAAAATGATAAAGTTGCGGTTCAGTATTTGATGAAATGCGAAGAACAAATTCATGGACTCGAAAATGGTCAGTTTAAGAAGAAATTTACAGGATTTTTAATTTAAATTTTTGAAAACGGGTGGAATAAATGAATTTTATAGGAGAATTCTGGAAAAGAATAACTACCGCATTGGAATCGCAATTAACCGCTATAACCAGTTTTATGGTTCAGGTGCAAAACTGGGGAAACAGAGCGGCTCAAGTTGCCCAGCAGAAGGTTCAGAAATCTATCCAAACACTCATCAGAAAGCCACGCAGTAAAGAGGATTATTGGAGATTTGGCGGACTGTATTTTTCAAAACGCTTTGTTGTTATGGCGTGCGTTGTTATAGGTGTTATAGGTTTTTTGATTGTAAATATGCTATATCCGTGGGCCGAGGGAAAGCTTTGGACGGCAAATATCGGACTCGATACCGAAAAATACACAAAATTTGAGGGCCGTGCAAGAGTATACGACCAGATGGGTGTTATGGTATATAATGGTTCACTTTCAAAAGGTCACCCCGAAGGCTATGGAATACAGTACACAGCCGACGGTAAAATGATTTACAAAGGCAACTTTGAAGGCGGAAAATATAAAGGCAAAGGCGAAATGTATAATAGTGAAGGTGTGCTTATTTATGACGGCATGTTCGATAATAACCTCTATAAAGGTGAAGGCAAACTCTTTAATGATATAGGTAAGCTCATCTATATGGGTGCGTTTGATTCAGGTATGCGTAGCGGATACGGTGTGGAATACGACCCCGATACAGGCTTAAAGAAATACCAAGGAAATTATGAAAACGATGCAAGATCCGGAAGCGGCATAGAATTTGAGGATGACGGCTCATCAATTAAATATACGGGGCTATTTAAAGACGGTGTTTACAGCGGTATGGGCAAGGCATACGTTGACGGAAACCTTCTCTATGAGGGCGAGTATAAAAATGGTGTTTATGACGGAGAAGGCACGCTTTATGACCTTGATATGGGCGTTGCAAGATACGTGGGAGAATTCAAAGCGGGGCTTTATGACGGCGAAGGTTCCCTTTATGACCCAAATACTTCGGTCGTTATATATAAAGGAGCTTTTTCAGCGGGTAAAAAGCAAGGCGAAGGAACTGCCTACGATAAACTCGGTTCGGAAACGTTTAACGGTAAATTCCGCAGTGACGGCATTGATTATATTTCTTATCTTGGAGCAAATCCCGATAAAGTCACGCAAGAATTTGGAGATCCGAGTTACAAGAAGGAAACTGACGGCCGCATTATACTGACGTATTTAAGTCTTGATACGTCTGCGGTATTCAAAGTGGATGAAGAAAAAGGCGAATATGTTTGTGAAAAGATTATTCTGGGAGTCAAGAACGAATTTATGGGTCTCGGAACCAGAAGTACAGCTCTTGAAAGACGTAATGTTATGGGCGAACCGTATTCATCGATTAATTACAGTTGCCCGAAATTTTATAAAACTGTATTCTCAAATCTTTCGATTAATATTAACGATCCTTCATCAGTCCCGACAGATAAATACATTATGGGCAAATACTTTGTACGGTTTTACTTTAACGAGGGTCGCACGGAACTTAAATGCGTTGAAATCGGAGCGCTTTAATAAAGTATTTATGGTAGTAGTAGCAGATTTAATAGTCTGCTACTATTTTTAGCTTTAAAAGCATTTAAATTTATGTAATTTAAAAAAATATAAAAAAACAGTTGAAAAATAATTTTGAATGTGTTATAATAGAAACATAAACCAATGAACGTTAAAAAAAATAAGGAGAGATGATAATGAAATTTAAAAGATTGGTTTTATCAGTATTAGCAACATCCATGTTGGTAGGGGCTCCGCTTTCTTATGCGGCTAGACCTGGTGATCGTTTGGAGCAAAGAATGAAATTCCACTCAAACCTTTCATGTGAGGCTGTACAAGGTCCGGGAGCTTTTAGCAAGGAATGGATTGACGCAAACATTTCTGATGATGTGGATTATAATACCAAGGAAAATAAAAATGCATACAGCACAGCTTTGAATAGACTTACCGCTATTCAGTGCGATGCGTTGCGTGATGTCGTAAGCGATTGGAAATTTTCTGAAATAACGGTTAGTACCTACGATTCAAATCCTGAAGTAGAAGTACCTGAGGAAGGTGATTCAGGATTGGAAATAATCCACCAAAAAAATGATCCTTTACTAGTAGGCAAAACTTCTCAGCAATTAGCACATGATTGGCAAGAAAAAACAGGTGAAAAGACTGCAGCACTTGTTTGTGCGAACGCACAGTATAAACTTGGACGTGTGTTTGATTCAAGCTCTCAAGAAGAAGGGCTTGCCCAACAGTCTGCCAACCTTATAGCGTTCATGACCAGTGTGATTGTAAATGGTGCAATGAGAACATATTATGAGAATGGCGAAATTGCAGCTCGTGATAGATATTGTGCTGAAAATAGTATGATTATGAATAATGTTACACTCTTTAAGGATCATTGTATGCCGGCAATTGCAGGTTTCCGTTGTGGAGTTTGTGAAAGATTAAAAGAAGATCCGAACAGCTTGAGCAGAGATGACTTAATGCAAGTAAATCTTCTTTTCCACGCAGCGGCAGATAAGGATCAAGTAAAAGCAAATGGTGACAGAGGATACTTTTATGATGAATTCGTGCACATTTTTAAAGTTTGTAAAAAAGAAGGCATTAAATGCATAGTTGTAAGTAAGTTTGGCACAGGTTCATTCGCTGCTGATCGTAAAGCGGCTGAGGCAATGTGGGATGCTGACTTAATCAAGGCTTATGATGAGGTTGGACGCAAACTGGGAATCAGAGTCATTGTTGCTGATGGTGCACCTAAAGCTGCTGAACCTACGGATAAAAACGAGTTTATCAAGAAACAGAAAAAGGAAACCAAGGAAATGTTAGAAAGAATAACCAGAAAATCTCCAGTTGCAGTTGCAGCGCCGGCAAGCCCATGGGGAATATAATAAGTTCCGATTTGTATAAGTACGCTTATTAGAAACATTTTCATAGAAAATTTCATAACAGTGGTGGATTGATATTCCACTGCTGTTTTTTGTTTTATTAAAATGTTGACAAAAAGTAAATATTATGGTAAAATATACTTAACAAATAAAAAAGGAGTTTTTAGATGAAAAAATTACATTTAAGATTATTGGCTTCGATGCTTACCATAACTACGATTTTAACATCGACTCCGATTAATAGCTTTAATGCGATTTCTCCAAGACCTGTTAATTCAAAAAGAGTTAATATTCCGTTTGGGGCAAAAGTTGCCTTCTTAGCCGGCATGGCAGTTGTGGGCGTTGCAGGTATTACGGGTATTGCTTGTGCTTTGTCGGGAGATGAAAATGATTTAAATATTGATTTCGGAAAAATGAACGGAAATCTTACCAACACGGCCAGCTTATGCTACTGGCACGCTTTTGTACAGCAAATGTACAGCTTGAAGTCATTTAGAAAATTTATTAAAGATGTTGACTTGGAACCACTGCAAACGGTGGAAGCAGCTGAATCTGACTATTCTAACAATCCAAAAACGTCAGAAAAAATTAAAGCGTTTCGTGAGCTTTTTGAAGAAATGGATAAAGGTGGAAGGGTAGATGCAGCTAATAGCTTAGCTTTTGCTAAGAGAATTTTACCCGGATATGTGATTAATGACGAACAAGATATTGGCGAGATTTTTTCACAGTTTATAAATGATGTTTATGTTTTGTACGGTCAGCGTTTGAATGTTAAAAAGAATAATATTTTCGAAGATCCTATAATACTAAAACAAGAACCTCTTAATTTACGTAGTCTTTTAGTTGGTGAGCCGTCACGTGAAAGCCAGCGCAATGCCGTGAGGGGATTGGTTTCAAATGATACTGTGCGTGAAAAATACAAAGAAATAATCGGAAAAGATATTCCGGAACAGGTTGATGATTCGGTGTTAAACAATATAGCCAACGATTTGTCTGATGTTGATTGTGTAAAAGAAGCACTGAAAAGTTTAAAATTACCTGAACTTGATATTCCTGTCATTGATGACCAATTCGCTATTTTCGTCGCCAGGCATGATTATGATATACAGAGTATGGAAAGCGTTAAGGTAACCAAAAGAGTAGATTTTGGCGATGGTACAGTGAATTATAAAGGAAAAATATTCGAAGTTACGGCAGTAAGTGTTCAAAAAGGGAATATGGATTCTGGGCACTACTACACATATAAAAAACATGGCTGTTGTTGGTATAAGTACGATGACGTTGCAAGTCACTATTCAGGCGTAGTTTCCTGGAATGATGTAAAAAAAGATGCAGAAACAGGCTGCACTATGCTTACATTTAGCTTGAAAAAATAATTAAAACTGAGGGGCGTATAGTATGAAAAATTGTAAATTAAAGTTTTTATCTTCATTTCTTGGGGCGGTGGCGTGTTTTGGATTAGTCCCCATGGGCAAAATGAATAATGCTTGCGCAAAATCGAATATTTCCGTTGCGTCTGGAGTTGCAATTGGAACAGGAGCAGTTGTGCTTGGTGCTGCGGCAATATTTGGAATCGTTGCATTGACCGGCGGTTTCAGTAAATCCGAAGATAGTGAAGATAATAATTCTAAGCCCGCACCACGTTCTGAAGTGCCATATCGTGTGGAACCATTAGACAAAATTAGCGATTCTTATATAAATCAAATTATAAATCCGAATAGCAAAATTAAATTGGATAATTTCGAAATAGTACAAACCGGAGGCGATAGCAAGTTATCGGGCATTACCGATGCAAAACTTTTGACCAAAAGCGAGTATGGTAAGGTTGCTATAATTGATGCGGCTAATAATGGTGGAATCGGAGGCGGCGGTGTAGATGGCGCAATTTTTGCTGCCATGTCACAAAATGGTTGTGATCCCGTAGGCGACATCTCTAAAAATGTTCCGTGCTATGAAGGTCAAGGTAATATCAGAATTAAAGATGGAGGAGCTATAATACACAGTTCATACGGTATAGGTAAGCAGTGCCCCAACGTTCCTTATGTTATCCAGACCGTAAGTCCCAAAATCTATAATGAGAAAAATTTGAATATGCTCTACAGTGCTTTGTATAATGTTGTGGCTTTGGGTATCGAGTATAGATGCGATACACTTATGACTCCGGCTGTGGGTATGGGTGCTTTTTATCATGGGAAAACTCCTGCTGTCGCAAAAGAATGCGCAAAGGTCACTGCAAAGGCCATTAATGACGCAAAACGTGATAAGAAATCTAATGTGAAAATAGTTATTACTCAGCATGATGATCCAGACTCAAGTAGACGAAACGATGCTTTCTTTGATGCATTAAAGGAAATGATTAAATAAATTACAGCATAACCTAATTATCAGATCGCTTATTTGCGGTCTGTTTTTTTTATAACAAAAAAAATTTATATATTTTTCAAATTCGGTATTGATAAACAAAATCATTTGTGTAACAATGTAAGTTGATATATTTATATACTTTAGATATTATTTAGATAAGGGGCTGTTTATAAGTGGATATTATTAAAAAAATAATAAAAAAGATAGCGAAAAATATAATGCTTATAGTACTTTCGTCCGCCACGCTTGCCATGACGTGCTATACAATTGTTAAAGCCGCCAACAGCAATGACAATAACTCCGATTCTTCAAATGATAATACTGATGCAAAACTTACAAGCGAAGAAATTGATAAAATAATAGATGATTTAAAAGTTTCGGGAGATATCGATAATATTACCGAAAAGCTTGATGAGATAATAGAACGAGCAAAACTTTCGGGCAATACGGAACTCCAAGAATATGGCGAGAATATGAAACGCTATTATGAACTCAAAAAGGAACTTGACAGTGTCCACAGCCTCATTGAAGCCTCAAAGAAAAAAAATAGCAGCATTGCTTCGGTTGATGAAGAAGTTTCGAGAATTATTTCTCTTGATAAAGTCGCCGATGATTTTCAAGGTGCGCTTTCAGATGAAGCTCTTCTGATACTCAAATCCTTGAGCGAGGACGACCTAAAAAAACTCCAGGATTTAATTGCAAAAATTGAAAGTTTTATCGACTTAAGAGATGTAACGTCACTTACTGTTCAGCAAAGAAGTTTGCTTGACTTGTTGGTGCTAAGCGAAATTATAAATAATGATATGCTTGATGGCGAAAGGCTTGAAACCGCCAAAAATACTCTTTCCGTTGCGATAACGATTTTGGAATCCTATGCAAGACAAGAATACAGCGATGAAGAATACGACCGACTTGTGAAAGGTTCGGAAGAATTTTCAAAGCTTGCCAAGAAAGCTCAGACGGTCTCACCTGAGCAAATAATGTTTTTGAATGGATATTTCAATTTGAAACATGCTCCTATAATGTACGATGGACACATTTTGCTTGCTGTTGATGACCTCTATCAGTATATTGACGGAACGATCGAATATATGTATAACAATGCCGTTATGGTAATTCAGTCGCCGAATAAGACTTTGGAAATTGAAAGCGGTAAAAACGTGGCCTACCTCAATGACGAACCTAAAAATATGAGTGTTCCGATTTTGAGTTATAAAAATACAATTTATATGTCTGCGGAATTTTTTGGCGAAGCATACGACATAGACTATAAATACGATGCTGAACATGAATTTTTGATTTTCTACAATAATCTCGTACAACTTGCAAATCCTTCAGTACCCAACCAGATTAACAAAGGGTAATTTGATAATAAAAGCGCAATGAAGTTTGAATTTTTAAAGGGGAAATGATGTTTTATGGCCAAGTATACGATAATTTCGGATATAGGTAAAGGAATACTTGAACTTCTTAGGGATAAACTTGTTCCCGAACCTGTGGACAGCTCCGAAAAAATAGGTATATGTGATCCAAAAGAGCGTGGGGGATATATTGTGGGAATACACCCTTACGACATAAGAGAAGATCTGAGCGGTGCCGCAAAAGATGCAAAAACGCTGCCTGACGGAAGTCAGCAAGATCCCCCCGCAATGATAGAACTTTACTATGTTATTTCTGTGAGCAGCAAGGCGGAGGCTGAATCCAAAGCTCTTGACGAAGCTAAGATAATAGGAAAAATAATACAAGTTATAAAAGATAATCCTGTAATACCGCCGAGGTATATGCCGAGCAACATGGGAGTGCCCGTGGAAAACGTTCCGATAAGTATGTTGCCGCTTAATATGGAAGAGAAAGTTAAAGTGTGGACAATGTTCGGAGAATCATACAAACTTTCGGTATTTTATGTTGTCGGACCGATAGCGCTGGATTCCGAAAACATTCATAAACCCAAAAAGCGTGTTGAAACCGTTCATATTGAAAGTAAGCAGTACGTTTATAAGCGGAAGCTTCAGTTCGATACGCACATTAAAGAAGAAGATATCGATGACGAGTGGACGCAAAGGCCCGATGAAGACGAGGATGAAGGTTTTGATGATGATTTTGGTGATGAAGATGGCGGCGACGAATTCGGCGGAGATGACGAATTTAGCGAAGAAGAACCTGTGGAAGAAGAGCCT